>CAJQMX010000185.1 GCA_905479515.1 uncultured Parasphingopyxis sp.
ACCCCCTCGATGACGGTATGGGCGGGGCCCATCATCCGCAGGTCGATCGCCAGACCAAGGATGAGATCAAACTGCTTAACCAGGAAAATACGCAGCTGCGCGACGAGTTGGCCGGCTTGAAAAACCGCCTTGCCAATGTCGAAACCATCGTCACGGACCGTGGCTATGGCCTCGATCAGGAAATCGAACGCCTTCGCGACAAGGCCGAATAGGGAGAAGGTTCGTGGAAACCATTATCATATTGCTCATCACCGTTGCCTTCCCGATTGCCGCCGTAACCTTTTGGATATTTGGCAGCAAATGGTTCTCGCTCCGCAAGGCAGAGTTGAAGGCCAATGCAACAATGACGGCTGAAAGTGCTGCGCAATATGCGGCAAAAACGGAACGGCTCGAACAGCGAGTGGCAACGCTGGAGCGGATCCTGACAGATCGCTCGACTGTGCTCAGCGAAGAAATAGAAAATTTGCGGGACAAACCGCTCAACTAAACAGGAACAAGGTTCAGGGAGATGCTAGATGTTTGATAATCCTTTTTCGATGGTCGTTGCCATCGTTCTGATCACCGCAATAGCCGGTGTTCTGAGAGCAAAGTACAAGGCAGAGCAAGGGATCGTTGAAGACGCGAATGGCGAACCACGCCGCCTCGTCGACCCCGATGCCGGACGGATGCGGGAAGAGATCAAACAGTTGAAGGATCGCATCGCGGTTCTCGAACGGATCGCCACCGATAAAAGCAATCGGCTTGGTGATGAAATCGAAGCCCTGCGCGACAGAACGCACAGCTAAAAATACAGGTTCAGGAAAGAAAGGAATAATCATGCAGGATCAAATCCCGACACTGGCCACAACGGCAGCCGGATTGATTGGCTTGATGATCGCCAGCCTTGTTGCATTGAGGGGCTGGCGCGGATGGCTCGATCTGAAACGGCTCGAACTCCAACAGGCGGCAACCTTGTCCGGCGACGTCCGTGCACCCAGCACGGGATCGCGGATCGAAGTCGCTGACCTCAAGGAACGGGTTCGCAAGCTCGAAGCGATCGCCGCGGGTATCGAACTCTAGAAACACCAAAGTTCGTCATTCCGCTCGCCCCGCGGAATCTTTTTGGCCCGGCCCATATCGCCCTACCGAAAAGGCCCCGGCATCATGCCGGGGCGACGTACGTGGACGATGAACTGGGGTGACGCGCGGCCAGCCAGCCCCTAAATGACCGGGCATGACCCAATCCACCACTCTTCACGATGTCCGCGAGGAATATGATTTTCTCGATAGCGACGACCGTTACCGGCTCCTGATCGATCTCGGCCACACGCTGGACGAGATGCCCGAAGCCCTGAAATCCGACGCGACACTGGTGCGCGGCTGTTCAGCATCGGTCTGGGTATATCCAACGCAATTGCCAGACGGGCGGCTGCACTTTCTCGCTGATAGCAATGCCGCGATTACTAAGGGGATTATCGCGCTCGTGCTGCTAACGGTGCAGGATCGTTCCCCGGCAGAGATCCTTGCGACCGACATTCCCGGTGAACTCGCAACCTTTGATCTCAAGAACCAGCTGAGCTCAAACCGAACCCAGGGCATTCCAAACATGATCGCCCTGATCCGCGAAACGGCCGAGCGCTACGTCTAAGGCTTAGGCACCCTTCCAGGTGCGGCGCTCTTCGGCAGTGCGCAGCACATCCCATGCCGCCTGTGCGGCCTGAAAACGCTTGGCCGCCTCTTCATCATCCGGCGTTACATCGGGATGATTTTCCTTGGCCAGCTTGCGCCATGCCTTTTTCACAGCATCAATATCTGCATCACTCTCAAGTTCGAGTATTTCCAGAGCCAGCATCTCATCAGAGCTTCGCGTTCCATCGCCGGGGCCGCCCCAGCCATAATGTGACGCCTGACCAAACCCGCTCGCGTCGCGCTGCTCATCATGCTCACGTTGCTTGCGCTGTTCCTTGTTCAGACCTTCGAAATAATTATAGTTGCGGTTATATTCGGCCGCATGCTTCTCACAGAAATACCAGCGATCCGGGCTGTTGGGCGATTTGGGCGCAGGCCGGTCACCCGGTTCTTCGCAGAGATGACGGTCGCAGATACGCACCTCGACCGTGTCGCGAGAGGATTCATATCCACGCCAGCGAGGAAAACCCCAATCTTTCTGTCTTCGTCCGCCTGCCATAACTGCTTAGCTTAGCTCCCAATAGAGGAACGGGCCACCGCCTTTATTGGCTATGACCCGCTCCACGACAATTTTATCTGTCCGGACGAAACCGCCCAATACAGTGTTTAGCGATAAGACGCCGCTCCGATGAGCCCCGCCGTACCGATGATCGACGAAATCAGTACGCTCATGATAACGGCCATCACGACAAAGGATGCGACGTTCCAGATGATGATTGTGACTGCGGTATAGCCGACAGCTTTGCCCTCTGGCACTTTCATCACGCTCTGGCTGCCCAGATAAATCAGATAGGCCGAATAGCCGAATGCGGCGAGCGACAGCAAAATATTCAGACCCGGAATGAAGCCGAAAAAGCCGGCAACCCAGCCAGGCGTAGCCGAGTAGACTACAAGTTTCATCGCCGACAGGCTATTTTTCGCCCCGTCAAAGCTCGGCGCCAATGCGTTGGCAATAATACCCATCAAATACAGAATGCCGAGACCGATAACGTAACCGGCAATCGCCGTGACCAGGAAATAATTCATCCCAAAAAACCGATAAGGCCCGAACGACAGCGCAAATGCGATAAGCGTCCCGATGGCCGGCAAAGCCGCCAATATCATTGCATAACCGGTAAATAGCCCCGCTGTGGAGCCCTGTTCTGCATCAATCTTCGCCCATTCGGTTTTGGGCGACAAAAGAATATTTTTTGCGCGATCGATCAAGCTCATATCTGTTCCCCTCATTTTGAATGCGATTGTGTGAACCAAATTCTCTGATTCGTAAAGCAGGCGCAGCTTTATGCGGCTGTGCCGCAGATCACTGCCAGAGGGCCTATAAGCCGGGTTTTGTCCAGCGGATCACTCCGCCTGTGCGACCATTCCTCTAGGAACGGGATTGCTCCCGCCCTCAAGCGACCAACCCGGACGACAGGCCGAACCCAAGCCTATGTGCCATCCCTATTCGGTCTTGCTCCCGGTGGGGTTTGCCGTGCCGCGGCCATTGCTGGCGCGCGCGGTGCGCTCTTACCGCACCCTTTCAATATCGCCGAGCCGAAGCCTTGGGCAACCTGCTTTCTGTGGCACTTTCCCTGGGGTCACCCCCGCCGGACATTATCCGGCACCGTGGGTCCATGGAGCCCGGACTTTCCTCGCGGCATAAATGCCCCGCGGCCGCCCAGCCCTCTGGCCTCGCCTATCTAGCGTTCCCTTGCTCGCGATCCAATAGCAAACGGAAAAGAATAGCGCGCGACTGGCCGTCAATCGTCCCGTCAATCAGTTCAGGCCGAAACCGGCGCTGGAACGCAACGACGACCGCCAACTTGTCTTCTATGTCATAGCCGAACCGCTCGAGCGCGATAAGGAAGGCACTGTCCGTCCAGCCCGGATCCGTGACCGCATCCTCGGGCCGGGCCAGCGCTAGATTGAGCCGTGCCAGCTTGTCCCACGGGAAAAGCTCGCCCGGATCCTGTTTGCGCGCGGGTGCGACATCCGAATGGCCCACGACATTGGCGCGCGGAATATCATGCCGTTTGTGAATTTCATGGGTCAGCCGGACAACCGCTGCGATCTGATCATCGGGAAATGGATGATAGCCGAATTCATGGCCGGGATTGACGATCTCTATCCCGATGCTCGCAGAATTCACATCGGTCACACCGCGCCAATAGGATGCCCCGGCATGCCATGCGCGTTTCCCTTCATCGACCAGTTGCAGGACAGTGCCATCCTCATTGACCACATAATGCGAAGAAACGCCCGCATCCGGGTTGGTAAGCTGGCGGATGGCCGAGGCGGCGTCTGTCATGCCCGTATAATGCATGACCAGCATCGACACCGGCAATTTGCGATCATTGAAATTCGGAGATGGTGTATCGACGATCGTCATCGGCATAATTTTCCACCAAACTGGCGAATATCTTTCGAAAAGGGCCTGTCATTCGGCATTGGTGGGATACCGCCCAAATTCTGCACCAACGTCAAGGGCAAAGCTTATGCTACGCTTGATATCTGAAGCGGTTCAGCGGGTGAAAGTTGGTACAGAGACCTGACGCCAGGCAATATTTCGAACCGGTCCGTATAGCCCAGAACCGTCTCACCGGCGCCCAGCATCAAGCCGCCATCAGATGCCAGCGCAGTCGCGATATTCTCGAGCGCCAAGCTGCGATTGGCCTGCGGAAAATAGAGCAGGACATTGCGGCACAGCACAAGATCGAAGCGACCGGGCGGCGGACTTCCAAGAACATTGTGATGCCGAAATTGTACCATCTGGCGTAATGCATCATCGATCTGCCAACGACCGTCAGATTGCTCAAACCAGCGCAGCATGTGCCGTGTCGGCAACCCGCGCTGAATCTCGAACTGGCTGAAATCAGCCTGTCGGGCCCGGTCGATTGCGGTCCGTGAAACATCCGTACCCAGCAACTCGATCGACCAGCCGCGCCATCGGGCCTCATTCTCCCGGAATTGCATGGCCAGCGAGTAAACCTCCTGCCCCGTGGAGCAGCCGGCGCTCCATATCCTGAGTTTCTTGGTTTCCTGCCTATGTTTCGCGATGTTTTCGACAACATTGACCAAATCCGCAAAGGCTTTGCTATCGCGGAAGAAATAGGTTTCATTGTTGAGCAGTCCATCGATGGTTTCGCTGCACAACGGGCCACTATCCGGTTCGACCAACCGAGCCGCCAGTTCATCGCAATTTGCAATATCATGGGCTTTCAATATCGGTTTAAGCGCCATTTCGACCCGCCAGTGCCGCCCTTCCGACAACCGTTGACCGGTCCGCGCCTCAAGCAGCAACGAAAGCATTTTCAAGGATACCGGATTTACCTGCATCCGAATGCCCTTGCCCGGCGCGCCACATGCTTTGCCAGATCAACTGGCGGAGCGATAACATTTGCAATGCCCTGCCGGGCGACCGCGCCTGGCATACCCCAGACAACCGAACTTTGCTGATCCTGGGCCAAGATCTCGCCGCCAGCTTTCGCAAGCTTTCCAGCTCCAATGACACCATCGCGGACCATACCGGTCAGCACAATCCCAACAGCATCGCTGCCATAAACCTCTGCAACGCTCGACAGCATCGGATCGACGGACGGACAAAAACCATTATGCGTCCGGTTGTAATCAAAGCGGATGTGAACATGGCCGTTGCTGCATTTGACCGCCATATGCGCATCACCCGGTGCGATCAGAATTTCGCCATCCTCGACGCGCTGGCCGTCACACGCCGGTATCGTGTTGCGACCCGAGACCTTACGCAATTGCTGCGCAAAATAGACGATGAAATCTGCTGGTAGATGTTGGGTCACCAATATTGGCATCGTGAAATCACGCGGCAATTCCGCGAAGAATGTCGACAGGGCGTGAATTCCACCGGTCGATGCACCGATTGCGAGGCATTTGACCGGTCGCCGAATATCCATGGGAGTTAGCGCAGCTTCGGTCGACCGGCCTTGCGGGTGCACAGCCTGTTCCAGATTGGCAGCACGCTCAGTCAGGCGTCTCATTTTCTCGAGTAGAGATGCTGCAAAACTCTCATTCGATACCGGGCTGTTGGGTTTTAGTATCAGGTCGCTCGCACCCATTGCCATCGCGCGAATTGAAGCTTCGGCGTCTTCATCACAATGGGACGAGACAATGAGGACTGGCACATTTCGGTTTGTGCGGAGAATGTGCGGGATCGCCTCGATACCGTTCATGCCCGGCATTTCAATATCGAGGATGACCAGATCCACGGACAGGGTTTTGAGCTTTTCAAGCGCCTCTTCGGCACTGCCGGCATGACCAATGACTTTGAAACCGTCCGTTTCGTTGATCACCCGTTGGACGACAAGCCGCGCAACCGCAGAATCGTCGACAACGAGAACATTACGGGTTCTTTCTCGCCTCTGCGAGTTTGGTTTATGGGTCTCAGGCCGGCTGGCCACGATCGACCTCATTCTGAACCAACTCGATCTTGCTTAGCAGTGTTTCCCGGTCGAACGGCTTCATGATATATTCGTCGGCACCGGCGTCCATTGCCTGCCGTATATGATCGACATCATTTTCGGTCGTGCAAAAAATGATCTTTGGCCGGTTTTCCAGAGCCATATCCTGAAGCACTTTGAGAAACTCCATGCCGTCCATGACGGGCATATTCCAGTCCAGCAGGATAATTTCCGGCACGTTCTGCCTCAAACTTTCAAGCGCTTCAGCGCCGTTACCGGCTTCCTCCACCGAAAAATCGAGCGTTTCAAGCATATGGCGAGCGACTTTTCGAATGACTTTCGAATCGTCGATAACAAGACTTTTTTTCACACAACTGCTCCTGACGAACATCCAGCGCGTTGTGAGTACAGGCGCGCGGTAACTTTGGCGTTAATGGTTATGTGCGGGATCATCTTCATGCAGCCTTGACCTGCGGAGCAAGGATCAATGCAGCGGGGTCAATAACAACCATGGAGCAGCCATCCACCTCGATCACGCCAGTCGAAATCCGGCGCCATCCCGCGTCGAATGCAGCACTCAGCTTTTCAGGGTGTTCTGCGCATTCGCAAACATCATGGACTTCCTCAACAGCGAGGCCGTAGAGAAAATCATCAACACATATAACGACAAGCGTTTGTCCCGCTGACACTGACGCAGGACGGCCATCAATTGCCGCAATGGTATCGATCACCGTGATCACCTTGCTGCGCATCGCCGCAACGCCCGCAACCATTGGTGCGGCCAGTGACACGGGAATGATTTCGGATGCAGTGATGACCGATTCGACGGTTTCTGCGGGCATCGCGAACCGTTCGCCGCCAGTTTCAGCAACAAGATATAGCTGGTCCATGGCGACTATCCCTTCGCTTTCAGTCGCGCGTGAAGCGCATCGATGATCGCGGTGCGATCATAGCGATAAAGCTTGCCTTTGCCGGGTGACGGATCGGCGGAAAGCCGCACGACATTGTCCTGCCCTTCACCAGCAGCATAATCCGCGTCGCTGGCATCTATCACCAGTGCTGCGTCGACCGTCTCGTCAAAAGTAACCTGATATCCGGCCAGCTCGATCAGTGGAGCGAGCAGTTCACGCCGCCACATATCATCGCCGCCAATTACAAGACAAAGGGGATTGGCGGTTTGCTGCTTGTCAGCGTGCTGACTCGCGCCGCGCGAAAATTCGGAAAAGAGATAGTGTGCGTCGAGCAGCTCAACCGGCCCGCCACCAACGATTGCAACCCCGGCGATGCGGCCCGGCCGAACCGCTGGTTCGAATGCGGCGGGCATTGGTCCAACATCAGCCGCACCGCTGTTGATGGCGTAGACAATTGCATTGTCACCATCGCTGAGACGCAGCAGCCGGACATTGCCGGTTTCCGGCAAAGGCGCGCATGTCACTACCGGGAGTGCTTCGTCATTCCACACCAGTCGCAACGCGCCGGCGCGTTCCGCAATTTGCGAAACGTCCGCATCAATAATTCGCTCGACAAGCGCCATTCGAACGGCCCGGCATCGGCCGTCTCTATCTTCAAAGAACAAGGCATCGGGGCTGGCGGAAACTTGCTCGGGATAATGCGCATCATTTTGCGTGTTGCTGTTGAGCGACAATTGGAGGCCAGCGGCAGTCGCCAGTCCGGCAATATCGAGCAAAAGTAGCGGCATCCCGTTGTCTGGCAGTGCCGTACCGGCGTAAATCCCCGCGCCCATGATCCCGGGTGCCGCGGGCTTCACGACCAATTCCTCATGATCAAACACAGCGGATACCAGAATAGCATAGCGCTCACGGCGGCTGGAACGGACAATCACCAGATGATGATCGTCGGCGTATTCAGAATCAGTCTCTTCTGGTGCTTTGCCCTCAAGCAAGTTCCTCAACCGCACGACCGGAACACGGCTGTCCCGAATTCTGGCAAATTCGGCACCGCCGATGGTGCTGACCTGAGCCCGGCCCTTTTTCAGAGATACGATCTCTTCAATATTGGAGCGGGGTATCGCGTAGCGGGCACTTCCCACGCCAAAGATCAACGCCGGAATGATCGTCAGCGTCAATGGAACGAGCAGCGACAATTTTGTGCCTTCGCCCACTGTGCTTTCAATCTCGATCGTACCGCCGATACGCTCCACATTCGAGCGGACGACATCCATGCCAACGCCTCTACCCGAAACTGTGCTGACCGCATCAGCCGTAGACAGGCCGGGCTGAAACACGAGATCCAGCGTTTCCTTGTCGTCCATGGCTTTCACCACATCCGCCGCGACACTGCCACTTTGGACTGCGCGGTCTCCGAGCTTTCTCTGATCGATTCCGCGGCCATCATCGGCAATGCTGATCTGGATCTGATTGCCCGACTGGCGCGCGCTGATCCGCAAGATCCCGTCGCGGGGCTTGCCGTTCTTCTGTCGTTCGTCCGGATCCTCGATGCCATGATCAAGGGCATTGCGGACAATATGCGTTAAAGGGTCGCGCAGCATCTCGATCATTTCGCGATCAAGCTCCACATCAGACCCGTCAATCTCCAGCACAACCGACTTGCCGAGTTCCGCGGATAGATCGCGAACCAGCCTGGGCAATGCCGCAAACAGGCTCTCGATCCGTTGCATACGGGCCCAGGTGATTGCGTCGCGCATTTCAGCGACACAGGCGGACATGCGATCAAACGCCGCGTCGACTTGATCGTCACTATTCGCCTGGCGGATCTGGCGTGACAGTTCGTTGCGGGAGAGCACAAGATCAGAGACACCGCTCATCAACCGGTCAAGCAGCTCAAGAGGAACGCGGATACTGCGAGCAGGGTTGCGATGCTCGGCAATGCCATGATTTGAAGCAGGATGAATGTTTCCGTCATCATCGGAAGCAGTGAGAGCGGCGATCAGCGGTTCGTCGACCGTCTCATCAATGTCTTCGCCCAGTTCCAGAGCATCTGTCATCTCGCCGATACGGTCAATTATTGCGAGAATTGTGCTGACTAGACCCGGTGTCGGTTCGCGTTTTCCGTCGCGAAGGTCCGCAAGGGCGCTTTCCGCTTCGTGGCTGACGCGTTGCAGATGTGTGAGATCAAGAAAACCGCAACTGCCCTTGACGGTATGGACAAAGCGAAAAACGGCATCAAGCCGCCCGCTGTCTTTGGGATTGGCCTCCCAAGCAACAATTTCGCCGGAAATCGTTTCCAGCGTTTCCCGCGTTTCGGCAATGAATTCAGCCAGTAGGTCTTCCATCGAGCCCGTCCAGGATAGTCTCTAGACAGCCTTGATGGGCCTTGTTGGTTAAGAAGGCGTTTACCCGAAGGCTCAGTTGGCGAAAGTTACGCCGAAAAGCAGGACATTATCCTCAGGCTCAGAGACCATTACTTCGCCATGGCCTTCCTGAACCAGCACATGGACAAGCCAGGCCGCTGCAGCGCGCGGGGTCAGCGCTTCTTCATCGGTTTTGCCGAGCAATGCGGTTTTCAGCTCAGGATCAAGGACGATGCGCGTTCCTTCTGCGCGAACCACGATTTCTCCGCCCTCCGCACCCACCAGCAACGTTCCGCCGCGCACGAGCGCATCGGCCGCAATCAGCGCGAGATTGAGCAGGATCTTGATCTTGGCTTTTGACATGGACGGCTGTTCGACCATCCATTCCAGTTCCACTCGGCCTGTGTTGCCGACCAGACCCTCGATGGCGGTTTTGGCCTCACGGCTGTCGATTTCGTCGTCAAAGCCGCCAGCAGCGCCGAATGCCAAACGAAAAAATTTGAGCTTTGTGGCTGATGTCCTGGCGCTCTCGGCAAGCAGCTCCATGCAGCGTTCGCGCATTTCGGGATCATGCTCATCGGCGAGCAATTCGATGCCATTGTTGAGCGCGCCAATCGGGCTCAACAGATCATGACACAGGCGCGATGCCAAAAGGCTCGCAAATTCAACGCTTTTGCTGTCCATTGTCGGGCGGTCCCTGTCCATTATCTACGCGCCAACCTCTAATGTCGGTTGGGCGATGGGCTTGCAAGAGCTAGCTCCACAGGTTCCAACTGCCCCGGGGAGATCACGCGCCATAGGCCCATCTCATCACCAGCCACAATGAGCCATAATCGGCCGATTTCAAGTGCCATTTCGGCATCGCGCATTGAAGGCTGGGCAAGTCCGGTTGGATGGGAATGGTAATGGCCAATAATATGCGCGCCTCCGCTGCGCTCAGCCCGAATGGCCGTGAACAGTGTCGCCGGATCAATTTCAAAACTGTTTGCCGGATTATTGGCAACATTCGCAGTTGGTTGAGTGTAGGCAATGTGCGATTTTTCACCAAAAAGCAGGCCGCATATTTCGGTCTCGGGTGAGTCTGCCGCCTCGGTCAGAATTCGCTCCCGAGCGGCTCTTGATATTGTGACGATCACCCCCAAATATCTAGGCGATGACGGGGGATATGTCGACATTGGAAGCGCGCATTTCAGCGGAAAATGATGGCTGGCGGCTGGACAGAGCGCTCGCCGCCACCTTGCCGCAATTTTCGCGTGAACGGCTGAAAAAGCTGATTTCCTCTGGCAATGTGCACGCCGTGGGTGGTGCAGAAGCCCGCGATCCCAAAAGAACCGTCAAAAAAGACCAGAGTTTCACAGTTTCGATCCCCGCCCCGGAACCTGCTGAGGCAATCGCACAGGATATCCCGCTGACCGTAGCGTTTGAGGATGAATATCTGATCGTTGTCGACAAGCCGGCAGGGCTGGTCGTTCACCCTGCCGCTGGAAATGCGGACGGAACCCTGGTGAACGCGCTTCTCCACCATTGTGCCGGGAATCTATCCGGAATTGGCGGTGTAGCGCGTCCCGGGATCGTTCATCGGATCGATAAAGGCACATCCGGACTGATTGTCGCTGCAAAGACGGATAAGGCCCATGTC
>CAJQMX010000186.1 GCA_905479515.1 uncultured Parasphingopyxis sp.
CGTTCGCCAGCAAATCAGCAGCGAGTTTCCGCGCCATGTGCGGCGCCATAGCCACCTGAAATCCGTCAGGCGTGTTCAAGGGAAGATCAGGGTTATCACTGAAAAACAGTGTTCTCAGCAATACAAACCCAGGTGCAGTGGCCGATTCATAGCCGTGAAAATTATGCACTTTGAGATTGCCGTCCTCGTCCGTGTCCCAATCTTCCATGAATATCTCCTATGAATGGCGAGCGCCGATAGCCCCCTTTTCACAACTGGAAAAGAAGGATGCAATCGAACAGGTTCGAAAAAGCGAAAAACGCTTAGTCTTTTTTGAGTGTGAGTCCGCCGAAACGCTTGTTGAAGCGATCGATCCGTCCGCCGGTGTCGATAAGGTTGCGCGTGCCGCCGGTCCAGGCCGGGTGCGATGTCGGATCCACATCAAGGCTGAGCGTGTCACCCTCTTTGCCATAGGTTGACCGTGTCTGGAATTCGGTTCCATCGGTCATCTTGACGGTGATCATGTGGTAGTCGGGATGAATATCAGTTTTCATTATCTCGGGCTTTCCATGGGACTGGTTACCGACCAGCCGTTGCAAGCGAAGGCGCGCGTTTAGCCACTGCGCTGCCGCTTGACAAGACCTTGTAGCGGCGCGTAGCGGCGAGCTTGAACAAAGGTGCTGCTCCTTCGGGAGCGGTGAAAAGGGAAGTCGGTGCAAATCCGGCGCTGTACCCGCAACTGTAAGCGGCTAGCCTTCCCCTTCGGCCACTGAACCCAGGTTCGGGAAGGCGGGGATGGGCGCAAGAGCTGCAAGTCAGGAGACCTGCCTTTGTGTCGTCCGTGCCCGGCCGGGATCAGCCGCAAGCACGGGAAGCATTTCGCTTCCTTCGTGACGATAGTTGTCGTGGAGGAAGGGTGTGTCTGGTGCCAGGTTGTTGAAGTTCATCATGCAATCGCTGAGAAGGGTGTCACGGTGCGTTATAGGCATCGTGTTGACCTTAGGGGCTGGGTTCGCCGCCCCTTTGTCTGCTGCCATGCCCGAACGCGTCGTTTCGCTGAACATGTGCACGGATGAGTTGCTCCTTCTGCTGGCGGAGCCAGACCAAATCACTTCGGTCACGCATCTCGCTCAGGATCGACACGAATTCGCTTTTTGGAGAACGGCACGGCGGTACCGGGCGAATGATGGCAGCATCGCTTCGGTCGCCGGTATGCGGCCCGACCTTATACTCACAATGGGCGGATTGGCGCGTGACCGGGCACGGCTCGCAGAGCGAATTGGCGCGGAAATATTGATCCTTGCCTATCCACAAACCCTGCAAGATGTTGAGATGACAATCATGCAAGTCGCGACGGTGCTGGGTCGGGAAGACCGCGCCCGCCGCTTTATCGCCTCGATGCGCCGTCTTGAGACCACCCGCCCGGCGAGACAAACCGAAGCTGTGTTTCTGAGCGATGGGGGCCTGAGCGTCGCTTCCGGCAGTCTTGATGCTCAATGGCTGGCGCTGGCGGGCATTGCGATTCCCGATAATCAGGGAGGTCGCGTAACCGCAGAGCAAATGTTGATCGATCCGCCAGCCACCGTCGTGCGTAGCGATTATCGCGAAGAGCAGGCATCGCGTGGGCAATTCTGGGCGGGCTTTCGCTTTCTGGAGCGAGCTCCGCAAACCCGGATCGTCTCTACCGATGGTCGTCGGTGGACCTGTTCGGGATTGTCTTTATTGCCGGAAATCATGCGCTTAAGGGCGGCGCTCGCGCAATGAGTAGATCGCTTTATACGTGCTTCGGACTTCTCGTGCTGCTCTTGGCTGCGGCATCCATCATTGTCCCGCTGCAGGGACTGCCTGCCCTGATTGCAAGCGATCCGGATCTGGCTTGGACCGTTATCAGCGAGCTGCGTCTACCCCGTGCGCTTCTGGCGCTTGTTTATGGCGCGATCCTTGGAGCAAGCGGTGCGGCGATTCAGGCGCTTTTCGCCAATCCGCTCGCATCGCCTGACATTACCGGAGCGACCGGGGGAGCAGCGCTTGGGGCCGTCGTGATGGCCTATCTGATCGGCTTTGCAAGCCCGTTTGGGGTTGCGATTGGCGGCGTTGCTGGGGCGGGCATTGCTTTAGGCTTGTTGTTGATGCTCGCAGGACCGCGCGCGGAAACGGCCACGCTCTTGCTCGCCGGCATCGCAATAAGCGCAATTACCGGTGCAGGTACGGCGCTCGCCCTTGCCCTCGCCCCTTCCCCTTTCGCTTTTTACGATGCCTATGATTGGCTGATGGGATCATTGGTTGATCGAAGCCTTGCGCAGCTAGCATTTGCGGCGGTCCCCGCGTTTGTGGCGATGATCTATCTTGTTAAATGTTCGCCGGCTCTCGATCGCCTGGCCCTTGGCGAGGATGTCGCTGAGGCAATGGGGTATAATATTGGTGCAATGCGCCGAAATATCATCGCGGCCACTGCGATTGGTGTTGGCGCAGCAGTGTCCGTGTGCGGCGCCGTAGGCTTTATAGGACTTGTCGGGCCGGTGCTCGCCCGCAAGCTGACCGGAGGCCATCCGGGACGCGCTATTCTGCCTGCTGCACTTATCGGGGCGATCCTCTTGCTCTCTGCCGATATAGCCGTTCGTTTTGCCCCTCCGGACCGGTCGCTGCCCATTGGTGTGTTGACGGCGATCCTCGGGGCACCCTTCTTTCTTTCATTGGTCGCGCGAATGCGATGGAGCGCACGCCCATGACTGTTCGTTTAACCGCTCAGGCCGTCGGGAAAACAGACAGGCTAACGCCCTGTGATCTCTCCTTTGACGCGGGCAGCGTGACAATGCTCGTAGGCCCAAATGGCGCAGGCAAGACCAGTTTGCTGCACGCGCTTGCCGGGCTTCCCGGAAGCAGCGGTCAGGTTGTTGCAGATGGAGATGACATAAGAACGCTATCGCCGGTTCAGCGCATGCGACATCTGGCCTATCTGGGAGCATCCCGTGATGTCCGATGGCCTTTGTCCGCGCGCGATTTTATCGCATTGGGACTGCCCGAACATTCGCACATCGCGCTTATTGATGAGGTTTTGAACTCATTGGATGCCGAAGCTTTGGCCGACCGGCGTCTCGATCACCTCTCGACCGGCGAACGATCACGGGTGATGATTGCCCGGGCTTTGGTAGCGCAATCCGGCGCGCTGTTGCTCGACGAACCCATCGCCAATCTCGATCCGAAATGGCAACTCGCCATACTGGCCCGACTCCGCACCGAGGCCGGCAATGGTACGGCGGTCATTCTTTCGATCCACGATCTCGACCTGGCCCGGCACCATGGCGACCGGGTCATCGTGATCGACAAGGGACAAGTGGTTGCGGATGGCAGGCCATCGGAAACATTGTCTGAGACGATGATTGCGCGCATATTTGGCGTAACCCGCCACGGTGATCGCTGGGTCCGGGTTTAGCGCGGAAACTCAGTCTTCAGGCGGATCCGCGATCATTGCAGTGAATTCGACTTGTGCGACCATCTTGTCATCAACAAAGGCTTTGCCGCTGAACTTGCAGACCGGGAAACGCTTTTTCGCATAGTCCACTTTGAGAGTCAGCAGGCAGCCGGGTTCAACGGGTGCCCGAAACTTGGCCCCGTCAATCGCCATAAAGTAAACGAGCTTGCCGCTCTCCAGCAGATTGAGTTCTTCAACCGCCATGATCGCAGCGGCCTGAGCAAGCGCTTCAATGATCAGCACGCCGGGCATGATCGGACGTCCGGGGAAATGCCCCTGAAAATACTCTTCGTTCATCGAAACAGCTTTGATGGCTGTAATCGATTCGCCCGGAACGATGGACTCGACCCGGTCTACGAGCAGAAATGGGTAGCGGTGCGGAATGGCCGCCATCACCCGCTTGATATCAAGCGGTCCGATAGCGGCCTTATCCTGCAATTCTTGTTCGCTCACCGGCCTTCAGGCTGGCTTGTAGCTGGGGTAGCCGCAGCCTGAGCAGCACGAAGCGTGTCGCCCGGGTTCCAGCCAGCTGGCGGGATAGCCTGAACGCTCGGTACGCGGGTGTTGAGCTGTGCGGTCACGGCAGACGTAATGTTGGCGGCTGAGTTGGCGGCCATCGATGCAATGGCTTCCGGTTCAAGCACCAGATCAACATTTGTCGCGGTCATTGCGGCTGTCAGCGCTGCGTTGAAATGGACGCCAATCTGTTCACGAACATATTGTGTGGCCAGAATGATAGGACGACGGATCGTTGCCAGTTCCTCTTGCGCAGCCTGTTGGCGGGTCGTGAATGCCTGAATGGCAGGACCAGCGCTTTCCTGCGTTGCACCGGGGGCCGCCTGTGCCGCCTGTGCCGCCTGCTGCAGTGGCAGCAATTCCGCTTCAAGTGCGGTTGCACGGGCCTGCCCCTGCGCGATTTGTGCGGCATAGGTGGACTGAACCTGTGCGGCTGCGGCCTGATAGGCTGTTGTGCCCTGAATAGCACCGTCTACGCTGACCACACCAACGCCGCGCGCCTGCGCATGAACCGGAGTTGCAGCAACCATCGGAAGGGCGAGTAGAAGTCCCGCGAAGAAAGTTTTGGTTTTTGAAAACATCAGAATTGTGTTCCTATGTTGAATGAGAAGATTTTGTCCTCGTCGCCTTCTTCTTGAAGAAGGGCATAGGCGAGGTCGATACGGAACGGCCCGAACGGCGAGTTCCAGGATACACCGGCACCGATTGTAACACGAGGCGAAGGCGAATCGCCAACAAAGCGTTCAAAAAACGGTGCGATAGACCGGTTTGCTTCGGCGTTTGCAGTCCCGTCTGTCGTAGCATCGGGAGTCAAGACGCCCGAGACATTGTCGATAAACAGCGGAGCACCGTTGGAATCCAGCAGGCGTGTAACGATTGGGCCAGGGATACTCCCACCAGAACATGGCGTAGAACCGACCAGATCGCCGGTCGTGGCGTCGTAACATGGGAAAGTTTGCAAATTGGGATTGGTAACGCCAAACACCGCGCCAGCGTCAATGAAAATGGACGGTCGGAAACCCAACTCTCTGGCGCCCGCTCCCAACGGGATTTCAAGTTCGGCACGCGCAAGATAATATGCACGGCCACCAAGGGCATCGTCGGTCACTTGTCGCGGATCAGTGATTAATTCGTTTGTTCCGGAAACATATTGGAAACGCTGCACCCGTGGACCCACGCCGCGAATGTCGAAGCCGCGAATTTGAGGTTCACCAAGGAAGAAGCGATCCGTCAGGCGAACATCATCGATACCCGCTCCACCGCGGTTTTCCAGCGAATAGATATAGCCGGCCTCGGCGCTGAGCCCGAATATGAAACCAGAGCCGATATTGAAATATTGATCGGCATCGATGCGCGTGCGCAGATAACGGACGTCGCCAAACAGACCGGCGAAATCCTGACTGAGAATTACCCGGCGGCCACTGGACGGGCGAACATTATTATCGAGATTATTGTAGACCAGCGAATAGCCGATGCTCGAAATTATCCGGTTTCCAATTGTGTCGCAAAGGAAACGGCCAGCCAAGAGGGAGCTACATTCGCCGTTCAGAAAGAACGTGTTCTCATCAAGCGTAATGTCTTCCTGGCTAAGACCATAGCGCAGCGCCAACGTCCAATATTCGGTTAGCGGTACACCGGACCGAATTTGGAAGCCCGTGCTAATCTGTTGGTATGTCGTATTCCGGGTATTGCCGATAAAATTGAATGAATCGAAATCCCGGCGGAACAGATCGACGCCCACAGCGATATTGCGATCGAAAAGATAGGGCTCGGTAAATCCGAGCTCGATCGAGTTGGAGTAGCTCGAATAATTGACCCCGGCCCTAAGTTCTTGGCCTTTACCAAGGAAGTTGCGCTGGCGAACAGAGAAATTGAGAATGAAGCGTTCAAGGCTCGAGAAACCGGCTGAAACCTGCAATTCACCGGTTGCGTTTTCTTCAACATTAGCTGTCAGGACGATGCGGTCTGGCGCCGAACCCGGCGATTGCTCAATTTCCAGACCTTCCTGGAAGAAGCCGAGCGATTGAATACGGTTTTGCGACCGCCGGACGAGGAAGCTGTTAAAGGCATCGCCTTCCTGCAAACGGAATTCGCGGCGGATTACCTTGTCCCGGGTCAGCGAGTTGCCATTAATTTCAATTCGCTCGACATAAACGCGGGGCGTTTCCTCAATCCGGAAGCGGACCGCCATTGTTCGGTCTTCGCGATTGATATTAAACTCAGGACGCGCTTCGGCAAAGGCATAGCCGAGCAGGCCAGCCGTTTCATTGAGACGGTCAATCGTATCTTCAATCTGCTGGGCGTTATACCAGTCGCCCGGAACCATAGGGATGAAGCTGGAGAATTGCTCCGAATTGAAATCGCGCAGATCACTGTCGAGTTCGAGTTCGCCAAATTTATAGCGTTCACCCTCTTCCACCACATAGGTGATGATAAAGTCGCTGCGATCAGGGGTCAGTTCGGCAACTGCCGATATCACGCGGAAATCGGCATAGCCTTCGGTGAGGTAGAACTGACGAAGCCGCTGCTGGTCAAAGGCCAGACGATCGGGATCGAACGTATCACTGGACGAGAAGAACCGGAAGAAGCGCGATTGCTTCGTCGCCATTTCAGATCGCAATGCGCTGTCCGAATAGACGTCATTGCCGATCACGTTGATCTGCTGGACGCGAGAGCGCGGCCCTTCGCTGATTTCGAACACGATATCGACGCGGTTCTGATCGAGTGTGACCATCTGCGGCTCGATAGATGCGGCAAAGCGGCCGCGGCGGCGATACAGCTCGATGATCCGTGTTACATCGGCGCGTGCACGTGAACGGGTGAAAATCTGACGCGGGGCCAGGCGGATCTCGGCGCGCAGATCTTCATCGTCGAGGCGGCGATTGCCTTCGAGCAGGATCCGGTTGATGACCGGGTTCTCCTGAACGACGATTGTCAGCTCGCCTTCATTGTCGCGGATTTCGACATCGGCAAACAATTCTGTCTGGAAAAGATCGCGTAGCGCTTCATCCAGCATCTCGCGGGTATAGGTCGCGCCGGGTTGCAACTGCACATAGGAGCGCACGGTATCCGGCTCAATCCGCTGCGATCCTTCAACCAGAATCGCGCGGATCACCTGCCCTTCAGGAAGGGCGCTTTCCGGCTCAGTCGCTTCCGCACCGGTGACGAATTCCGCCAGCGGAGCTTCCTCTCCTGTCTGTGCATAGGCCGGCATTGCCAGCCCGCTCAGCATCGTACCAAGCATCAGCCCAGAAAGCCGCGCCTGCTTAGATATTCTTCGGTTACTCAGATGCACGCAAACCGCCCTTATCATTTTATGCCGGTAGGAAAATCCTGCCCTGCCTTATCGAAGTCAGCTGATCAACCCGCTCAATCGTTCCCAAAGACCGAATGAACCCAGATCTAATACAGTCACCATCAACATGAAACTCAGCAAGACGGCAAGACCCATGCGAAAAGCCCATTCTTGTGCCTCTGGTTTAATCGGTCTCCTGCGGACAGCCTCGGCCGCATAGAACACCAGGTGACCCCCGTCGAGCATGGGGATTGGCAACAAGTTGATGAATCCCAGATTAATCGAGATGGCCGCCATGAAGAATAAAAAGGCATAAATACCCAAAGTGGCCGCTTGGCCCGATATCTGCCCTATTTTTAAAGGCCCGCCCAGTTCTTGAATGGACCGCCGGCCAGAAATAATTTGGCCCAGGCCAACTGTGATCATCTCGAGACTCGAAACGGTTTGATTTATGGCTGCGCCAGGCAGCTGTAATGCGCTGAGTTGCTCCATTTCGAGCACATCGGATTGAATGCCCAATCGACCAATCCGCGCTTCATTTCCGAACCGATCCTGAACGATGATATCGCCAGTAACGGCGCTGATGGAAATATCTCTGCCGTCACGCTGAATGGTAAACTGCATCTCCTGGCCGGGCCGCAGCGCTACATAATCAGCGAGTTCGTCAAAACGATCGATAGAGCGGCCATCAATGGCACGAATCTCGTCGCCAAGAGCGAATCCGGCCTGATCAGCAACTGAACCTTCTACGATTGCGGACACAATAGGCGCGTTTTGCGCCTGCCCATAGGTTGCAAAAATACCCATGAAGAGAATGATCGCGAACAGGAAATTGATCATCGGTCCGGCAAGAATGATCAGAAAGCGCTGACCAACTGGCTTGAACTGGAAAAGCTCGGCGCGATCTTTGTCGGGCAGAGCGTTCAATTGAGGGTCGGGTTGGCTGGCAGCATTCAAATCGCCCGCAAACTGCACATAGCCGCCCAGCGGCAACCAGCCGATCTTCCAGCGGGTTCCGCGTTTATCGGTCCAACCTGCAATTTCGCGGCCGAAGCCGATCGAGAATTTCTCTACCTTTGTGCCAAACCAGCGGGCCACCAGATAGTGACCCATTTCATGGACGAACACGAGCGGCCCGATAACGAGAAAAAACGCTCCAATGGAGTAAAGAATTCCGGGGCTTTCAATCATGCGGCGTAGCTATCCATCTGCTCCTGAGCCTTGATACGTGCCGCTTTGTCGATGGCAAAGACATCATCGAGGCATGTCGGCGCGTCTGGCGCATAGCTGTCCAGTACGCCCGCGACAATCGCCGCGATATCGAGAAAGCCGATGCGCTTGCCCAGAAACGCTGCGACAGCCTCTTCATTCGCGGCATTGAGGATCGCCGGTCGGGCACCGCCAGCCTCCATTGCGGACCGCGCCAGCTTCAGGGCCGGGAAGCGATCCGTATCGGGTTCTTCAAAATCCAGCCGGGCGATCTCGGCAAGGTTCAGCCGTTCACATGGTGTATCCATGCGATCCGGCCAGGCAAGGACATGGGCAATTGGCACGCGCATATCGGGCGCGCCAAGCTGCGCAAGCACCGATCCGTCCCGATATTCGACAAGCGAATGGATGACCGATTGCGGGTGCACGATGATCCGGCAGTCATCAGGCGGGAGATCGAACAAATAGCGGGCTTC
Organism: uncultured Parasphingopyxis sp.; assembly: GCA_905479515.1. Next base: position 8,948 of record CAJQMX010000186.1, read on the forward strand.
GATTAGCTCCAGCCCCTTATTCATCAACGTGGCCGAGTCGATCGAGATTTTCGCGCCCATTGACCAATTGGGATGTTTCACAGCTCTTTCGGGAGTCACGTTCCGCATTTCCTCACGCGACAATTCGAGGAACGGGCCGCCCGATGCTGTCAAGATGATGCTGGAAATACCCTTGGGGCGTTCATGGTCGAAGCATTGAAAGATTGCGTTATGTTCGGAATCGACAGGCAGAATGGTCACGCCGCGTTTTCTGGCTGCTTCAAGCATCAAAGATCCCGCCGATACCAGCGATTCCTTGTTGGCGAGACCAACCGTGTTGCCAGCCTCTATCGCGGCCATAACGGAAGGGATTCCTGCGGCTCCGACAATTGCCGCCATTACCAGATCGGTATCCATTGCGGCTGCATCGCAGATCGCTTCAGCGCCGGCCGCTGTTTCAATCCCGCTGCCCGCAAGTGCTTCGGCGAGTTCGCCAGCCAGCTGGGAATTTCCGATCACCGCCATTTTGGCGCGGCTTTCGCGTGCGATCCTCGCCAGACCTTCAACATCGTTGTTCGCAGTCAGGGCGACGACCTCAAAGGCATCGCGATCACGGTTGATCAGATCGAGCGTCGATTGCCCGACCGACCCCGTCGCGCCAAGAATGGTGATGCGCTTTGCTGTTGTCATCAGAGCAACCCTGCACAGTTCAGCGCCGCTACGCCAATGGCAACGGGCAGTAACCCATCCAGCCGGTCAAGCGCGCCGCCATGGCCCGGGAACAGGTTGGAGCTGTCTTTCACATCTGCGCGCCTCTTCAGCCAGCTTTCGAAGAGGTCACCCAGCTGCGCGACGACGGCGAAGAGCGCCGCGAGCGGAACAATCAGGATGGGCAGCGTCGTTTGAAAGGCAAAAACCCCGCTGACCAACGCTGCACAAAGCACACCGCCGACAAGCCCGGCCCATGTCTTGTTGGGACTGAACTTCGGGGCAAGCTTAGGTCCGCCGATTGTCTTGCCTGAAAAATAAGCGCCGATGTCCGTCGCCCAGATGATCACCAGCGTCCAGAATGTCAGCACCACCCCGCCCTGTTCGCGCAGGAAGATGATCGCCAGCGAAGCCAGGCCAAGATACAGCAGTCCGCTACCGAGCCGGATGCTTGATCCAACCACGGTCAGGATCGCACCCCCGCCGAGCAACGCATACAGGGTCGTGACATCCATCGCGCGATAGAGGGGATGCGCAAAAATCATGATCGCCAACATGATGGCCATCCCGAGAATGGCCTTCCAGCGCGGCGCTTTCATCAGTCCGGCCCATTCCGCGATCATCGCCAGGGCCAGAAAGGCAACAAGCAGCCAAAAACTCCAGCCGCCTGCGAAAAGCGCACCGATGGCAACGACAATCAGCACAATACCGGTGATTGCCCGTTTCCAGAGATTGCTAAACCCGCTTGGGGCTGCGCGTTCTGTCATAGACCACCATAGCGCCGGTCGCGCTGAGTGAAATCCGCAACGGCCAGCCTAAGCGCGTCTTCGCCAAAGTCCGGCCAGAGCGTATCGGTGAAGAGCATCTCCGCATAGGCCGATTGCCAGAGCAGGAAATTAGAGAGGCGTTTTTCACCCGATGTACGGATCATGAGGTCAAGCGGCGGCAGGTCACGCGTGCTCAGCCGCGCTTCAATCGTTTCATTGGTGATATCGTCTACGGACAGTGTTCCGGTCTGCACGTCGGTTGCAATCTGGCGAGCAGCTTCGGTGATTTCGAACTGCGAGCCATAATTGAGCGCTACCACCAGCGTAGCCCTTGTGTTTTCGGCGGTCCGCGCAATCGCGCTGTCGATCAGTTCCACGACATCGCTTTCAAAGGCCTGATAGTTGCCGATGACGCGGATACGAATGCCCTCACCCGCCAGCGCCTCAAGCTCTTTACGGATAAAACGTCGTAGCAGGTTCATGAGATCGGCGATCTCGGAAGCCGGGCGGCTCCAATTCTCCGATGAGAATGCGTAGAGCGTGAGCACATCTATACCCAGCGCTCCCGCGGCTTTCACGACTTCGCGGGCAGCCTCTATGCCTTTGCGATGTCCGGCTATGCGCGGCAGGCCGCGGCGCTGCGCCCAGCGTCCATTGCCATCCATGATGATGGCAACATGGCGAGGGCCATTGCCGCCGCTGCTCATGCCGGTCGCCGTTTCATTCACGGATCGAGCCGGCTTAGCGGTCACAGTTCGAGAATTTCCGATTCTTTCTCGCTGGCTACTGCATCGATCTCAGCGATCTTTTCATCGGTTAATTTCTGGACATCGCCTTCATGGCGCTTCTTCTCGTCTTCGCCGATCTCTTTCTTGTTCTCATCGGCTTTCAGCGCGTCCATGCCATCGCGGCGCACATTGCGCACTGCAATCTTGGCTTTCTCCGCATATTGCCCGGCCAGTTTGGCCAATTCCTTGCGGCGATCTTCGGTCAGATCGGGGATCGGAAGGCGAATCATCTGGCCATCAAGCTGTGGGTTGAGCCCCAAACCGGCAGCGCGAATTGCTTTTTCGACAGGCTGCACATTGGAACCGTCCCACACCTGCACGGTGAGCATGCGGGCCTCTGGAGCGCTGACGGTGGCAACCTGATTGAGCGGCATCTTGCTACCATAAACCTCAACCTGCACGGGATCGAGGAGCGAAGCCGATGCGCGGCCCGTTCTTAACCCGCCCAAATCACCGCGCAACGATTCCACAGCACCGTTCATCCGGCGTTCGAGATCGCCCTTGTCATATTGCGCCATCAGGCATCTCCTTCTTGTTTGACGGTCGTCGAGGTTCCGCTTCCTGCAAGCACTGTGGCCAAATTGCCTTGCTCCCGGATGTTGAAAACGACGATTGGAATATCATTGTCGCGGCACAGCGCCACGGCGGATGCGTCCATCACCTTGAGGTTATCGGACAGGACGCGGTTATAGCTGAGTGTCTCATAGCGCGTTGCGCCGGCGACCTTGTTCGGATCG
>CAJQMX010000187.1 GCA_905479515.1 uncultured Parasphingopyxis sp.
CGTTGCCGCGAACGCCAGTCCCAGCACATCGCGGGTCTGCGCCGGGTCGATAATACCGTCGTCCCAGAGGCGCGCGGTGGCGTGCCAGGGGTTGCCCTCGTCTTCATAGGTTTGCCGGATCGGGGCCTTGAAGGCTTCGGCTTCTTCCTCGCTCCATTTCTCCGCGTCGCGGTGAACGGTCGCCAGCACGCTGGCCGCCTGTTCACCGCCCATCACGCTGATCCGGCTGTTTGGCCATGAGAACAAAAAGCGTGGGCTATAAGCCCTGCCCGCCATACCATAATTGCCCGCGCCGAAACTGCCGCCGATGAGAAGCGTGATCTTGGGGACGGTCGCGGTGGCGACGGCGGTGACGAGTTTCGCGCCATGCTTGGCAATCCCTTCCGCCTCATACTTTCCCCCGACCATGAAGCCGGAGATGTTCTGCAGAAACAGCAGCGGAATACGGCGCTGGCAGCATAGCTCGATAAAGTGCGCGCCCTTTTGCGCGCTCTCACTGAACAGCACGCCATTGTTGGCGATGATCCCGACCGGCATGCCCCAGATATGGGCAAAGCCGCAGACAAGGGTCGAACCGTAGAGCGCCTTGAACTCGTGAAACTCGCTGCCATCAACGATCCGCGCGATAACTTCATGTACATCATAGGGCGCACGGACATCGTCGGGGATGATACCGTACAGCTCTTCCGCATCGAATTTGGGTGCGCGCGGCTCGACGAGCTTGATGCCGGGGTCATGCGGATGGTTCAGGGTAGAAACGATATCGCGGACGATGGTCAGCGCATGGTCGTCATTCTCCGCGACATGATCGACAACGCCGGACTTGCGGCCATGCAGATCGCCGCCGCCCAGATCTTCGGAAGAAATTTCCTCGCCCGTCGCGGCTTTAACGAGCGGTGGCCCCGCCAGAAATATCGTACCTTGATTGCGGACAATTACGCTCTCATCGGACATGGCCGGCACATAGGCCCCGCCTGCCGTACAGCTGCCCATGACACAGGCAATTTGCGGGATGCCAAGCGCCGACATGTTGGCCTGATTGAAGAAGATACGCCCGAAATGATCGCGGTCGGGAAAGACTTCGGCCTGATGCGGCAGGTTCGCGCCGCCGCTATCGACCAGATAGATGCAGGGCAGCCGGTTCTGCTCGGCAATCTCCTGCGCGCGCAGATGCTTCTTCACCGTCATCGGATAGTAAGTGCCGCCCTTCACCGTCGCATCGTTGCAGACGATCATGCACTGGCGGCCCGAGACGCGGCCGATCCCAGTGATCATCCCGGCGCCGGGCACCTGCCCTTCATACATGTCGCAGGCGGCCAACTGGCCGATCTCAAGGAAAGGCGAACCGGGATCGAGCAGTCGTTCGACACGGTCGCGGGGGAGCAATTTGCCACGTGACACATGGCGCTCACGGTGTTTCTCCGTCCCGCCTAGCGCTGCCTCGGCAACATCGACGCGCAGTTTCTCGGCAAGCGCGCGATTGTGCGCGGCATTGGCGCGAAACGCCTCGCCATTGATATCGAGTTTCGTATCCAGCGTCGGCGCGCTCATGGCGATATTCGTCCCCTCTTTTGAGGTCACTGAGTAGCGGGCGGCGCGCGTCAAGGGAAGAACCGCCGATAACATTCGACGAACGACCTTGGAGGGAAGCAGCACGGGGCGTATGAAACCATCAGAAAAATTCTGTCGTAGAGGTTGAGTCCATGAAAACCCGTCTTCTATCCGCCCTGCTCCTTGGTGCGGCCGTCATAGCCGGCCCCATCGCTTGTACGAGCGAGCAAGAAACCGAAATCGGCATGGGAACCGAGATCGGCATCAACACCTCCGCGATGGATACCAGTGTGAATCCGGGCGATGATTTTTACGGCTATGCCAATGGCGCATGGCAGCGGGACACTGAAATTCCAGCCGATCGCTCCAGCATCGGGGCCTTCCTCGTCGCCTTCAACGAGACCGAACGTCAGGTGACCGAGATGATCGCCGAAATCGTCGCTTCCGACCCCGAAGCGGGCACGGACGAAGCGCGGATCGCCGATTTCTACAACGCATTCATGGATGTGGATGCAATCAATGAGGCTGGGATGCAGCCTGTGCAGGCGGATATCGAGCGCTTCGAAGCGATTGAGAATACCACTCAGCTTTCGCGCATATTGGGGCAGCAGCTGCGCGCCGATGTCGATCCGCTCAATAATACCGATTACCAGACAGAAAATCTGTTCGGCCTGTTCGTAACCCAAGGCCTGGCAACGCCGGGCGAGGTTCTGCCCTATCTGTTGCAGGGCGGCCTCGGCATGCCGGAACGTGAATATTATCTCTCCTCCGATCCATCCCTCGCTGCAATCCGCACCGAATATCGCGCTTATATCGAGCGCCTTCTGACAGCGGCGGACATCGACAACGCGCCGCAGAGAGCGCAGCGCATTTTCGATCTCGAAATGCAGATCGCCGAGGCCCATAATACGCGCGAGCAAACGGAAGATTTTGCCCAGTCCGCCACTGTATGGAATCGCGACGAACTGGATAGCCGCGCACCGGGCATGGACTGGACCGCGTTTCTCACCGCCGCGCAATTGAACGATCAGGATAAATTTGCTGCTTATCAGGCCGATGGCCTGGCCGGTCTTTCCGCGCTCGTCGCCTCACAGCCAATCGAAGCCTGGCAGGATTGGCTGATCTTCCATCAGATCAACAGCCATGCCGATGTGCTCCCCACGGCTATCGATGAGGCGCATTTCGCCTTTTACGGCACGACGCTTTCGGGAACGCCCGAACAACGCAGCCGGGACAAGCGCGCGCTTGCCGCGGTAAACCAGTATCTCGGCGATGCGGTTGGCCGGCTCTATGCCGAACGCTATTTTCCGGAGTCCGCCCGAACGGAAGTTCAGGCGATGGTCGACAATATCACCGACGCTTTTGCCGAACGGGTCCGCTCGATCGACTGGATGGCCGAAGAAACCCGCGCTGAAGCCCTGCGCAAGGTTGAAACGATCATTGTCGGTGTCGGCTATTCCGACAGCTGGCGCGACTATGCCGATTATACGGTGACCGGCGACGATGCCTATGCCGATATGATTGGCGGCGAGCGAGCCGAATATGCGCATCAACTCGCAAAACTCGGCCAGCCGATGGACCGGGCCGAATGGTGGATGACGCCGCAGACCGTGAATGCGGTCAACCTGCCGGTGCAGAACGCCCTCAACTTCCCAGCCGCGATCCTGCAGCCACCCTTCTTCAATGCAGCGGCAGACCCGGCTTTCAATTACGGCGCAATCGGCGCGGTGATCGGGCATGAAATCAGCCACAGCTTTGACAATAATGGCGCGGCTTTCGATTCCACTGGCGCGCTGCGCAACTGGTGGACCGAAGAAGATCTCGCCAATTTCAATCAGCAGGGCGATGCTCTGGCCGCGCAATATGACGCCTATGCCCCCTTCCCCGACCTGAATCTCAACGGCCGGCTGACGCTGGGTGAGAATATCGCCGACGTTGCAGGCTTGCAGGCGGCCTATGACGCCTATCGCGCGTCGCTGAATGGTGAGGAAGCTCCGGTTATCGACGGCTTTACGGGCGACCAGCGCTTCTTCATCGCCTATGCCCAGACTTGGGCCACGAAGATGCGCGATGAAGCCCTGCGCCAGCGGGTGCAGACCGACGGCCATGCTCCCGGCATGTACCGCGCGCTTACCGTGCGCAATCTGGATGCCTGGTATGCGGCGTTCGATATCCAGCCCGGCGCTGAACTGTATCTGGCTCCCGAAGACCGGGTCCGGGTCTGGTAG
>CAJQMX010000188.1 GCA_905479515.1 uncultured Parasphingopyxis sp.
CGACCTGGAACAATCGCGGCTGAAGGTCGTGCGCGATCATATGGCGCTGGAGATCACCCATGAATGGGATGCGGTGATCGATACGTTTGCGCATCCGCGCTATGAATTATACGGCAATGGCACGATATTCGACGGCGAGGAAGCGGTGCGCAAATATTTCGCCATGTCGCGGACGCCCTTTCCCGACCAGGCCAATGAAGTAATCGCGATCGGCGCGGCGGGCGAGCATGTCGTGCTGGTCGAATTCTGGCTGACCGGCACCCATCTCGGCCCGCTGACCATCGGCGAGCGGGTGATCGAGCCGACCGGCAAAGCCTTTCGGGTGCGGATGGCCGCGAGCTTTGAATTTGCGCCGGGGACGGATCGGATAATTTGCGAGCGGGCTTATTTTAGCGATGCGATGATTGCGAAAGAGTTGGGGTTGTGAGGAGGGCGAAAACGGCGGGGCGTCACCTTGACTGCTCCTGACATTTTGGACCAAGTAATTATGTGCGAGAACCGTGAATCAGCTTGGCGGTAGATCGTAGCGATCCGCAACGGTTTTATTCAACTTCAATGGCAGGCGGCAAACCTAGCTCTTCAAGCACTTCAGCTATGTCTTGACTGGCCAACCAAATTAAAAAGCCTTTGTCCACGATGTTCATCCGTGTATTTGTGCCATCATAATCGATAACGAGCGGGCGAATATTTTTCTTGTTTTGGAGAGATGATGCAGAATTTAGAATCTGAGTAATATTTCCGTTGTTTAAAGAATCACCTTTTGGATGCTGCGCCTTAATAATTTTCGCAACTTTTCGCAGTCGAATACCTTCCTCCAGCTCTTCGAGAGGGCAACAAAGAAGGGCGAAAATGACCCATTTCGGCATTTCCAGATCAGTCTCTTGGAAACCATCTACAAAACCGTGGAGGAAGCCTTTGTATCGACCTGCCTGCTGAGACACAATGTCGGCAACCAGTGCTTTTACGTCCATACCGCCGCCAATTTCTATAAATTCACTTTGTGTCTCGAATATTCCGCATTCTCTAGCAGTGCGCCGACAAGCTTCTTGGACAATATGAACGCTTTCGAAGGCTTGACTTATCAGTGGTTCGATAAAGCTCTCTGCGAAACTGATATTTAGTAGAGCACCTCCATCGTTGATGACCTCCTTCAAGCTGTCTGGATTCCAACTATCAACATCGACCGAAATAACACGATCTGTAAGATCACCATTAAATGCAATCAGTCGATTTTCTTCACGCCAAACACCTACCACGATAAATGAAAAATCCGAGGCTTCATGGAACGTCTTCAATGAAAAACTAAAGTCTCTTTGCGTTTCGTCAGGCAGATAATGAAAGTCTTCCAATACTATATATTTCTTAAAGCCTATGCTTTCCAAAGCTCTAATTATATCGTTCGCAGACTCCGCATCTAGTTCGAGCTCAAGGTATTCAACTTTATTTTCGTTAGTCTCCGTGTCCTCTGCGGCCACCTTTCCTCCTATTCTTCCAAATAGAGGAAGGTCGATACCCCCATTCATTTCCACAGAGATTTTATTTGATCCCGTTTCACTTTTTGTTTCAGATTGTTTTACCGCAAAACCGGCTTCCTTGAGAACATTTGAGTGCAAGGTGGCCAAATTCCAACGATTTTGGCAGGAAATAACAATGTAGTCTTCTTCCAATAGGCATTTTTTCCGAAGAGATGTTTTGCCTTGTTTAGAACTTCCATAAATTACAATATGTTGATTGCGTGCCAAACTATCGATAAAAGTCTCATCAACTTTGGGCCGAGAGACATAATTCTCCGGTAAGTCGCGGCTTACGCCAAACACATCGTCGGTTGTGTGATGATTAGCAGCCATGAAATTCTCCTGAGGTTTTCAGATTTGATAGATAACTATTCGTCAAACATCCATCTCGAATTCCGGTAACTGTTCACGAGATAAGACGGCTTCAAGACGCTTTCAGTGCTTACACTCCCCTGAGCAAACCCTCGGCGCTCAAATCCTCATCAATATCCGGCGAATATATGCCATAGCCGCAGCCAGCGATTTCCAAGTTGCTCCGGCGTCGCGCCGTGCAAGAGTTGATAATATGCCAGTGGCACCGAAATGCTGCGGCTATCCATCAGATCGACAATCAGGCTGTCATCACTGCACCGCACGTCAGCGACCCGTTCGTCGGTGATTTTAGATGGGCTTCGCATTTGTTCATCTTCGCGCCTTCGTGGCTTCGTGCGAAACAATTTTATGCCGGTAACGACGATAGGACAGGCCCCACCTCAACCCCTCCGGTAAACGGGAGGGGCTATGAAGCTCCGCTCAAAGCCATGGCGTCATAGCCGCCGACATGTACCAAGGGCCATATTCAGCGCCCGCTCAGGTCCGCCTATATAGTCTTAACAGGATGGAGACTATCGCATGACATTATCAACCGGACAGAGGCTCGCGCTGTGTACGCTGCCGATTGCCCTGCTCGCCGCCTGCGCCGGTTCGCCCGGCCCCGTCGGCAATAGCGCGGTGCCGGAGCCGGCCAAGGCGGTCGAGCTGGATCGCTATCTCGGCAAATGGTTTGAAATGGCCCGCTATGAAGCGCCGTTCCAGAAAGACTGCGACGGCGTGACCGCTGACTATGCGCTGCGCGAGGACGGCAAGATTTCCGTGGTCAACAGCTGCACCAGGGACGGCAAGCGGACCACCGCCGACGGCAAGGCGAAGATCGTCGAGGGCAGCGGCAACGCGAAGCTGAAAGTCTCCTTCTTCGGGCCGTTTTACGGCGACTACTGGATACTCGACCGCGCCGAGGATTATAGCTGGGCGATCGTCGGCGAGCCGAGCGGGCGCTATCTCTGGATGCTGACCCGCGAGGCGCAGCCGGAGCCGGCGGTGCGGGCGCTGATCGAGGCGCGGGTCAGGGATCTGGGCTATGACTGGAGCCTGGTGCGGGTGACCGACCAGAGCTGAGCGGATGACCGTGCGAGCAACCAACTGGCGGCTCGTGCGTTGATGGATCGAGCGGGCGCGCTTTGGCGCGGCCTATCCAACCGGCCGGTGATCCGGCGAGAGAAGAGGAGAATAGCATGGGTGAACTTCTGGACAGGCTGAAAGGCAATGTGAACGAGGCGGTCGGCAAAGCGAAACGCAAGAGCAACGACCCCGAGACCCGCGCCAAGGGCGCCGCGCAGGAAATCAAGGGCAAGGCCCAGCAGGTCAAGGCCTCGCTGAAGGCGGAGCTGACCAACGATATCAAATAGTTTGCCCCAGGGCACTAGCTGGCGCCCCTTGCCCCTTGAGGGAAGCGCCAAACGAAAAGCCGGCCCTGCGGGGGGTCGGCTTTTTTATTGCGTGGTGGTGGGGATGCCGGTCCCGGGGTGCACCGGTTGTCGCCGCGCGCGGTCCGTTCGTGCTGAGCTTGTCGAAGCATGAGTGGGAATAGCTGAACCTGCCTCATAGACGCCGTCGTTGACCTGCGGTCGCCTTCGGCTCGACAGGCTCAGGACGAACGGTGGAGGTGGACGCGCCCTGCTCTCGCCCCGACCAGTCCGTTCGTGCTGAGCTTGTCGAAGTACGAGTGGGAATAACCAACCCACCTTATAGACGCTGCCCTTCGACAGGCTCAGGACGAACGGTTCTCTCCGCCTCTCCCCTACCCGCGCCCGAACATCCGTTCCGCCCGGACCAGCGCGCGCTGGCTGTAGCTTTTGAGGCGGTTGTCGGCGGGGTAGCTGCGCGGGGAGGACGGGTTGAGGCCGAGCTTGCGCAGGCGGCTGTTGAAGCGGCAGGCGTCGGCGTGGTGGAAGCTCCACTCGCTGCGCCAGGTCAGCGACAGCGAGATCGAGACCGCGTCATCGACCTTGACCCAGTGCGGGCCGAGGATCGGCACATAGATCGCCTCGCCGGGGGTGACCCGGATCGGCTGGCCGCGGTCGGCCCATTCCTCGCGCCACGACAGGTTGCGCGGTCCGCCGTTGAAATATTGCTCGAAAAACGGATCGGGGATCATCTCGGGGTCGCCGGCGGGGAAGAAGGTCATCGTCTTGCTGCCGCGCGCCTGGAACAGGATATTATAATCGGGATCAAAATGCAGCGGCGTCACCGCGCCGGGCGAGGAGATGAAGATGAAGCCCTCGAGCCGCATCATTGCGCCGGTGCGCGGCTCGACCACCGGCTCGATCGCCGCCAGCACATCGTGCATCAGCTGCGCATAGGCGGGGTCCTGATCGATGGTCTTGAGCAACACCCAGGAACCGGCGCTTTCGATCTGGGCGATCGTCTGGTGGACGTCGAGGCCGGTATAGGGCGTCTCGTCATTGCGGATGCCGAGCGGCAGGTCGGTGGCGGCGTTGAACTCGATCGATTCCGGACGCAACCGGTGGGCGAGCGCCGCCAAAGCGTCGAGCTGGAGCAGCGGATGGTCGGCGATCCGGTGCTGCAGATGGCGCGGCGCGAGCGGATAGGCCGCGGCGAGCGCGTCGATCGTCTCGGGAGAGAAAGGCTGGCTGTCGTTCATCATGGTCCTGCTGCGGGTCGGGTCTGCGGGACTAGCGGGCGCGGGTTAAGATAGTGCGAAGCCCTGGCGGACCCGTTGCGGCAGAATGGGTGTTTATGTCAGCGGAGCGCCGAGCCGTTTTTATTGAGCGCCAGTCCGCTGCGGCGGCGGGAACGATCAGGCGGTTCGTGCATAGATAGACTGTGCAGGCAACAACGCCGGCATCCCCCACCGGCCGGACAACCGGCCACAGCAGAAGGAGCATCAAAATGGGTGAACTCGCAGACAAGGTAAAAGGCAATGTCAACGAAGCGGTTGGCAAGGCCAAACAGAAAAGCAACGACCCCGAGACCCGCGCCAAGGGTGCGGCTCAGGAAACCAAGGGCAAGGCCCAGCAGGTCAAGGGCTCCGTCAAGGGCGCTCTCGGCGACAAGGTCTAGGCCTGCCCCCTCCCTGAACCCGGCACTGCCCGCTCTCCCCCTGCCCCCTGCCCCCCCGAGCGCGCAGTGCCGACCAAGAAGCCGTCCCTCACGGGGCGGCTTTTTTGGTTGGGGGTGCTGGAAAGATGGGGAGTGGTGGATTTGATTGGGGTTTGAGTGCACGCACGGCACACGCTCCGTTCGTGCTGAGCCTGTCGAAGCACGAGTGGGAATAGCTGACATTGCCCTGCGACGACTGCCCTTCGACAGGCTCAGGGCGAACGGGATTTTTAAACGCGTGGAGCTTAGGAACAAGCCTCGACATAGCCGAGCACCGGCATCGTGCCGACGTGAATCTGGCTGATCTTGCCGTCGCTGCCGATTTCGAAGCGCAGAGCGGGGTCGCCGCGGGCGGCATTGGGAGCGGTCAGATATTTAGCCGGCGGGTCGCCATATTTATGCGGCGTGGCGGGGAAGGCAAAATATTGTTTCATCGTCGCTTCGCGGGCGCCGGGACCAATGCCCTCGACCAGCTTGACCTTCGAGCCCTCGCTGATCGAGATGCGGCGAACCTTGTTCGCTTCGACAATCGCATAAGCATCGGGATAGTCGGGCGAGGACAGCACGCGACAGGCATCGGATGCCTGCACGCCTTCCGCTTTCCAGCTGCTGGTGGCAGGAACCGGCTCGCCAATCCGCAGATCGCCGAGACCGGCGAGTGTGAGCGTGTTTGCCGATGGCGCGGGGTCGGGTTCGGGGGCGCTCTGTTCTGGTGCCACCGCCGGTGCGGGCGTCACAGAAACTGTCTCGTCCGCGGCTGGCTCGGGGTCGGGGGAGGATTGCGATGAACAGGCCGCCAGTAGCGCGAGCGGGATCAGGGAGAGAGTTTGTTTCATGTTGGGTTTACGCGGGAGTGGGGGGAAGGTTGCGGGGTGGGGTCAGTTAGTACGTTGACGTTCCGTTTTTAGTCTCCGTAAGTTGAATACGAAAAATCTCTCGGCAGAACTGAGCTTACGTCCAGATTAGAAAGTTGTTCAAGGGTGATTCCACGAAGCCTCGCTGTCAGCGCAAGAAGCTCAGGCGAAACGGGCCTAGGCTTCTCTCTCGACAGCAAACGAACATTCTTTTTGTCGTTGTAAAATGAAATTTTTCTCTTTTTCAATTCGTTGAAATAAAAGTGCTCTTGCACATGGTTGGGGTTTGGCGATGGGAGCCATCCTTTTAAATTTGCCTCATATGCAAGTAACCACATCTCAGAGTCGAGCCCAGCCTTGGTCATGTTTTGCAACCAGACAGTTTCATCTAAATTTCCCGATATTAACCCTTTGTCTCGAAGGTCGAGCGTTATTAGCGCACATATCGAACTTTCGAGCCTACAAACCCCCTGCAATAGATTTGCATCAATATTTAATTGCAGTGCTTTCACTAGAAACAATGCCCAACTTATCTCAAAATGACTGCCCACTGGAACATGCGTGCGAAGTATATCTTCTACCAATTTCCTCATTTTTTCTTCGCTAATATCGAAATCCATTTCACGATAATTAGCAACCAATTGAACAAATTGCGGAAAAACTGTTTTGTTAGCGCGTGCCACTCTCAAAAGAAAATTTTCAAATATTCTCCAATTTGATTTTTCAACTTTCCAACTACGCACCAATGTAATCGCGAATTTCAACACATTCGCATCAACATGTTTAATAGACAAATCGAATGCTAACTCGAAAAAATGCTCCATTTTGCGCTGCTGAGCTTTTCCAGACTTGGGAATGACAAGGCTCAAAAGTTCGTCAGTCCAAAGAGGAGAAAATAATTTCGTTAGCTCAACAGATTTTGTTTTTTCTGGATGGATTTCCAATTGAAAAAAGTTGCACTCAGACGACAATATTGCAATATTTTCTTCTGCTTGGCTTAAAGTATCAAAACCGATGAACCAATCATCAACGTTTCTAATTGCTCCAGATTTCTTTAGCTCTAATTTTTCTGTCAATTTGTGATCTACTTCTGACACGATCATTTCTGACAAAATTCGCGATGTATCTGGTCCGATTGGAATGCCAGCGGTTTGATTCTCGTTCCCTTTTCTCACCGCCCTATCTAATTTTGTCCCCAACAGGTCTTTGTAGGCCGCTGTATCCAAAATTGCTTTGCAATGTGATTTACCGTGTAACGCCCAAGGAATTGCATGTGTGTATAGGGTGCCGTAAAACCGTGAGATGTCAGAAACTAAGGCATAGTCATACATGCCTGAAATCTCGCTCTTAAGCATAGACAATAGTCTAAAATCAGGCTCTTCAATCGATCTAGTTTTGTCATCCGCAATTTCTAGATGCTGTGCGCTAAAACTATTTTTGTTAATGTGTTTGCGAATTTCAACCCATTCATCTGCAATGAGCGATGAGAGATAGAATTGTGCGACCGGATTGACGATTGAAAGATCACGGCGCCAATTCCCTATTCTCGGAACCGTGAAAATTTCAGGCTTACTCTTTGGATAATCATTTCCATTATTCCATGCCTCACCCACAGATTTTCGATATTTGGCAAGGTCCCGCGTATTGAACGGAGGAGGAAGTTCCTTCGGAAAATAACCAGAAGCTAAAAGGGCATGTAGTCGCTTCGTTTTATTTAAGGTAAGATTAGACATCAATCAATCCTGCATAAAATGAAAACGATTACAACTTTTCTTTGATATCTAAATAATCAACTGGAAACATCAAACCTATGCAGTATGTTTAGTCGATAGCGCAACAATTACTGTAACAGTGCAAAAATTAATAAGACCTTATTACTCCCCTCGCCGCTGCGCGACGATCTTGATCTCGACCACGCCTTCCGCCTCGTAGAGCGCGCTGATGCCGATCGCGGTCCAGGTGGGGAACGGGGCTTTGACATATTGGTTTTTTACTTCGACCATTTCATTGATCGAGCTTTGCAGGTCGGTGTGATAGCTGGTCAGGTCGACGACATCGTCCCAGCTGACCCCGGCCCGTTCCAGCGTCCGGCCAATCCGGTCGAAGGCGCGGGTGAAGGCGGGTTTGAGGTCACTCTCGCCGGGCTCTGGCGTGACGATCACGCCGGACAGATAGACCTTGTCCCCGGCGATCACCGCATCGGCGTAGCCAACCGCTGACTGGAAGGCGAGATTCCCGGCATCTTCCGGCATGAAGACCTGTTTTGCCTCCTTCGCCTGGAGCGGTGGCGCAGCCATGGCCAGCAAAGACAGGCCGATCAGAAATTTGTGCATATTGTTTCCCCCCTCTGTGTGCAGCGACTCGCTGGTGAAAAAGGCTTGCCGTTGCAGGGGGTTATATTGCGCTCTTCGGTTGTCGGTCGTCAAGCGGGCGGGAGCGGTGTTGGGCGGGGCATGATATTCACGCGTCATCCTGAACGTGTTTACCTCCGGTGGCCTTCGGCTCAGGACCTCGAGGGGCAATATACAATCTCAAGGGATCCTGAAACGAGTTCAGGATGACGACGGTCTTTGGTTCAGCATCACAATAACAACGACACGGCGGCGCGCTATCTGGTTATTGAAATTCGTCCGCTTTCCAGCTGATCAGCATCGCGCCGCGGAGGTCGCCCGGCTTGAAACCGGTGGCGAGATCGCCGGGATAGAGACTGTCGATCTGCTGTTTCAGGGCCGGGTCGACAGCGGTGCCATGGCAGACGGAACAAGGCTGATCCTGCATTGGAATGGCGCTGAGATAGTGGATGCGGGCATTCTCGCCCTCCCCGCTGCGCCAGATTTGCACCGCGGGCTTGCCGTCTGACAGCGGCTGCGCGGCAAGAGCGTCATATTGGCTTTCCATCGCTGCGGGCACGCCGGCGTCGGGATTGCGATGCTTGCGGGCGATGCGGCTAACCTCGGCGCCACTCTCTTCGGATGCCGCGGCAGCGATGGCGGGCGCCACCTGGCTGCAGACCGACACCGCGCTTTCCGGACCACCATTGGTGAGCGCCGCCACCAGCTGTGCCTTGAGCTTCTGCTGAAATTCCTGCGCCACCGGCGCCGATCGCGCGGTAACGGCGGCCTCGTCAACCGGTTCCGGTTCGCCAGCCCCGCCGCCGCAGGACGCCAGCAGGGGCAGCGACGCCGCTGCTAGCAACATATTGGTCCTTGTCATCCCGCTCATGATCATTCCGCCGGTTCGCTGACTTCCTCTTCCGGCAGATAGAGCCGGTCGCCCTTGTCCTTGTAGACTTTGGCCATCTCACGCATGCCTTCTTCCGCTGCCGCCTTGCTCGCAGCGGCGGTATCGGCGCCCAGTTTTTCCGAGGCGATAAAGCCTTCGGCGCTCTGGTTCTGCTTGCTGGCGAAATCGCGGACTTCCTGGCTGATTTTCATGCTGCAGAATTTCGGACCGCACATCGAGCAGAAATGGGCCGTTTTCGCGCCTTCTGCGGGGAGCGTCTGGTCGTGATATTGCATCGCGGTTTCGGGGTCGAGGCTGAGGTTGAACTGGTCGCGCCAGCGGAATTCGAAGCGGGCCTTTGACAACGCATCGTCGCGGACCTGTGCGGCGGGGTGACCCTTGGCGAGATCGGCGGCGTGAGCGGCCAGTTTATAGGTGATCACGCCGACTTTCACATCGTCGCGGTCCGGCAAGCCCAAATGTTCCTTGGGCGTGACATAGCAGAGCATGGCGGTGCCATACCAGCCGATCTGGGCGGCGCCGATGCCGCTGGTGATATGGTCATAGCCGGGCGCGATGTCGGTCGTGAGGGGGCCGAGCGTGTAGAAAGGCGCCTCGCCGCAGACTTCGAGCTGCTTTTCCATATTCTCCTTGATCTTGTGCATCGGCACATGGCCGGGGCCCTCGATCATCACCTGCACGTCGGACTTCCACGCGCGGTGGGTGAGCTCGCCGAGCGTATAGAGTTCGGAGAATTGCGCTTCGTCATTGGCGTCGGCAATCGAGCCGGGACGCAGGCCGTCGCCGAGGCTGTAGGCGATGTCATAGGCCTTCATGATCTCGGTGATGTCGTCGAAATGTTCGTAGAGGAAGCTTTCCTTGTGATGGGCGAGGCACCATTTCGCCATGATCGATCCGCCGCGGGAGACGATGCCAGTGACGCGCTTGGCCGCCATCGGCACATAGGGCAGACGGACGCCGGCGTGGATGGTGAAATAATCGACGCCCTGCTCGGCCTGCTCGATCAACGTATCGCGGAAGATTTCCCAGGTCAGGTCCCCGGCGACGCCGCCGACTTTTTCCAGCGCCTGATAGATCGGCACGGTGCCGATCGGCACGGGTGAATTGCGGATGATCCATTCGCGGGTGTCGTGAATGTTGCGGCCGGTGGACAGGTCCATCACCGTGTCGGCGCCCCAGCGGATCGACCAGACCATCTTGTCGACTTCATTGGCGACATCCGACGCGACCGCGCTGTTACCGATATTGGCGTTGATCTTGACGAGGAAATTGCGCCCGATTGCCATCGGTTCGCTTTCCGGGTGATTGATATTGTTCGGGATGATCGCGCGTCCTCTTGCGATTTCGTCGCGGACAAATTCCGGCGTGACATAATCCGGGA
>CAJQMX010000189.1 GCA_905479515.1 uncultured Parasphingopyxis sp.
CTGCGAGATGATCAGCGACGCAGCCAGGCATTCGATATCAGACGCCGCGTCGGTCGCAACCTGCGCTTCGGCGGCCAGCGGAAACAACAGTGTTGGCAGTGCGCTGGCAGCCAGAACGATTCTGTTCATCGATTATCCTTCCCAAAAAATGCCTTGCCGCCCTCTCTAGGCTGGCATTATGGCCATGCAAATGGTTCGCTTTTCGTTCTCCGGTCACGATCTTGTGGCGTTGCCGCAAGCGGCGCTGTTCTGGCCCGCTCGCAAGGCACTGCTTGTTGCCGACCTGCATTTCGAAAAGGCGAGCTGGTATGCGCGCTTTGGCCAGATGCTACCGCCCTATGACAGTGAGGCAACGCTCACCGATCTCGAAGCGCTGGTCACGGAAACGGACACGCGCGAGCTGTGGTGCCTAGGCGATAGTTTCCATGACAGCGCCGGGAGCGAACGGCTGTCCCCTGCGGCCCGCGCAAAACTGGAAGCGCTGACCACGCGGCTCGACTGGACCTGGATTACCGGCAATCATGATATCGCGCTGAACGGCGGCTTGGGTGGCGCGATCATCGAAGAGGCCGAAATAGACGGGCTGATGCTCCGCCATGAGGCCGATCCCGCAGACTTGCGCCCTGAATTGTCCGGCCATTTTCACCCAAAATTGCGGATACGGGTCCGGGGCAAAGATGTTTCGCGCCGCTGCTTCGTCGCCACCGATCGCAAGTTGATATTGCCCGCCTTTGGCGCACTGACGGGCGGACTGGATGCTGGCCATGCGGATATCATTCGTGCGGTCGGGCCCGGTGCCGAGGCTCTGGTGCCCGTGAACGACAGGCTTCTGCGCTTTCCGCTTGCTGCTTAATTTTGTCAGAGGTTTGGTGCGACGACGTTGATCAACGCAACGGTCTGACAAGTTACGCCGCTGGCCTCCTCATGAACAGGCTCGGAAAAGTCGCTCGCAGATCCTGCACTTTCTCGACGTCATGGGCGAGAATATAGGGGTGGCGGGGATTCCGGTTCATGAAATTCTGGTGATAGGCTTCCGCACGGTAAAAAGTGCCGTTTTCAATCCGCGTTGCAATCGGGCGCGCGAAACGACCGGACGCGTTGAGCAGTGCTATATAGCGGCGCGAGACACTGCGCTGGGCAGCATTGAGCGGGAATATGGCTGAGCGATAATCGCTGCCTGTATCCGGCCCCTGGCGGTTTACCTGAGTCGGATCATGCGCGACCGAGAAGTAGATGCGCAACAATTGACCATAGGTAATCTGGCTGGGGTCATAGACGATGCGCACTGCCTCGGCATGGCCAGTCCGGCCCGTGCCGACCTGCTCATAATGTGCGGTTTCCGCAGATCCGCCAGCATAACCAGCCGTGACGCTTCGCACGCCAGTCACATGCTGGAACACGGCTTCCATGCCCCAGAAACATCCACCCGCAAAAACCGCGGTCTGGTCACCCTCGGTCACGATCACATTTGTGGCAGGAGGAGGAATGGAGACCGCCGCTTCCACTGGCTGCTGAAATCCGGGGAGTGTGAGGGCCGCGACAGCCGCCACAGCTGCGCCTCCCCCCATCACAAAGGATATAACGTTCTTCACAATCATCAGACTAGCTCCCCGCCGGAACGAAATTCATCGCCGCGCCGTTCATGCAATAGCGCAGCCCAGTCGGGCGCGGCCCATCGCGAAACACATGGCCAAGATGACCGCCGCAATCCGCGCAATGCACTTCGGTACGGGTCATCCCCAGAGATGTATCGACGGTCGTGCCGATCGCTCCGCCGAGCGGACGATAAAAGCTCGGCCAACCTGTGTGACTGTCAAATTTGGTCGCCGAGCTGAACAATCGGTTGTCGCAGCCTGCGCAGGTAAATGTCCCGCGCCGATGCTCATCGTCGAGCGGGCTGGAAAATGGCCGCTCGGTGCCATGCCCCCGTAAAATCCGGAACTCCGCCGGGGTCAGCCGTTCGCGCCATTGGGCTTCGCTATAGTTCACCCGGAAAGCTCCGCCATTTGTCGCTTCGGCCCGGCCGCTGCAACCAGCCAATACGGCCAGCGCACCAACCGCGCCGCCTGCCAAAATGGATCGTCTGTCGATCATCATACGCCATTCCTTTTACTCGACCGGGTTTCGACCATGCTCCTGCACAAGCGGGGCTGAACCAGCCCTGAAACCCGCGCTACCCGCCTCATCCTCTCGTTCGACGGGAAAGCAAATTTTGTTACAGGCAAAGCCTATTGTGATTGCAATTGAACCGTGAACCAGCTTTTGTGCAGTGCAATGCATCACAGAAATTCTCTTTCCGCGCGATGAGCCATACCGTTTTTCAGCGGATCGGCCTTGTCGGCGCTGGCCTGATCGGGGGCGCGCTTGCGGCGCGGCTTGCACGTGCGATGCCGGACACGGCACTCCTCGTGCATGATCTGAGCCCCGGCAACGCCGCTTATGTTGCTGAACGTCATCCCAATGCAAAGGTCGTTGCCCGGATCGAAGATATCGCCGCATGCGATGTGATTTTCGTGGCGACGCCCGTTGCCACCATTGCAGAACAGGTCGTTGCGCTATTGACAGGACCGGGCAGAACCGCGCTTGTCATTGATACCGGCTCGGTAAAACAGACGGTTGTGGACGCGGCGGAGAAATCAGGGGCGGATGCCAGCCGCTTCGTGCCCGGACATCCACTATCCGGCGGGATCTCCGCGGGGCCAGGGCAATCACGCGGTGATATTATCACAGCGCGCCCTTTCGTGCTGACCCCGACAGACCGCACGGATCCTACGGCCCTTACCGATGCTCGGGCGCTGCTGGAGCGGCTTGGCGCGGAAGTCATCGAAATGTCTCCGGATGCCCATGACCGGATACTCGCGCTCGGGTCTCACCTTCCGCATCTCATCGCCTATGCGCTCGCGGGGCTTGGCGCCGACGAGCCAGAAGCTCTGCTGCCAACCTCCTATCGCAGCATGGCCGCCTTTGCCGGATCGGACCCGCAAATGTGGGCGGATATTTTCCGCACCAACGGGACTGAGCTCAAGACAGTGCTTGGAGAATTCAAAAAACGGCTTGATCTGATCGCCGCCATGGCCGACGAGCCTGATCCCGGAAACCTGATGGACGCGCTATGCGGCGCAAAGTCCCGGATCGAAGCGCTGGAGAATGATGGATGACCGCTGACACAATTGCCTATCTGGGTTCGCCCGGCACCTATAGCTATCAGGCGGCTGTCGGCATGTTTCCCGATGCCGAACATGTTGGCCTGCGCACTTTTGGCGAAATCATGGAAACGGTTGAAGCCGGCGAGCATAAGACCGCCGTCATCCCGATTGAAAATTCAACAAGCGGACGCATCCCCGACGTTCATCGCCTGATGCTCTCGACCGAAATGGCTATCGTTCAGGAGCGGATGCAGCGGATCGAGCATTGCCTGATCCAGGCGCATTCCGGGCCGCAGCCGGTATCTGAACTGGGCAGCATCACGCGCATTCACAGTCATCGCCAGGGATTCCTGCAAAGCTCGGGCTTTATCGAAGCCCATTGCCGTGACGCCGAACAGATTGAAACGGTCGACACAGCCTCCGCCGTCAAACAGGTTGTGGAACTTGGCGATCCCAACGTCGCCGCGATTGGATCATCGGTGGCCGCACAGGTTTTCGGCGGCGTCGTTATCGAACGCGATATCGCCGACCAGAAGAATAATTACACCCGCTTTCTTGCGCTGGAAAAGCCGGCGCTGGACCCGGACTATTCCGACGCGACGATCACCACGCTGATCTTCCAGATCGATCACCAGCCCGGTGCGTTGATCGAGGCACTCGCCGTGTTCCGTGATGCAGGCATCAATATCACGACCTTGGAAACCTATACGATCTCCGAAGAAACGGCACTGCCTACCTTCTATATCGATATCGGCGGCGGGCTTGAGGAAGATGCCGTACAGGCTGCACTGCGCGCGCTTGAGGAAAAGGCCCGCTACGTCAAGCTGCTCGGCAGCTATATTGCCAGCGATGTTCGCAACGCCAATTCGGGCTTCCTGCCCGTCAAATCGGTCAAACTGTAAGGGACCATCATGTTCGACAAAGCCGTCGCCCGTCCGATCGATCAGATCATCGCCATCAGCCGCGCCTATCAGGACGATCCGCGCGACGACAAGATCGATTTCGGTATTGGCGTCTATAAGGACGAAACCGGCCTCACGCCGATCATGCGCGCCGTTAAAGTCGCCGAGCAGAAGCTGATCGATACGCAAAAGACGAAGACCTATGTCGGCGTTGGTGGTGACCAGACGTTCGTGAAATTGTTCGCGAATGAAGTGCTGCCCGATCATGTGTACGGAACCGATATGATCGGCATCCAGTCGATCGGCGGATCAGGCGCTGTCCGCGTGCTGGCCGAGCTCGCGCTCAGCCTTAATCCCGACGCCTGT
>CAJQMX010000190.1 GCA_905479515.1 uncultured Parasphingopyxis sp.
CGGATGCCCCTCACAACCCATCTGGCCGACCGGGTTCGCGGATTTCTGAGCAATCCGGCCGAATGGGAAGGCTTTCCCGAAGATGTGGAAGAATGGCTTCGCGTTCAGTCCGAAAAGTCCGTCCTGCCAAAGCCCGGCGAACTGCTGATCGAGACTTTCCCGCACGAGGATCGTCACTTCATGGTCTGCTATAGTTTCGAGGGCTGGAACGCACACCAGTCGCTGGGCATGCTGATCACCCGGCGGATGGAAACGGCAGGACTGAAACCCATCGGCTTTGTCGCGAACGACTATAGCTTTGCGACCTATTCGCTAGAGCGGGTTCGTGACCCTGCCCTACTCTTCTCTCCCGATATCCTTGAAGACGAATTTGTCGATTGGGTTCAGGGCAGCCACCTGCTGAAACGCGCCTTTCGCGAGGTGGCGGTTATCGGCGGACTGGTCGAACGCCAGCATCCGGGCAAGCGCAAGACTGGCAAGCAGGTCACCTTCTCGACCGACCTGATCTACGATGTGCTGCGCCGCTATGAGCCCGATCATCTTTTGCTCAAGGCTGCATGGGCTGATGCGCGGACCAAGCTCACCGATGTCGGGCGGCTCGCCAGCCTGCTCGACCGGGCAGCGCAGACGATGGTGCATGTCGATCTGCCGCGCGTGTCCCCGCTTGCCGTGCCCGTCCTCATCCTGATCGGGCGCGAACATGTCGCGCAGGGCAGTGTCGATGACGCGCTGCTGATCGAGGCGGAAGCGCTGGCTGAAATCGCCATGAAACGGGCTTAATTCTTCCGATTCGATCTATTTGGTTGCGCTTTATCGGCTTTATTGCGACATTTGTCGTTACGAAACGGTTTATCGACATTTGCCTGTCACTCGTCGAAACAGGGGCGACATTACTGTATTGCTAATCTAACACACTCAAGTCCGCCCGATTCGAGGCGGGTCCAATCACATTGGTTCAGGAGTGTATTATGCTTACAAGAATATCCGCAAAAACCCGTCTCGTTCTTGCCGCCTTCGCGCTGCCCGCCGCTGGCCTGACCGTTATGGTCGCCCCCGCCGCCGCACAATCCGAAACGGTAAGCGCTCAGCAGCGCGCCGAGGCTCTCGTTGCCGCCATTAATGGTGGCGGTGGAGACCGATCACGCTGGGCGCGGGACAATTTCGTCACTGATGGCAACTACAGGATGCGTCTCCAGGAGCTCAACCAGCTCGCTCGCCGAACCGGCGAACTGACCCTTCTCAGTATCGCAGAAGCCGATAACGGCATGGTGGTCCGGGTTCGCGATGCAGACGGACGCACCAAGGCGATCAGCGTGGTCATGGACGGCCGCCGGCCAGACCGTATTCGGGGGATCGGCATGCGCGGTATCTAGTCCGCCCTGCAATCCCCAACCGGTCGCCGCTCCAGCGACCAAGGCCAGCCGCCCGACCTGCGCAGCATGATAGCGTGTAGGCCGGGCGGCTGATTTTTTTGGCCGGGACATCCCAATAGAAGCGCGCTAGACTTGGCATTCACCATGAGAATAACAGGGGAAAAGCTATGCGGGCATTCGCGATCGGACTAGGCGCCACAGCATTGATGACGGGAAGCGCGGTCGTCCCGCTTATGGCACATGAGACGACCTCAGAGCCGCATGCCGTGCATGAGCGGCTGCTGACCCTCGACACCCATCTCGACACGCCGGTGCATTTCTCCCGCAATGGCTGGAGCATGGCGGACCGGCACGATTATGCAACGGATGTTAGCCAGGTCGACATTCCCCGGATGGAAGAAGGCGGCCTCGATGGCGGCTTCTTTGTAATCTATACGCCGCATGGGGATTTGACCGCTGAAGGCTATGCCGCAGCGCGCGAAGCGGCGCTGACCCGGCAGCAGGATATTCTCGCCATGGCCGCTGCCAATGCCGGTCAGATCGAACTCGCCTATAGCGCAGATGATGCTGCGCGGATCTCGGCAGAAGGCAAACGGTTCGCCTATCAGAGCATCGAGAACAGCTACCCACTGGGCGAGGATATTTCCCTGCTCCAGACCTTCTACGACAATGGCGTCCGCATGGCCGGGCCTGTCCATTCGGCCGACAACCAGTTTGCCGACAGCGCGACCGGCAACGGTCGTTGGGGCGGCCTTAGCCCGGCAGGCCGCGAGCTGATCGCCGAGATGAACCGGCTCGGCATTGTGGTCGATGGGTCCCATTCCTCGGACGAGGCGTTCGACGATCTGTTAGAGCTTTCCGCTACACCCATCGTTCTTTCCCATTCGGGGCCCCGCGTCCTCAACGGCCATATGCGCAATCTGGGCGATGACCGTATTCGCAGGCTCGCCGAAGCGGGCGGCGCGATATGCGTCAATTCGATTTTTCTTTCAGAACGCCGCTCGAATGAAGAGCGCGATGCGCTGGGCGAAAGGCTCGACGGACTGAACGCAATGAGCCCGGAAGAGCAGCGCGCGATCACTCTGGAACTGCGTGAACTGGATGCACGTGCACCGCGCGAGGCATCAACCTTTGAAATGTATATGACGAGCCTGCTTCACCTGATCGAAGTGGCAGGCGTTGATCATGTCTGTTTCGGCGCGGATTGGGACGGCGGCGGCGGTGTTGAAGGCATGCGCGACATCACGGCGCTACCCATGGTCACAGCCCGACTGCTGGCTGCAGGGTATAGTGAAGAAGATCTGAGCAAGATGTGGAGCGGCAATGTGCTGCGGCTTTTGCGCGCAGCCGAGGACCATGCGGCCATGACCGCGCAGTAGGAGTCAGCCATGCTTCGCCCTGCAAGGTTTCTCACCGCCATCATGCTGCCGGTTTCCGTTGCCCACGCGGCGCCGGACCAGCGCGCCATTGCTGAGGGTCTCGATTCCGCGCTGGGTGCTGGCCGGACGCCGCCTGCAGCGGTTTCCATCGAAAGCTGTGAAACGGTTCCCGGTCGGCCTGGCTATGACTGCACGTTCAGCATCAGCGAATGTTTCGACGGTGATACGCCGATCACCCCATGCGATGATCCCGCCTATTCTCAGCGCGCCCTGTTCGTTGGCGGCGACAATGGCTGGCTGGCACTCGACATCCAATACTCATCCGAAACTGCACCGCATGTTCCGCTGGATCCTGCAGCCGCGGTCCTGAATGATCTCACGCCGCAATGGCTGGAAGGTTCCTGGAATTTCGACAATTGCGAAAATGACGGCGGGCTCACCTTTGATCGGGACGGGCAATATGCCGTGATGGGAGGCGTGGGACGCTGGGCACTTGCGGACAATATCCTGACCCTCACCCTGACCCATAGCATCGATGTTCAAACCTCTGCCGATCCTCACCCGATTGCACAGCCAGAGACAATCCGGTGGCAATTGGTTTGGCTGGGCCGAAATGTTGCTGACGTTGCGTTCGAAAATGGTGAAAATCAGCATATAATCAGGTGCTGACGCCCGCTATAGGGCAGCCATGAACGACGATACGGCAAGCTGGCGGGAGACCCTCGCCGATGGCCGCTGGCCGAGTTTCGCGCTGATAATGCTCGGTGTCTGGCTGCAAGCAGCGGACTCGCTGGTCACTGCGACGATCATGCCAAGCGTCGGTGTTGATCTGGACGGCTATGCCTGGTTCGGCTGGGCCACCTCCGGCTATCTTATTGGCGTCGTTGTCGCTGGCGCCTGTGCGGGGTGGCTTGCCGACAGAATCGGGCTGCGCCGCGCCATGGTCTCTTCCGGACTGTTCCTCGCGGCCGGTTGTGCTTTAAGCGCAGCCGGGCCCAACATCGCCAGCTTCATTGCCGGGCGCGTGGTTCAGGGAATCGGCGCAGGCTGGGTTCTTGGATTTTGTTTCGTAACCATCAATCTTGTATTCCCTGAACGCTTTCTCGTCCGCGTGTTCGCCGCTGCAACAGCGATCTGGGGTGTTGCGACCTTTATCGGTCCGCTGATTGGTGGGCTGTTCGCAGATGGCGGAGACTGGCGCGGGGTCTTCTGGCTATTTGCGGTGCAAGCCCTGCTTTTCGCTTGGGCCGCTATGCACCTCGTGCCTGCGCATAAGGGACAGGACAGCGGCCCTGTCCCCGTTCCTCAACTGCTGCTGATTGCCGCTGGCATCTCGCTGTTATCGAGTGCGGGCGTCGTTGTGGAACCTGCAGTGCAAGCCGGGTTTGCAGTCTCCGGACTGACCTTGCTCGCGGCCTCGCTCATTGTCGATCGCCGCGCGGATTCACGGCTCTTTCCGCGCCGCGCAGCCAATATCGGCACACTCGTCGGTGCGGCATATGCAACCTATTTCGCAACCATGGCGGGCGCCATCGGGTTCAGCATCTATGCCCCGGCTATTCTGCAATTCACCAATGGGCTTTCAGCCCTGGAGGCCGGTTATGTCGTCGCGGCTGAAGCCGCTGCGTGGACGGCGGCGGCGTTGCTCGTTTCGGGCTCAGGACGACAGTGGAGATTGCGTTGGATCGTAATAGGCACGGCGATGATCCCCGCTGCCCTCGCGCTCCTTGCATTTTATCGGGCGAGCGGTCTGTTGCCGGTCATTATCGTCGGCGGCGCACTGCTCGGGGCCGGCTTCGGACTCCATTCAAGTTTCGCCAACCGGCTTGTCCTCGCCGATCTCGATGAAGGAGAAAGTGCGACGGGATCAAGCGGCATCGCAGCGATGCGCAATGCCGGAGGTGCAACGGGTGCCGCCATCGTTGGCATCGCCGCCAATCTTTCGGGCTTTGCCGAAGGGCCGGACACCCAATCGGTAGCAGCGGCTGGCTTCTGGATTTGTATGGTCGGGCTACCTTTTGGCATCGCCGGAGCATTCGCCGGGATACGGCTCGTGATGCTCGCCCGGAAAGAAGGTATCTCTGCCAACTTGCCGGGCTAGTAAAGGCCTCTACCCGCTCGGATCACCGTCTTCAGCCGCCTGAATTTCGGCACCGCGCCGCTGCATATCATCGCCAACAAATTCAAGCTCAGCGCCGCAACGGGCAGCTGTTTGCTGAAGGTCCACGTTGGTCATGTCGCGCATCACTGTTTCCAGTGGTGCCGTATAGTCGATCCCGCGTGCAGTCACCTTGCCGACAAAATACATCACCGAAGCCATTGCTTGCGACTCACTCATGGCATCGGAATTTTGAGAGATGATGAGTGTGGCAGCAAGGCATTCAATATCTGATGCTTCGTCCGTCGCGACCTGAGCCCCGGCAAGCTGTGAAAAGACAAGCGCGGGAAGCGCGGCGGCGATCAAAGCCATTCTGTTCATCGAATTCCCTCCCGATAAAAACCTTGCCGCCCTCTCTAGGCTGGCCTTATGGCATTGCAAATGGTTCGCTTTTCGTTCTCCGGCCACGAGCTTGTGGCATTGCCGCAAGCGGCGCTATTCTGGCCCGCGCGCAAGGCGCTGCTGGTCGCCGATCTGCATTTCGAAAAAGCCAGCTGGTATGCGCGGTTCGGCCAGATGTTGCCGCCCTATGATAGCGAAGCCACGCTTGCCGACCTGGAGGCGCTTGTCGCAGCAACCGATGCCCGCGAGCTTTGGTGCCTCGGTGACAGTTTCCATGACAGCGCCGGAAGCGAGCGGTTATCCTCGATT
>CAJQMX010000191.1 GCA_905479515.1 uncultured Parasphingopyxis sp.
TGTTTGGGTAGTATTGATCATGGAAAATCACTTTCGCTTGAGAAACATGAAACAGCATATGTTCGCTGTATGTTCTATGTGCGTCAGTGACCCGCCTGTAGGAAAACAGGAAATGCCAAATTGGATGTATCCCAAGCTAAAAGCGACAATTTGGAAGGAAAATGGGCATAGCCGAACAGCGATTGCGCTAATCTGCCCGGAACTGTTCAGGCCAGCACAGCAGTTGTTCTCATTTAAACAGAAGCTGTTTTTAACAGAACAGGAAACCCGGATCAGTTGATTCGTAATTTCCTATTTGTTCTATTTATGTTCTTTTTGTTTTCCTACAGGTGCGCCTTCAAGATATAAGGTGATTCGTTCTCTTAAAGACAGGATGAATAACATGACCGAAACCAATGGAATTTCCGAAGCGCATATTAAGGCCGGTGTATCTAAGCTGCTCAATCAGGCAGCATCGACATCAGGCCGTTCTCAAGTGCGCATTGCTAGCGAGGCTCAAATAGACCGGGGCACGATGCGCCGTATTCTGGCAGGCAAGCGCGAAGCTACCGTAAGTGAAGCCTTGCGTATATTATATGGTAGCGGCGCATCGCCGCATGCCCATTTGCTTCTTTATCTGGCTTCAGATCAGGACAAGGCATCACGCTGGATGCAAACGGACCTAGCCTTGTTTTTTGAAGAACTGGTTCGCCATTTGCCAGATGTCCTAGAAACCCAGCTTGGTGATCACCTCCACGGTGTCAAACCGCATTGGGCGAAGGGGACTGCTCAACGCGTCGCGCGACTGCTCGCTGAGCACATGGACGACCTCGCCCGGAAGGATACGCTTCTGGGCGATGGCTTCGATCGCGCACATGGAGGCGGATATGCTTGATATTGAGCCAAATAAACTGCCAGATCCGCCTGCGGCACGTTTGCTCCGTCTGAAAGAAGTCCAGCACCGTGTCGGACTAGGACGATCAACCATCTATCGCTGGATGGACGATGGGAAATTTCCTAGGCCTCATTCAATAGGCGGTTACAGCGTCAGGTGGCTAGAAAGCGATATTAACGGATGGATCACCTCAAAGACATCGCTCGACGCTACAAGCTAGAGCTTTCGGAATTCCACAAATTTTTTTCCGTCGGATACTAAACGCGTTGTGTCGCTCACAAATAAACGGGATGGAGCAAACAGCGTGAACGATACAGTTGCTATAACATGTTTTGAGCACGCTGCCATTCACAGCAGTGACGCGTGCTGTCAAACTGATGGAACAGGCCTTCAATCGCTCCCGCTTTGACCAGCGCCTTGCGGTACAGCCATAGCGTCTTGGCATTGGGCACCGCGTCCTCAAGGCCAAGGCCAACAAACCGTATGAAGGAGAGCCGGTCCCGCAGCTGATATTCCATCGCATCGTCCGACAAATTGTAGAGCGCCTGCAACACCAAGGCCTTGAAGATCAGCACTTCATCCCAAGGCTTGCGGCCCGCCGCATTCTTGCGATCATCCGCCGTTTTGGGTAGACCGCTTTTCACCAGCGCCGCCTTCAGCTTCACGCGGAACAGCTCAAACGGCACCGCTGCCAATATCGCCACCAAAGGATCAGACTTTGCGTCCAGACCTTAATGCCGCTGCTGCAAATCAAAAAATCCCAGCTGGCCCATGATCCAAGTTCCCTCGCTGCCTCAGCATCCTTGAACCGGATTTTAATCCCCAAGGGAAGGGCCTGGTTTTCGAGGTGGCCCTCAAATGTCGAACCACCGTCTGCACGCACGGCTAAAACTGGTCCGGTCGGTATAGCCCAATGCTTCCGATATGGCCTCTTTCGACATTTTATCTTGCCCCAACATTTTTGTTGCTCGTTCTTTCAGATGATCATCCAACATCGTTCGAAATGAAGTTTGATTTGCCGTGAGCTTCGTTCCTTCGTCACTACGATGAAACCAAAACACTCCTTAAATCACAACATCAATTTGGTGACATAAGTGCTGACGGGGAACAACTCACAGACTATTCGGTGTCAGTACGAGCTCGGGATACGATAAGCGAGGCGAACTCGTTCTGCCGCATTGGGAGATTGATTGTTTCGGTCGCGACGAGTTGGCCGTTCTCGAAATGATGATATTCGCCGGCATCCTCGCTCTCCCCATGTTGCTCCTCGATCACTTCCGAATCGGAGCGAATGCCGAGACCCTGAAGCTTCATGCCAGCAAGGTCGGACCAAAAACGCGGCACGGCCGGAGCGGGAGCGGGTTTATCACACAGGCTGGCGGCCGCCAATTTCGCCTGATGCATAGCGTTATGGATCGTCTCGATCCGGACTTTGCCTCGCGCGAATTCATTCGGCCCCCGCGCGCAATCACCAATTGCATAAATGTGCTCATCCGACGTGCGCATTTCCTCATCCACCAGTATACCGTCATCGCACGTAAGTCCAGCCTTGAGTGCAAGGCTTTCCTGTGGCACCGCTCCAATTCCAATGATAACCAGCTGGGCGGGCAATCGAGTTCCATCGGCTAGCTCCAAAGCTTTTACCGAACCGGACTCGCCTTCGATCCGGGCGACCGCCTTTTCAAACAGGAAGTGTATGCCCGCCTTTTCCAGTCGTTGCGTCACTTGCGCCGCGACCGAAACCGATGCGACCCGAGCAAGGACGCGTGCACCCGCCTCGACCACCGTCACGGGTCTATTAAGGGTGGTAAATGCCGAGGCGACTTCAAGGCCAATCACCCCAGCGCCTACAACGACCGCTTCGGCCGACAAATTATCGCGCATCGCGCGCCGCAGCGCCGCAGCATCATCCAGGCTGCGCAAATAGAAAACACCTTTCAGATCCGCCCCCGGCACGTCGAGCCGACGCGGCGCGGCACCCGTGGCGAATACTAACCTATCATAAGGAATTTCCTCGCCAGTTTCGGTCACAATCACAGCACGTTTGCGGTCGATCAGGGCAACCTCCTGGCCCAGCCTGAGCACGATTTCATTTTCCTCAAGAGCGCTCGCTGGACGCAACGGAATGGGGCTGGGATCGTTATCGGATAGCAACCAGTTCTTCGAAAGCGGCGGACGTTGATAGGGATCGTGATGCTCGGTACCAAATACCGTGACATTCCCTGCGAAACCGTTCTGGCGCAGATTTAGCGCTAGATTGATCCCAGCAGTCCCGCTCCCAATGATTACAATTCTCTTAATTGATTGCATGAAGTATTTTCCTTGTACCTATAGTAAGTTTTTTGCCTGCGCGGTGGCGACCAACTGACTCCGCTTAGAGACACCGAAGCGTTCGAACAGCCGCTTGACATGCCATTTCGCGCCGCTTTCGCTGATCGAGAGTTGTGCTGCGATTTCCTTGTTCGTCATGCCCCGGGCAATATATTGGAGGACAAGATATTGCTTGCGGGTAAGCCGCCCTGCCAGAACCGGCACGAGGCCCTTATCTGAGGAGCCGACGCTCGGCTCCATCGAATGAAGCGCTTCGCCCTTACGCCCGATTGTATCGAAGAACTGTATCGTTTCTGGCACGATGCGAAGGAGCAGTGCCATCATCCACTCACGTGTCGTGCGGCAGCCATTCAGTGCTACGAGTTCTTCCGCTTCGCGAAAAGCACGTTCCGCGTCCCTAGTCGAACCCAGCAGGACAAGCGCCGTAGCGAGACAATATTGGGCGGCGGCCGCCGCACGCAAGTCGCCCATTGTGCCCGCCTCGCGCAACGCGAGACGGGCGTGCTGTTCAGCAAGCCCGAAACGCGACTTGCCGATCTCGATGAGCGCTCGCACACGGGCGAGGCGCGCATCCAACGCCTGGAGCTGGTTGGCCGAAAGGATCGCAGCGTTGGGCTTGGGCAGATTAACGTCTGCGTCCGCTCCGTCCTCCAGCAAGTGAAATTCGGCGAGATTGATTTCCGCCAGATAACGTAAGCGGGGCAATTGGCGGCGGTGAGCCGTGGCGCGGACCTTTTCCATCAGGGCAAATGCCTCAGTTGTTAGTCCCTTCAACGCCATCCGCCTTGCCGCAGCCTGGGTCACTCCGGCGAGCACATCCACCACCCCATATTCCATTGCGAAATTAATGGCGTCGTGTTCGAGCCCCTCTGGCATGACACCTTCTTTGATCTCCTCGCAAAGTTGATATTCGAACGCCTGCAGGAGATTTGACGCGAAAGGCGAACGTTCAACAGCGATATCAGAGCTCTCGCGCGATTGTTTTACGAGTGTACGAGCCCGTAGCATCTCGCCGCTCCGCATCGCCGCGAGCACGTTGGTGGCCGAAAGCCAACCCGAAGCGTAACGCTGACGCGCGTATCGATTGATTGAGAAAGCCTTCCGAGAAAGCTTCGACAGATCTTCGAATTGCCGCTCGCTCGCAGCGATAAATGCTAAGCAGGTATAAGCCGCGCCTGCGCCAACCTCGTTATCCTCTCCAAAACTATCGATCCATTGGTGGCATAGTCTGGTGCTTTCATCCAATTCATCATGTGTCGCCTTGCCAATAGCGAATACGAGTTCGGGCCAACCCCTGGGTTGGCCGTAGAGGTTCTGGCCGGCGTATTCAGTTGCGGCCATGCCTTCGAGCACTTCGTCTGACACCTGCGCCTGCTGGCTGAAATACATCGTCCAGGCATAGCCGAATGCCAAGGCTGGCAGGCGATTCAACTGGTCACGAGGAACCGAAGCGAACCATTCTCGTAGACCCGCAATTTCTCCCTGTCGTAATGCAATATCGATAAGCACGCCTGCGCTTACCCGGTGCGCCCAGCGATGGTCGTGGGCATCCAAAGCAGCAGTTATCGTCTCGCGGTATTCGCCTTGTCGCCAATGCCAGTAGGCGATGCGCTTCAACAAATAGGAAATTCGGTCTGGCATGAGTACGCGCAACTCCTCGCGCAGAAAATCGCGGAGCACCGGGAGCATTACTAACTTCTCCCCATCATTCGCCAGCCCTGCAACCAGCACACCATGGACAGCGCTCAGGCGCTTGAGCCAATGTTCTAGGTCCGAATTCGCTTTAAAAACATAGCGATAGCTTTCCGGTGTAACCGTTTGCAAGATTGAGGCGTTACGCAGAACTTCCCGTTCTTCGACGGTCAATTTGGCAAACACGTCGTTATGCAAGAAGTTCTGCACTTCTGGCCACTGTATGGGCGAAGATAATGGCTCGGCTCGGTCGACAGCGAAACGCAGCAATGCGGGCCAGCCGCCAGTCAGTTCCAAAGCGCGTTCAGTGGACCATGGCGCCCCCGATAGAAGGGCAAGTTCATCTATCTCGGCTTCGTTGAATGCTAAGCTTTCCGACCGCATTCTTACGACCCCGGGCAAAAGAGCGAGCCGTGACAAAAACTCCACGCCAATGGGGGCGAAGGCAAGTTTGACGCTGGAAGGCGTCTCGCAGATAATCCGCTCCGCCAAGTCAGCAAAAGCCGGTATAAATTCGTCGAAACACAACAAGATTGGCTGCTCGGTTTTCCAAAGCCGGGCGAACAGTACAGCCTCTCCCTCGTGCACGCCCTTTGTTTGCGGCGCATCCGGTCCCGACAACTGATCGAGGATGGCCTGCATCACACGTTCTACACACGAACCATCGCTGCCCTCCGCAGTTTCGAACTCAGCGAGGCTAAGGTAAGCTGCGTTCCCGGAACCTGCATCTTCTGCCATGATCGCCAACTGCGTCGATTTCCCAAAGCCGCTGGGTGCGCAGTAGACGAGCGCCTTCGCACCTTGATGGGCCTCATGCGAGAGGCGCTCGCGCCGGATGGCAGACTGAGCAAAAACGTGCCTGCGCTGGGCCATGCGTCTGTTGTATAACTGCAAGGTGGGGTCGAGCCCTTCTTGCCCGAGCGGCGTTTTCCCGTCGACCCCACCCGCTGTCATCATAATGATTCCTCTTAACTTCGGCGGCACCGACCGCTGCTTATCTGTCCCGGCAATTGAATTTGCCGTACCGGGAATGCGGATCAGGAGTGTCGTCAGAAGCGATAGGCAAGGCCAATATTGACGACAATTGGGTCCACGCCGACCTTGGCCTTGACTCGCGCGGGGCCAAGATTACCGCTGATATTTCCATTGAAAGGAATATAGCGGGTATCGAGGTTGAGCAATAGGCTCGAATTCAGAGCTACACGCGTTCCGACCTGCAGCGCGGGAGCCCAAGTGTCGCGCACATCGAATTCGGCAATTGCGCCGTCTTTCTCGTTTAGGAATAGCAGGCGCGCTACGCCTCCCCCTGCATAAAGAGAGACGTTACTCCCGATCGGCTGATGATATTGAAGCGACAACACCGCAGGTCCATAATCAGTCGAGCCGAGCGCAAGACCTCCGATAGAGCCGGTTCCTTGCAGCCTCGCGCTAGCAGGGATACCGCCGAACAGATTCACCGCAATCCGGTCAGACAGAAAATAGGATAGGTCGAAAGTGACCGTTTCGTCATTATTGATGGTGACGCCTGCTCCCGGCAGGTCACCCCCGCCAACCGAAACCTCGTCCAACTGCTCACTGGTCAAAACCTCTGACGCGGAAACAGCGACTACGAAATCCCCGCGTTTATACATGCCGCCATCTTGGGCTGAAGCCGCACTCCCCCACATGAGAGCCAGACCCAGAACACAACAGGATGTCGGGAATTTTACATTGAATGGATTCATTTCTTCTCTCCCAGATACAGTTATCTTGTCCGGGCCAGGCCCAGCTTCACTAATTTCTCCGGGCACCGCCGGAGTTTTCTTGAGACCGAGCGGCCTCAGGCAGCATTTGCGTCCAACGTACCGACCTTGCCCAAAATCATGTCGGCGGCGTTCTCTGCAATCATCATGGTCGGCGCATTGGTATTACCGGCCACGAGGCTGGGCATGATCGAGGCGTCCACGACCCGGAGGCCTGAGATACCCCGGACACGAAGCGAGGCGTCGACTACGGACTCCGCATC
Source organism: uncultured Parasphingopyxis sp. (assembly GCA_905479515.1). Next base: position 6,903 of record CAJQMX010000191.1, read on the forward strand.
CGCACCCATTCGGCAGGTGCCCGTGGGATGGTAAATTGTTTCGGCAGTGTCGCGGATAAACGCGGCAATTTCATCGTCTGTCTGGACCGACGGCCCGGGATGCACCTCAGCAGCACTATGAGCGGCCATCGCCGGCGCATCCAGAATGCGCCGACCGATCTTGAATGCCGCGATTATTGTCTTGAGATCATCAGGATCGGCTAGGTATCCAGGCTGGATCAGCGGGTCGGCCATTGGATCAGATGATTTCAAGGAAATGTAACCGCGGCTTTTCGGCAGCAGATCGCAGATATGAAGCGTGTAACCATATCCGAAGGCAACTTTTCGCCCGTGATCTTTGAGATAAGTAGGCAGAAAGTGGAACTGAACATTAGGCCGATCTCGGTCAGGCGAAGACTGGACAAAACCACCTGCTTCCGCAACGTTGCTGGTAAGAAAGCCCCGCCGTGAAAAAATATACGACCACAGCCCCCCGAGGGCTCTTGGTATGAAGCTGGCTGCCACCCCGATCGGCTTGCGCGAATTTGCTGCGTTCATGATGGTGACGTCGAGGTGATCAGCCATGTTCTGACCGACCTCGGGTAAATCGTGTACGATCGGAATGCCATTATGGCGCAACACAGCACTATCCCCGATCCCCGACAGCATCAGCAATTGTGGAGAATTCACGGTGCCACCAGACAGTAGGACTTCACCACCCGGTTTGAGCTTCAACTTTTTCGACTCGCGCGCCTGGCGGTAAGCGACGCCAACGGTCGATTTGCCATTCATCAACACGCGCTCGGCGCGCGCATCGGTAATAATGTCCAAGTTCGCCCGCTCCTCGACCTGGCGCAAAAAGGCCTGCGCTGAACTCCATCGCCGACCGTTGCGCTGTGTCACTTGGTAATATCCGAGGCCTTCTTGGCTGTCCGCGTTGAAATCCGGATTGACCGGGAACTGGAGTTCCCGCCCCGCTTCGACGAAATCATCGCTGAGCGGGTTTACCGTGCGCAAATCGCCGACGCTCAATTCACCGCCCTGTCCGTGAAAACCTCCAGCCGGGTGACGTTCGTTGTCCTCCATGCGCCGGAAAAGTTCGCTCGCACGGTCCCACCCCCACAAAGCCGATCCTGCCGCTTCCTGCCAATATTGATAATCGTCTGGATGACCGCGAATATAGATCATCGCATTGATCGAGGACGAGCCACCAAGTGTCTTTCCTCTGGGCCAGAACAAGCGCCGCTTATTAAGATGATCCTGCGGCTCGGTTTCGAAAGCCCAGTTGAGTTTTTTGTTGTTGGCGAGAAGCGCGATTCCAATCGGCATGTGGATCAGCGGGCTTTTGTCCCTTGGGCCAGCCTCTAGCAGAGCCACCCGTTTCTTGCCATCGGCGGACAATCGGTTGGCGAGGACGCAACCGGCCGAACCGGCCCCGATTATTATGTAGTCATACATGGTTCGCTTGTTCCTTGCAGAATGTACGCATCAGCCCAGCACCCGGACTACGAGGTCGATCAAACGGCGTACGCGCGGCGTGTAGGGAGGATAGAGCCAAGAAAGGATTGAAAACCGATCTTCCAGGATGGCCCGCTCATGTGAGAATGAACGAAAGCCATACTCGCCGTGCGCGGCCCCTATCCCGGAATTGTTCACTCCGCCGAAAGGGAGGTTTGGATGGAGAAATTGGGCGACCGTGACATTGATTCCAATCCCGCCAGTCGAGGTGTTCGCGATCACGCGGTCGATTAATCCCCGGTCCTTCTCGAAGATATAGAGTGCCAGAGGTTTCGGCTGCGAATTGATCCTTGCAATGACGTCATCCAGATTATCGAACGGAATGAGCGGGAGCAGGGGTCCAAACAATTCCTTTTCGGCGATGTCCATGTCAGGGTTCATGCCTCTCAACACGGTCGGTGAAATGTAGTTTTCACTCGAGTCGAATTCGCCGCCGAAAGCGATCTCCCCGCCCTTCGTGCGTGCATCCTTTACGAGGGCGTGCAGCCGCTTGAAATGGCGGGCGTTGACGATCCGGCAATAGTCGGGGTTAGCCTTCAGATTACGATTGTCGTTCCCGTAGACCCTGCAGATTTCTGTGATGACAGCGTGCTCGAATTCTTGGGCAATACTGCTATGAACATAAACATGGTCGGGCGCGATGCAGGTCTGCCCGTTGTTTGCGAATTTACCCCAAACGATACTCTGTACCGCCTTGCGCATATTCGCCCCGGGGCCGACAATGGTCGGCGACTTCCCACCCAATTCAAGCGTTACCGAAGAAAGATTGCGCGCTGCTGCTGCCATCACAACCTTGCCAACTGCCGGACTACCGGTGAAGAAGATATGATCGAACGGCTGCTCTAAAAGGCTCTGGGAGGTTTCAATTCCGCCCTGGACGACAGCTACATGCAATGGTGAAAAGACCTCGCGCACGATGTCGGCGATTACGCCCGACGTGTGCGGTGTCAGTTCTGAGGGCTTGATCACGACGCTGTTTCCGGCCGCGATCGCTGAAACCAAAGGGGCTAGCGAAAGATTGACCGGGTAATTCCAGGGCGCGATAATGAGGCACACACCCTTGGCTTCCGGGCGAACCCGCGCCCGCGTGCCGACCATGCTCAATGTCAACGACGCGCGACGGGGTTTCATCCACTGCCTGAGATGTCGTTTCGCGTGCCGTATTTCTTGCAGGACCGGGAATATTTCGGTCAGCTTGACTTCCGATGCAGGCTTGCGGAAATCACGTTCGCAGGCCTCAGTGATCTGCGTTTCGTGCGCAAGCATAGCCTTACGCAACCTTTCAAGATCATCAAGCCGCGCATTTCGATTATACTGTGTCCGATGCGCCAGCTGGGTAGCCTTCATTTGTGCTAAAAGGTTGTCATATTCTCTAATCGCATTGCCCGGAGATCCAGCTGGTTTCAGAATTTCGGCAATTCCCATTAAATTAAGCTTTCATCTGAATTGTCGTCATTTAATCGCGCACAAGGACATAATCGCCCTTGGATGCTCCGCAATCGGGACAGCACCAGTCGTCTGGTATTTCTTCGAACCGAGTTCCCACCGCAAATCCCTCGTGCTGATCGCCTGTTGCCTCGTCATAGATATGCCCGCAGGTGATGCAGACCCACTTTCGAAATGGGGCCCCTGGAGCGGCGCTGGTCGTCGTGGAACCATCTGGGGTGATGGGCGTGCTTGCGCCAACTTCGGCGGCCTGCGATCCTCCATCAATCGGAGTAAAATCGATCTTGTCGCGCACAGCGCAGTCGGGACATGACCAGCTTTCCGGCACCTCGCTCCACGGCGTTCCAGGTCCGAAACCTTCATGAGGGTCGCCATCGGCCTCGTCATAAATATAACCGCAATCAGGGCACTGATATTTCGCCATCGATAAACCTCGTAATTTGTTCTGGAGAGCCATGGTGCGGATTGCACCGCTCGGTGGGACACCGCAGTGACCTTGGGCACAAAGCTTTCACAGCGTTCGACCCTACAAACCTGCACCGCCACTCGGTTGGGAAGAACGGCGCAGGGTGGGTGTGGGAAGAGACTCTACCCTGCGCCGAAAAGTTTTACGCAGCGTCCGCGAACTTTCTTTCGTAATATGCCCGTTTGCCCTTGCGTATCTGGATTTTACTCAGATCGCCGCCGGCCCAAGCGACGGTACGCTTGTCCATCACGGCCCGGTATGCAGCTGGGAATAGTGCGAGAAAAAACATCCCTGGATAGCCGAGCGGAAGCGCCGGCAAATCCTCAAAATTACGCAGCGACTGATAGGACCGCGTCGGATGCGCATGGTGATCCGAATGGCGCTGCAAATGAAACAGGATCAGGTTTGACATGATATGGTTCGCGTTCCACGAGTGCCGCGGCTGCTGGTGCTCATACCGGCCATTCGGCAACTTCTCGCGCAGCAGGCCGTAATGCTCGATATAATTCGCGCTCGTCAGCTGCCACCAGCCATACGCCATTTGAATCGGTAGGAAGACTAGCATGATCGTGCCAAATGCGGCGATCAGCGCACCATAAAGCAGGACGGTGACGACCATCGGCTGGAGAATCTCGTTTTTGAGAGTCCAGGGGCTACTGCCACAACGGGCGAGGCGTTCCTTTTCCAGATGCCAAGCGCGTTTGAATGCACCCGGAATTTCGCGCAGCGAGAAAATGTAAATATTCTCGCCCATTTGCGAAGTTGCGGGATCTAGCGGCGTCGCTACGTCGCGGTGATGCCCTTTGTTATGTTCGATGAAGAAGTGTCCGTAGCCGACAACGGCAAGCACAAGCTTTGCCATCCAGCGACTGAACGAGGATTTCTTATGTCCAAGTTCGTGGCCGGTGTTGAGTGCCAATCCGTTGACGACACCCAACGAGAGGGCCAGCGCAATAAATTCAAGCGCGCTGAGATCCTGGGTGGCAACCCACCATGCGCAGCCGATCAGCGCGGCGAAGTGTATTGGCACCGTAAGGTAGAGAAGCACGCGATAATATGTACTTTTTTCAAGTTTTTCTACCGCGCTTTCGGGCGGATTGGAGTAATCCTGACCAAATACAAAATCAAGCGCTGGAATAATTAAATACCACAGGATCAGAACCAGTCCATACCAGATGCTCCAGCCCGTTTCCGAAACGAGATAAAGGCCTACCAGAGGCGTTGCTGGCCAAAGAACGGAGAGTATCCATAGTGCTTTTTTCTTGTCGACATAGTTCAGTGCCGCATCGCCATCTAGATGCGACTTATTCAATGCGTGGCTCACCATCCGTTCTACCTTTCAAATGCATCCCTAGTCCATAAATGGATCGGACTTTTTCGAATTTCGTGTCCGATTCCTATCTGCAACAAGTAGACAGGCATATGAGGGGTATTCAACTACCTGATCGGGTAGTTTTAGGCGTTTTTCGATTGGATAGGCCGTTAAGGAGCGCCTCTGAGGAGCCGCGGGATAGGATTGTACCGGCTTAGGAGGCGCAAATAAGAATGAGGCGAGCGCGACGAAGCCGAGACAAGAGTCTTTGGTTTTGCCAAACGCCCTATGAAGCGCTTCGGGAAAGGCTATAATCGCAGGTAGAGAGTGTCTCCCCAGACACCCGATGTACACACCGCGCGCATATGGCATCGACGCAACGGTGAATATCTAATGCGCGACGCGCGCAACGCTGCCTACGCCTCTCAACGTTGCCCTGCTAGTTTAACATGACCAAATGACAAAGGGGATGTTGGCCAGAATTGTAAAAGCAATCATCGGACCTCATTCCCCAAGATCATGATGACCTTGCACCGTTCGGGTTTTGCGGGCATCAATTTTCGCGTCTCCGGCGAACGGAGTCGTTTGTTTGCAATTTACGCCTAACTAAGGAATTTTGAGTATGCCTTATTGGAAGTTAAATGGATGACTGCGCAATCAAGCCAGATGGACAGACGGGTGAGAAAATGCGGGTTCGACTTGTAACCCCCTATCAATTGACGCTCGGCATGGAGTTGCTGGAATGCAGCAGCGGGCGTTCGATCAGTCGAATGAAAGCCAATAGGCGGATTGCCAAAGCACCGGGAAATCCAAACCTTGATCCGCTGGCACTCATGGGCTTTATCGATCAAGGATTGTCCCAATCGTTGAAAGGACTGATTGCGGCTGAAATCGGAATTTCAACTTTTGATTTGCGGATCGGACTTTTATCAGGATCTTCGATGGGGGATGAATTGACGTTGACCGCCGAAGCGGTGATGGTTGGGAAAACATCTGCCACTGTAACAGGCAGTGTAACCAACTCGTCCAAAGATATCGTCGGAACAGCAACAGGCCTGTTTCGTTTGGGGAGCTTCCCGGGGGGCGCTCCGGCCGACTATAATTTGATCGGTGATTTCAGTCCTCAAGCAATGCCCGGACCAATGAGCACCAGTTTGGGTTTATCGGGCGCACCAGACTCTCCACAAATTGCAGCAGGAAATCGGGCCGTTTTGGGATGGGAAAGCGGAAATATTGTCCATGGCGGCGCCGTTGCTGCGGCGCTGATGTCTGCATGCCAGGGCCGTGTGGCAGGCGGTGAAAGTTCGATCGGCCAGCAGCTAGAGTCAATTGACATTCGTTATTTGCGTCCAGCCGTAGGTTCGCGCGATCTATTCACGAACAGTTGTTTTGAACGTGAAGGCAAAGCCGCGAGCTTTGTCCGCGCCAGCTGTTTCCATGAACCAGAGAAACCGCTAGCCACAGCGATAGCAACTTTTGTGCGCTAGCG
>CAJQMX010000192.1 GCA_905479515.1 uncultured Parasphingopyxis sp.
TACGGCTGAAGTCGACCCGGTCTATTTCCCGCAGGTCGAAGTGATTGGCGATATCGCCAACGCCATCTGGCAGATCAAGGAAGACATCCTTCCGCAGGGCCACTGGAATTTCGACAAGATGATGAAGGCCCGCGCCGCCGAAGTCGAACATACAGAAAGCCTGCATGATGACATGCGTCATCCCATCTATCCGCCGCATCTGGTGAAAGCCGTGCGCGATGCAATGCCCGCAGACGGCATCATCGCGCTAGACAATGGCGTCTACAAAATCTGGTTTGCGCGCAACTATAATGCCCGCCAGCCTAACACGGTGCTCCTCGACAATGCGCTGGCGACGATGGGCGCAGGCCTGCCCTCAGCCATGGGATCGGCCATGGTCTATCCTGATCGGAAGATCATGGCGATTTGCGGCGATGGCGGGTTCATGATGAACAGTCAGGAGATGGAAACCGCGGTACGCCTCGGCCTTAACATCACCGTGCTGATCCTGCGCGATGATGCCTATGGAATGATTCGCTGGAAGCAGGCCAATATGGGCTTCAAGGATTATGGCCTGACCTTCGACAATCCGGACTTTGTGAAATATGCCGAAAGCTATGGCGCGCAGGGACACCGGGTGGAAAGCGCCGATCATCTCAAAGAGTTGCTCGACACATGTCTGGGCAGCGAAGGCGTTCATCTGATCGATTGCCCGGTCGACTATTCCGATAATGATCGCATTCTCAATCACGAGATCAAGGAATTAAGTGCGAAACTAGAGCTGTAGAGGCAAATTCATAGCGTTCAACGCTTGCCAGCACGGGCAAGAACGAACATAAGTTTTCCCAAGACGGGGGTCGCAAATTTCGAACGGGTGCAGCTGTATCCGGTCTTTGTTTAGCACCATGCCAAGGGGAGGCAGATGGCGCGGAAAACGAACTGGGCGATCGGACTGGCTGCACTGGCTGCAGCTGTCGGTTTTTCCATGGGCATCGGGCAGTCTAACGACGCCACCGCTGCGGCGGCCCAAATCAGCGCGAACACGCATGTAGGCGTTGCCAGTTGTGGCGGCACGACCTGTCACGGCAGGCAGGAAGCCGACGGTGCTGTTGTTCGGCAGGATGAGCTGATGCGTTGGCAGGAACCCTCCAGCGCAACCGGCTCCCACAGCCGCGCCTATGCCATTCTTACCAATCCGCGCTCCCAGCGCATCGCCAATGAATTGGGCATCGGCAATCCGGCCAGCGCGGCCATGTGCCTTGGCTGTCATAGCGATTATGTACCTGCCGCACGGCGCGGGCCGCGTTTCCAGCTTTCCGACGGGGTAAGCTGCGAATCATGCCATGGCGGCGCGGGCGGCGGAAGCACCGGATGGCTCGCCAGCCATTATGCGGTCGGCAATACCCACAGTGCCAATGTCTCGCGCGGTCTCTATCCGCTGGACAATGCCCGGGCGCGCGCCTCGCTTTGCTTGAACTGCCATTTTGGCAGCACGAGCGAAGTCCAGTTCGTCAATCACCGAATCATGGCGGCTGGTCATCCGCGCCTTGTGTTCGAACTCGATCTCTTCTCGACCCTGCAACAGCATCATGACGAAGATGGCGATTATTCACGCCGCAAGGGCCGGACCAACCATGTGCAGATGTGGGCGGTCGGCCAAGCGACGGCGCTCGAACGCTCGCTGACCCTGTTCCAGAATCAGCGACTCGGCACCGAAGGCCTGTTCCCCGAATTCGTCTTTTTCGATTGTCACACCTGCCATCGCCGGATCTATGATGATCCCAATGCGCGGCCGACCGGCATTGCCAATCCAGCGCGGCCGATCCCCAATGGATTTCCTGCCTATCAGGACGAGAATATGATCATGCTCTCGGCCGCCGCCCGCATCGTTGCGCCGGGCGCAGCAGACCGGTTTGATCGTGACAGCCGCGCCTTCCATGGCGCACTGGCCGAGGGACGCACTGCCGGGATGGCAGCCGCCGCGCGTCTCCAAAGCAGTGCGCGAGGGCTCGCCAATGCATTCGCCTCAGCCAGTTTCACGCGGCAGCAGAATTTCGCGATCATTGACGCAGTCTCGTCCGAAGCCATTCGCTCGCGCTTCACCGATTATGAGGGCAGCGTGCAGGCGGTGATGGCCACCGATACCCTGCTCAATGCGATGGTGAGCCAGGGCACGATCAACGAAAGCCAGGTTGGCGGGATCCGCGCGGATATCAACGCCGCCTATGCCGCCGTGCGTGAGCCCAACGCCTATCGGCCACTGGAATTCAGGCAGGCCCTTGGCCGCGCCTCGGCAGCAATCGGACGGTTACGGTGAAGATGGGTTCAAAACTGACGGCGCTCCTCACAGCCAGCGCCTTTGTCCTCGCGTCTTGCGGGGGTGGAGGTGGCGGCACGCCCGGCAACACGCAGGGCAATCCCGCGCCGCCCCCTCCTCCGCCACCGCCGCCTGCAACAACCCAATATGCGGTTCCCGCACAGGAATCGCTCTCGGCTGCGGATGTCCGACAGATCATCGCGCAGGCCGCCGGTGAAGCCAATGCACAGGGGCTGCCGGTTGCCATCGCCGTGGTGGACAGGGTGGGCAATGTGCTCGCCGTCTATGCGATGACCGGGGCTGATCTTTCGCTTACGGTTCCCGCACCGCCCGGCACCAATTTCGATTTGCAGGGCACCGCCCTTCCCGCGCCTGCGGCCGCAGTTGGCGCAATCGCCAAGGCGATAACCGGGGCCTATCTCTCCTCCGGCGGCAATGCGTTCTCGACCCGTACGGCGAGCGAGATCGTGCAGCAGCATTTCCCGCCCGCACCGACAACCGTGGGCCTTGAAAGCGGGCCGCTATTTGGGGTGCAGTTCAGCGCGCTGCCTTGTTCGGATCTTGTTGCACGCTTCACCGGCGCGCCCGGCCCGAATGCATTGATCGGGCCAAAGCGCTCTCCGCTAGGCCTGTCTGCCGATCCCGGTGGATTTCCGCTTTATCGCAATGGTGTGGTCATTGGCGGTGTCGGTGTGATGGGTGACGGGATCTACGGCTTCGACCCGAACCGCCTCGACAATGACAATAGCGCTGAAGAGACAATCGGGCTTGCGGCAACGGTCGGCTTTGAGCCGCCGGCAAGCATTGTCGCAGAGCGCATTCCGGTTGATGGAACGTCGCTGAAATTCTCGGATGCGGATACGGACGATTTCCGCAGCAATCCCGCTTCGCCGCCAGCGTTTGGAGCGATTGCCGGCGGATTGGCCGATGTGCCGGGCTATTTTGTTGCCGCAGGCGGTGTCCTTGCTGGCTCGGCCTATGGCAGTGAAGCCTCTGGCATTCGCGCCTCGACAGCCGGGGAATTCAGCATCCGTGATGCCTTTGTCCTGAGCGATGGATCGGGCGCCAACCGCTTTCCGATCCGTGCCGCAACCGATGCCGCCGATGTCGCCTCTCCGCTTACCGCCAGCGAAGTCACCGCGCTGCTCGAAGAAGCCTTTATCGTCATGCGCCGCGCGCGTGCGCAAATCCGCCGCCCGCTAGACAGCCGGGCACAGGTCAGCATCTCGGTCGTTGATACCCATGGGGAGGTGCTCGGTATTGTCCGTTCGCCGGACGCCCCGATTTTCGGCATTGATGTATCACTCCAGAAAGCGCGCACGGCCGCTTTTTTCTCGGGTGCCAATGCGGCGACATTGCTGCTGGGCAATCCGAGCGCGGATGTGAACGGCTTCGTCCAGAGAACGCGCACTTTCCTGGATGATCCCAATGCGCTCACCGGAACCTTCGCCTTTGCAGATCGCTCGGGCGGCAACCTCTCCCGTCCCTATTTCCCGGATGGAGAAGTGGGCCGGCCAAATGGCCCGCTTTCCCGACCCATCGACAGTTTCAACCCGTTTTCCACCGGGCTGCAATCAGCTTTGATCCTCCAGAACATCCTGACCCATGTCGGCTTCATCTTTGGCCTGAACGCCGACACACCGGCGCGCTGCACAGCGACGCCAGATGTGGCGCCCGGCCAGAATCCGCTGGAAAATGGTATCCAGATTTTCCCCGGCTCGGTTCCCATCTATCGGGGCAATACCCTGATTGGCGGTATCGGCGTATCGGGCGACGGGATCGATCAGGATGACATGATCAGCTTCCTCGGCATGCATAATGCCTCGGTTCGTGTTGGTGGAATCAACAATGCGCCCCCGGGCATTCGTGCGGACCGGATTGTCGTCAATGTTGGTGGAACCGGGGTCCGGCTGCGCTATGTCAGCTGCCCCTTCGCGCCGTTCCTCGACACGGACGAAAACAATGTCTGTCAGGGCCTGTAGGCATGGCGGCGATTGCTCCTCTGATCTGCATCGCGGTGGCCGCTCAGGGCCCGGGCGCATTTGGCCCGCCAACCCCTTTTACTTCTGCGCTCGCACTTACCATGGCAGCAGCCGAACCGAGTGGCAGCGCCATGCGCCGCCGGATACCGGGCGAGGATGAAACCGGACTCAACGAAATCCAGATCGATGACGAGATGGAGCCGGGCGATGCGGATGAAACCATCATTGATGGCCGCCGGCGGCCCGGTGTTCTGCAAGGCGATCTTCCCGATCCGGTAACCCAGGACAATATCGGCGCCGTGCGCGCGCCGCCGCCGCAAGCCTTTCCCGGCGACCAGTTTCCGGTTCCCGATCGCTGGCGTCTGGTCGAATCGATTGGCGTGAACGAAAATTTGCTCGATCCCTATAACCAGAACACGCTGAAGGGGGATCGCCCCATTCCGATCGGCGATTTGCCTGACTGGCTGCCGATCAATGGCGATGACTGGTTCTTCGTCGTCAACGCGGTTTCCGACACGGTGATCGAACCGCGCAGCTTCCCGACGCCGGTCGGTGTGCAAACGACAACCGAACCGGACAGCCTCGACGTGTTTGGACAGGCCGACAGCCTTGTGCTCGCCCAGACCTTCATCACAGGCGTCGCTCTTATCAAGGGGTCGACCGCTTTTCGTCCGCCCGATGTTGAATATCGCGTAACGCTGGCGACGCAGTTCAACTATGTCGACGTGAATGAACGCCGGGTTCTGTTCGTTGAGCCAAGCCGCCCCAGCCATCGTTTTGACTGGTTCACGGGTGTCCAGGAACTCTTCATCGACTATCACTTCCGCAACACATCGCGGCGCTATGATTTCGATTCCATCCGGGTTGGCGTTCAGCCATTTAACGCGGATTTCCGGGGATTTCTGTTTCAGGACAATCAGCTCGGCGTCCGCTTTTTCGGGACGCGGGACAATAACCGGCTGCAATATAATCTCGCGGCCTTCATGCGGCTGGAGAAGGACACCAATTCGGGCCTGAACGACCTGTTCGCCACGCCGCGCAGCGATTATGTTTTCCACGCCAATGTCTTCCGGCAGGATTTGCCCGTGGCCGGGCTCACCAGCCAGTTCAGCGTCACCTATAATATGAACCGCGAACAGACGGACGTGGAGATCGACGATAACGGCTTCCCCGTTCGGCCTGCCCTGCTCGGCACGTTGCGCGGGCGGGATTATGACGTGGTCTATCTCGGCTATAACGCAGACGGACGGATCGGGCGGATCAACGTAACCGGATCAGCCTATCTGGCGCTCGGCGAAGACCGGAACAGCTTTTTCACCGATGAACCGGCGGACATCTTCGCCTATTTCGGTGCGGCCGAGCTCAGCTATGATGTGGACTGGATGCGCTTTCGCCTGTCCGGCCTTTATGCCAGCGGCGATGGCGACCCCTATGACAATACCGAGCGCGGCTTTGACGCAATTTTCGAGAATCCGATTTTTGCCGGCGCGGACACCAGCTACTGGATCCGGCAGGTCATTCCTTTTGCGGGTGGCGGACGCGCCGTCGGTGTTAACGGGCGCAACGGCATCCTGAATTCGCTACGCTCTTCCAAGGAACAGGGCCAATCGAATTTCAACAATCCGGGCACGATCCTTGTGGGCGTCGGCGCGGATTTCGATATCACGCCGTCCTTCCGCCTCTCGACCAATGTAAATCATCTCTGGTTCGATAACACGAGCAGCCTGCAGGCATTGCGCAATGAGGGCAGCATTCCCTCATCGATTGGCTATGACGTATCTGCTGCTGCGATCTGGCGTCCCTTGTCGACGCAAAATATCGTGCTGCGTCTTTCAGGTGCCGCTTTCGAGGCAAGCGATGGATTTTCTGATTTATTTGCACAGGATAGACGCTCCGGCACCTATTACTCCGTCCTGTTCAACGCGATACTGAGCTATTGATGACAAGCTGGCTTTCCCTTCCGCGCATCGCGATGCTGCTTGCCGCAGCCACCATCCTGTTCGCCATTATCGCGAGCCCCGGCGGCGCAGCGGGCGGCGAAACGGCGGTCGTCAGGGATTATGTGTCGGCTGGCGTTCTGGCCGACCCTTCTCCCCGCAACCAGACCCAGGCCGAAGCCGATGCCAAGAGTGCTGGCTGTATCAGCTGTCATACCGCTTCCGACGAGCTGACCATGCATGCGAGCCCGGCAGTGACCCTGGGCTGCACCGATTGCCATGGCGGCAATCCGGAGGTTGCGCTCACCAATAGCGCGCTTGATTATGACGATCCCGCCTATCTCGCGGTGCAGTATCGCGCGCATGTGTTGCCGCTTTACCCGGACAGCTGGCATTTCCCGTCGAGCGCCAATCCGAACCGCTCCTACACCTTGCTCGCCCGCGAAAGCCCGGAATATATCCGTTTCATCAATCCCTCGGACTATCGGGTGGTCCGCGAAGCCTGCGGTGCCTGCCATATCGAGGTGATCGAAGCGGCGGAACGCTCGCTCATGGCAACCGGCGCGATGTTGTTGGGCGGTGCCGCCTATAATAATGGCATCCTTCCTTACCGAAATTATATCGTCGGCAACGCCTATACGCGAGACGGTGAGCCTGCCGCGATCGTCTCACCCGGTGATCCGCATGGCACGGTGACACCTGAACAGGCAGCCCGCGGCGCCCTGCCCCGGCTCCTGCCCCTGCCGACCTGGCATGTCGTTCCTCCGGGCGATATCTTCCGCGTGTTTGAGCGCGGCGGCCGCAATATCGCGACCCAGTTTCCCGAGATCGGCATCCCCAATATCAGCGGCAATATCCAGCGGCTCGAAGAGCCCGGCCGCCCCGACCTGCGACAGTCAAATCGCGGCGCCGGCACCGGCCTACGGATCTCGATCCCGATCCTCAATATTCACAAGACCCGGCTCAACGATCCTTTCACATGGCTCATGGGCACCAATGACCAGCCCGGCGATTATCGCCATTCAGGCTGTGCATCCTGCCATGTCGTTTATGCCAATGACCGCGAACCGCGCCACTCGCTGACCTATGCGCAATATGGCCGCGATGGTCAGACGGCGACGGCCGATCCAACGATCAACCGGCTGCGTGAAGGCCATCACCGAACCGACGCGCATGAAGAGCCTGAAGTCGATGTTGCGATGGAACCGGGCCAGTGCGGCGCGGCGTTTGACAGGGTCGCAGCCAGCATCCGTGCAGAACGCAGCAGCGGTGAGCATCACGAAGATGGCACCCATGGCGGCGATACACATGACAGCGATGCAGATGGCGAGACCCATGACGGCGTTGGCGGACCTGACGAAGAAGAACATACCTCCAGCGCCGTGCCGATGGACGAACGCGAGCGCGGCCACCCGATCCGGCATGCCTTCACCCGCTCCATCCCGACTTCGCAATGCATGAACTGCCACATGCATCAGCCGAACATGTTCCTGAACAGCTTCCTCGGTTACACGATGTGGGACTATGAGAGCGACGCGCCGTTGATGTGGCCGCGCGAACAGGTTTACCGCACCGCCGAACAGATGTTTGCGATCCTCGACCGCAACCCCGAAATGGCGGCAGTTCGCGGTTGCTGGGGCGATATCGACTTTGTCCGCAACGTCACGGATCTGATCAATCCCGAAGCCCGAACCACGCAATTTGCCGATTATCACGGCCATGGCTGGAATTTCCGGGCCATCTTCAGACGCGACCGGGACGGCAATATGCTCGACGAGGATGGCAATATCCTTGATCCTGACGACCCCGAACTGTTCCGCCGGGAGGGCGAAGGCCAGTTTGTCGAAGTCGGAACCAATCCGGGCCGCTCGGTGCATATGATGGATATCCATGCCGAGATCGGCATGCAGTGCGCCGACTGCCATTTCGCGCAGGACAGCCATGGCAACGGGCTGATTTATGGCGAAGTGGCGAGCGCGGTGGAGATTGGCTGTGCGGATTGCCATGGGACGGTCGACGAATATCCGACGCTACGAACCTCTGGTCCGGCTGCGCCGCCTACAGGAAACAATCTCACGCTGCTGCGCAATCCCGACGGGCAGCGCCGGTTTGAGTGGATGCGGGACAATATGGGGCGCCGTATTCTTGTCCAGCGTTCGATCATCGACCCCGATCTCGAATGGGAAGTCAGCCTGGTGCGCGATTCCGTGGACCGGACCCATCCCGATTTCAACGAAGCCTCTGCGCGCTCGAAACTTATGGGCCGCGGCGGGGCAGAGAGCGGTGTGTTTGAATTCGGCCCCGGCATTGCGCCGGAAGACCGCGCCCATCCCGATGACGAGATGGCCTGCTTCACCTGCCATCTGAGCTGGACGACATCTTGCGGCGGTTGCCATCTGCCGATTGAAGCCAATGCGCTGACCACCAGCCATCAATATGACGGCCTGCAATCCCGCAATTTCGCGACCTACAACCCGCAGGTTGCGCGCGATCAGATGTTCCAGCTCGGCCGTCATCAGGATACGCGCGGCAACATCATCGCGCCGGTCCGCTCCAGTTCTGCGCTGGTACTGAGTTCAACCAATATCAACCGCGAACGCATCTATGTGCAGCAGCCGCCGATTTCGGCTTCGGGCTATTCGAGCCAGGCCTTCGCACCGCATTTCCCGCATACCGTGCGCCGCACAGAGACCAAGCAATGCACCGATTGCCACCTCTCAGAGGCGAACGACAATAATGCGATCATGGCGCAGCTGCTCCTGCAGGGCACCAACTTCGTCAATTTCGTCGGGCTCAATGCATGGGTTGGTGAGGAACAGGGTTTCCAGGCGGTCCGCGTGTCCGAATGGGATGAACCACAGGCCGTGTTTGGCTCCTATCTCCATCGCTATGCCTATCCCGATTACTGGCGTGTGCATGTTGAGGATCATGATCGTGAGCTGCGCGAGTTCCGGCGCGGGCGGATTTTCGATGAGAATCTGTCGGGCGAAACGCGTGCGCTGGAAGAAATCGAGCATATCACGCAACGCACCAGCGGTGCGGCGCGGTGCCTCCAGTTGCGCGGCGAATATATGTTTGTCGCCGAAGGGTCTGGCGGCTTCCAGGTCTATGACGTTGCCAGCATCGCGAACAAGGGCTTTTCCGAACGGATCGTCACGGCACCCTTCTCGCCGCTCGGCCATGACACCCAGGTGGATTCAGAAAACGCGACCTGCATGGCGCTGCCGACAAACCAGAATATCGCGCCGTCCCGTCAGGAACGCATGGCCAGCATCATGGTCACCGAGGCAGATGGCACAGAACGCAGCTTGCTCGATATCAACCGGGAACAGCGCTTCCATCCCATCTATAATTATGCGGTGGTCACCGACAGCGTAGAGGGCATGTTCCTCGTCAATGTGAACACCATGGCCGATGGTGAGCTGCGCAACAATTTCCTTGAGCGCGCCGTGACCTGGAATGAAAATGGCGTGTTGAACGGGGCGCGCCATATCGTGCTTGGCGGCCATTACGCCTATATCGCCGCTGATGCCGGGATGGTCGTGGTGGATCTCGACAATCCGCTGGAACCGCGCCTTGTTACGGTGATCCCGCTCAACGATGCCCGGGCCTCCGCGCTGCAGTTCCGCTATCTCTGGGTAACCACAGCCGAGGGCGTGCAGGTTATCGATGTGACCAGCTTCGAAGAGCCGCGCCTGATTCCCGAAGCGACCTTCCCGCTCGCCGATGCGCGGCGGCTCTATGTCGCGCGGACCTATGCCTATGTGGCGGCAGGGCGTGACGGGCTCGTGATTCTGAACGTCACCAATCCCGAAGCGCCGGTGGAGCACACCCGCTTCGTGCGTGACGGAGAGACGCCTGACACCAATGACGTGATTGTCGGCACAACCAACGCCTCGCTCTTCGCCTATATCGCTGACGGGGTGAACGGGATGAAGGTGTTGCAGCTGACCAGCCCGTCCAGCCAACCCAATTTCTATGGCTTCTCGCCCGCGCCAGTGCCCGAGCTGATCGCCTGGGTTCGCACTTCCTCACCCGCCCTTGCGCTATCCAAGGGTCTGGACCGGGATCGCGGCGTCGATGAAACCGGCGGTCAGATGGCAATCTTCGGTCGCCACGGATCACGGCCTTTCACCCGCAGTGAAATGGAGCGCCTGTTCCTCAACAGCCGCCGGGTTCCTTACCGGGTGAGTGACGAGGTCAATATGGACAATTGGGTGGCAGAGGCTTTCGCCCGGCGTTAGCCGCTAGCTGCGGTCGCTTGCATGCTCTTCGAGAAGATAGCGGACCAGCGGCTGCATCGTTTCATCATAGCGCGCAAGCTGCACATGATCGTCGACATTGCAGAGATGCGTGATCAGGCCTTCACCATTCCAATAATGGAGTGAAAAGGCGGCGGGATCGGCCACGATCATCGCCCGGTTATCGGGTTTGGTCGGATCGATCGGCCTGAGGTCCAGCGCCACTTGCGGCGCGGTTGATGGCGTAACAGCAAGCGGTAGCCCCGCCCATCCGGTCAGGATCGGGCGATGGATATGGCCGGAGATCAAGCCGAGGATATTGTTGGCCGGGGCCAGTGCTTCGCGCAAATTGGCAACCCAGGCGGCTTCGGGCTCGCTGGTCATCCAGGGAATACCGGTTTCGATGGGCGGGTGATGGAGAACGACCAAGGTCGGCTTGTCCTGCTCCTCGGCCAGCCTTTCGCGGAGCCAGGCTGCGCGCGTCTTGCAAAACGCGCCGCCATGCCGCCCCGGCTCAAGCGTATCGAGGATAATCATCCGGATCGGCCAGCGCTCTTCATCGATCACATATTGAACAAACCCATCGGCCTTGGGCACCTCGGGAAACAGTTTCGCGAAACCATCACGGTCGTCATGATTGCCCATGCAGGGCCATACCGGAAAAGGGCATCGTCCAAAGGCAGATTTCAGCCGGCGATAGCTGTCCGCATCGCCCTTGTCGGTAAGATCACCGGTGGCGAGCAGCAAATCAGGCCGCGGCTCCATCTCGCAGAGTCGCTCCAGCACCTGATCAAGCCGACGACGGTTGAATTCAGCCGGGTCGTCCGGATCGAAACCCAGATGAATATCGGTTATCTGCGCTATCAGCATGGTGGTGGGTTTTCCCTTTCTGCCATGCGCCCTCCCTGTTCCAACCTTCTAACGTTTAGCGCTCTTGGCGGGGATTTATCGCCAATCCCCCATAGTCGCGAACGCTTCGCGGTCTTTGCCCCCGGTTGTTCCTTGCCCGGACGAGATATGGTGCAGCATCGTCCGCGTGATAGCTGTGACACATAGCACAGGTGGAGACGATTTCGTCGCCGCTCGCCTCTGCGCCTGCATGGCAATCCCGGCATGTTTCGATTCCCGGCAACAGCACATCGCTCGCCTCCTCAGATTCCGAAGCGACATGGCAGGTCGAACAGTCTTCCGTTTCATGGGCCGCGTGATCAAACCATCCATCATGCATGTAACGGGAAATCTGGCGAACCGGGACGATGTCGAACGCCAGTGATGACCGGGTCGGTGGACGTACCACCTCGTGACAATCAAAGCAGGCGCCATCGCGGGAGAAAACCGCACGGATTGCTGAATCGGCCTGGGCATAGCGGGTGCGCGCGGCAAACTGATAGCGGCCAACGGTTCGCGCCCGGCTGTCATCGCCGGGCCGGCGGCGCTCCATACCGGAAAGATCAATCGGACGGCGCGGCGATGTTCCGCGGTAAAAGGCCCGGATATCGGCAACCACCATTTCCGGTTCACCGTGTCGCAGCGTTCGGATCGTGCCGCCGATATTATCGAAAGCCAAGCTGTGGCACATCTGGCAATTGGCCTCCATCGAGATCGGCTCGAAGCGCGTACCGTCCGGTGTCGCGACATGGCAGTCCGCACAATCAAGCGCGTCGCCAAAGCCATAATCGCCGCTCAGTCGCTGCGCCATCCGCGCTACACCATTGGTGTCAGACAGATGCAGCTCATGCGGGAATTTGAGGCCGGTATTTTCTTGCGGATCATCCTCGATGCTGACACGGCGATAGCGCGCCATGCCATTCTCGTCTGCCGGTCTGGTCATGATGCGCGGCCGGAATTCGGGATGATCGCTGCCGAAATCATGCGCGTTGAGCAGGCTGGTTTCCGTCAACCGGCTATCGAGATCAGTATGACAGTCGGCGCAGAATTGCTGGGGCGCCGCCGCCATCTCGCCAGAGCCCTCATGCTCGACATGGCAGGAAGCGCAGCTGCGTTCGGGGCGGTTAAAGGCTGTCGCGACGGTCCGCAGGAACTGGCGGCCAAAGCCAAGTTCTGGTTCCGCTGTCGCCATCAACTCTCCATCCGCATGGTCGGGTATGTCTGTGTGGCATTCCAGGCAGGCGCTATCGCGCACCGAAACAAAGGCCTCGACATGGCAGGACTGGCAGTCATTGGCGAGATTGGCATGTCCTTCTGACATTGCTCCGCTCACCCAGAGCGTGTCGGCATGAAAGCCATCCGCCCGCTGCTCGACACCCTTGCTGGAATAATAGGAGTAGATCGGGAAAGCGAGACAGGAGACGAGAACCAGCGCAACGAAAACCCAGGAGGTAATCCGCTTGCCAGGAACCGTACCGGCGAGCGAGAACAGGCGGTGCGTTTTAATCTTATCCGCAGCTTCCTCACGGTCGACGGTGATCGCGATCTGGCCTTCTTCGCCTTCGCCATCTTCTATCCCGATGCTCAACCGATGGGGGCCGATGCGCACAGTCCCGCCGCGCACGGCGCTGATGTCTGCCCGGGTTGTTGACCGGCCATTGATGGATACCGGCAGATCCTCTCGGGTCACGATGGTGACCTGGGTTTTGCCCGAGCGCTGGATCGTTGCATGATGCAGCGTCACACCAAGGTCGTTCAGAACAATATCGCATTCAGCGCTGCGACCGACTTTCAGGGTATCGGAATCGACCGTCCGGGCTCGGATGATCTCCCGACCTCCCGACGTCCGCGTACGATATTTGACGACAAAGCTCATCGCACCCCTACCAGTAAAAAAATACGCTGATGATATGCGCAGACAGAGCCGCAAGCAGCGCAAAGGTCATCGGAACATGGATATATAGCCAGATCTGCAGCAACGCCTTGATCCGTAAATGCCGGCGGATTCTTGAAAGCGCGGCCTGTTTGCGCACCAACAATGCTTCCAGCCGGTCATATAATTCGTCAAGCGAGCGATCTCCGCGCGTCGATCGCGACCGAAAGTCTGCAAGCGCGCGCGCCGTTTTTCCGCCGCTATATTTGCCGCTCAGCCGTTGCCAGACGCCCCCGTCAAATGCCGTTTCAGCAATGGCCTCCTGAACGATCGCCGCGTCCGTGGCATCAAGGGGCTGCGCGGCATCAAAGAGCTGGCGATCAATATCCGTCACCGTTTCCAGCATCTGCGCTTCGGTCGTTTCATCCCGATTGCTGCTGAGCTGGCGCGGCAAAATCCCATAGACCGTTATGCCGAAAATGCCGGTGACGATGACGATCATCATCAACACCCAGGCGAGCGTGTGCACGTTCCAGCCAAGCTGGAAACCGGTGTGCAATGTTCCGATCACGATCAGCGACAGGCCGAGATAGACATGCGCCGATGTCCATCCTTTGAGCGACCAGCGGCCCGGTGTCATCGCGCGCTTGCGCACACCGAGCGTGGTGAGCCAAAGGATCAGGCCGACGCCGGCGGTGCCAAGCGTATAACCGAGCCAGCTTCCGCCATTGTGCCGGGGCTCCACGTCAATCAGCAGATAGGCAATGATCAGCGTGACAGAAATGCCAAGCGCCATTTTTCCCCAATAGCTGCGGCGATATCTCCACACGCCTTCGTGCCGGGCGCCTGACGAAACACTGCTACGCTCGCCTTCATCGACATCGGTGAAATCCGTGTCCACATCTGCTCCCCGGGTCGCCATGCTCAGCCTTGCTCCGTTTCAAGCCGGGCAACCGACAGGAATTCTTCCGGTGCAACACGAATGGCGGCGCCCGTCGGGCATGCCCGAACACAGGCCGGGCCGCCCTTTATCCCTGCACACATATCGCATTTGATCGCCTGTTTCGGAGTGTCGTCGGACACCCGGTCTGCTATCCAGTCCTGGTCCGGTTCACCTGGCCCCGGCCCGGCCCCAAAAAACAGCCAGCTTAACAGGGACGGCTTGGGCGGCGGCACTTTTTCCATGCGGATCACGCCATAAGGGCAGTTCCGCTGGCAATTGCCGCACCCGATACAGGTATCGTCGATAAACACTTCGCCGTCATCGCCGCGATGGATGGCGTTGGGCGGGCAATCGGCCATGCAGTGCGGATGCTCGCAATGCCGGCAGCTGGTGGGAACATGGAGATGGGCATAGGTCCGCCCGGCTTCGCGATTGAGCCGCGATAGCCCGTCATGGCTGTCGGCACAGGCCTTCTCGCAATTGTCACACCCGACACAGAGATTTTCGTCGATCAGCAAAACATCCGTGGCCTCGCCAATGCCGTTCTCGACAAGGAAGGAGGAAACCGAGCTGTACATATCGACAACGCCGGAGAAACTGTCCTTCTTCGCCTCGACGAAATTGTTGATATTCTCGCGCGCTTCCACTTTCTCTCGGGCCGTTGCGAGCAGCTTGGGGTTTTTCTCAAGCAGCGCGCGGAAGGCATGGCCATCCACCTTGATGACTTCCGATTTGATCGCCGCGCGCACCGTCGCGGTGCGGGGATTATCATCCAGAACCGCCATCTCGCCGACATAGGAACCGGCCGGCAGATAGGAGAGGAAAACGGGTTTGCGCCCGACCATCTTCTCGACGACCATGGAACCGGAGCGGATCACATACAGATCAATGCCGGTATCGCCCTCTTCGATGATTGCCTCGCCAGCCTTGACTGTCATGATCTCGGCACTTTCGACAATATCGGCGACATCCTCCTTCGTCAGACCGGAGCCAAACATCTGCAGCAATTGCCGTTCGGTGGCGATGCGCGCGATGGCCGCTTTTGCCGGAGGAACCTGGCTCTGCAGCTTGAGGGCCGCCATGCGCGGTATCTCGACGCAGATAGCGTCTTCCGCCGCAACGACGGTCGATCCGCGGCGACGCCCGGATACCAGGCCCACTTCACCGACGATCGATCCGCATTCGATTCCCACCGTTTTTGACGGATCATCGGGATCCACCTGAACGAGCACAGACCCTTCAGCGATGGCAAATAAGGAGGACCCGGGATCGGCGCGGTCAAACAGCGTCTCTCCGCGCCGATAGGCCCGGACTTCACTGTCGAGCATGAACTCGCGCATCTGTAGCGGTGTCATCGGCTCGAGAATGGTGATATTGCTGCGCAGGAATTCGAGCCATTCGTCGACGCTCTTGCGGCCCGGCAGATTCTTGAACTTGGCTTCGAGGATCGGTTCATCAGCAGGTTTCAGCGTCGTGTTGCCGTTGATGAACTCGACCACGTCATGGCCCTGGTTCATGCAATGCTTGATCAGCGGATAGCCAGCCAGAGCGCCGATTACATAGACGCCCTTCTTGCTGCTTTCGAAGGTCGGCGACAGCACCGGAAAGGCATTGCGGTCCGGCCCGGAAAATTCCGCACCGCACGCTTCAACAAATTTACGCGGCGGAGCCGAGCCCATCCGCGCGATAACGCGGTCGCAGCGTATCTTGGTTTCGCCGTCGCGCGTGTCAAAGGTGATCTCACCCTTGCCGATATGCGATGCGGTGGTTTCTGTGAGGATATTGATCCGCCCGGCATCGCCCGCCGCCAGCAACGCTTTTACATTGGCTCCCTTGGCCGTCGCGAATTCGGGGCCTCGGTTCACGAGCGTGACGCTGTTATTCTGTTCAGGGTCGGCAGCAAGGCCAAGCGCATTCTCAATACCCGCATCACCGCCACCGATAACCGTGATATGCTCATCAACATATTCACCGGGGTCATCGAGCGTGTATTGCACCACCGCTCCATCACCCACCGGGCAGCGGACGAGATTGGGATTGCCCTGTGTGCCGATTGCGAGAATGATATTTTCGGCGGTGATTGTCTCGCCATCGGCAAAGGCGATCTGGAAATTGCCAACCTCACCCTCAACAGATGTTACCTCTGAATTAAGCCGCACATTGACATCATGGCCGGCGGTTTGCTCATCCCATGTCCCGAGCACGACTTCGCGCTTTCCAGCTTCGAAATCGATATCCGAGCGCAGCACGAGCTGGCTCGGCGTGGCCATCACATGCTTGCCCTTCTGATATTTATAGATCGTATCGGAAAGATGGTCGGTCTTCTCGATCAGAATGTGCGACAGACCCAGCTGCGCCGCACGCGATGCCGCGCTCAGGCCAGCTGGTCCCGATCCAATGATAGCGATACGATACGCGTCCGCCAAATGATCCCCCTATCGTTCAGCTTCCTTGTTGATGGCCGGGATTATCCCATTTCCATCCATTTGATCTGTGCGCCCTGACACACCCTATCATCTTTGAACGGACAAGCTAGATAGGATCGGGATTTTTATGAAGGATGGCAATGATGAGTGACGCGCAGAAGCAAAAAGGCGAGAAGACCGGAAATATTGCTCGCTATGCGCTGATAGCGGCGGCAGCCGTAGCAACCTTTTCCATCGGATTTGCGATTGCGCGCGGTGATGATCGGGGCGCAGCGATGAGCGGGGCGCCAGAAGGCACCGACCCGGCCGCCACGATGAGCAACAACGAACTCGCCGAAGCAATCCCGCAACTCGAAGCCCGGCTCGAAGCGAATCCTGAGGACGAGGAAGGCTGGGCGCTGCTTGGCCTCTCCTACTTCCAGACCGGCCGCTATCCGGATGCGGCCCGCGCCTATGGCCAGGCCAGTGAGCTGAACCCGACTTTCGCACGCTATCATTCAGCGCGCGGCGAAGCGCTGGCGCTTGCGGCAGAAACCGGATTTCCCGATGCGGCCCAGCAAGCCTTTGCCCGCGCCCTTGAACTTGATCCGGCCGATCCGCGCGCGCGCTATTTCGAAGGCGTTCGCAAGGACATTGCCGGAGACCATGCAGGCGCCATCAATGACTGGATCGCGCTGCTCGGCGACACACCGGCGGGCGCGCCATGGGAACCCGATCTGCGCCGCCTGATTGCCGAGGTTTCCGCCGAGCATGGCATCGATGTCAGTGGCCGCGTACCGCCACCCGGAACCCGTGCGCAAACCGATATACCGGCAGCGGCAACCCAAGCCATTCCGGGGCCAAGCCCCGCAGAAATGCGGGCGGCGAGCAATTTGCCCCAGGGCCAGCAGGACATGATGATCGAAGATATGGTTGGCGGTCTCGATCAGCGCCTAACGGCAAATCCAAACGATCCGGACGGCTGGATCATGCTGATGCGATCCCGCATGCAATTGGGGCAGACAACACAGGCAAGCAGTGCATGGCGCCGCGCACGCGAAGCCTTTGCCGACAATTCCACCCAGCTTGGCCGGATCAACGCAGCCGCGCGGGCGCTTGGCGTACCGGAAGCTTAATCTGCGGTGCGGTTCCAGTCCCCAAACTGGTCAACCGCTGCATTGATGAGATCGGGATCGTTGGGAATCTGTCCGCTCAGGACGAGCTGCGCCAAGCCGTGGACAAGCGCCATCGCCTGAATTGCGACGATGTCCTGCGCGCGCTTGCTCGCCCCTTCGGGTAGCAAGGATGCAATATTCTCGCGGAGCAGCGCTCCGGCCGGCGCACCGGCCATAATCGCCAGAGTCTCGCCGTCATCCGCCTTCGGCAAGTAGCTGGTCATCACACCGAACAGCGCCGGATTGGCCACCGCAAAATGGACATAAGCCTGCCCGGTGGCGCGAAACGCCAATTCGCGGGAGGATTTACCCGCCGCCGCCAGTTTCTGGGCCTCGAACAGCTGCTCATACCCGGCCTGGGCAAGCGCCTGCAGCAGCGCATCCTTGTCCGGAAAGTGCCGATAAACGGCCGTCGCGCTGACCCCGGTTTCACGCGCCACTTCGCGCAGGCCGATTTCGCCGCCCGCTTTGGCTTCGAGCAGGCGGAGGCCCGTCTCAATCAGCGCGCTGCGGAGATCGCCGTGATGATAGGCCTGTTTACTCTTCGTAGTTTCCATGTTGACACTGTTACCATTGCTGCGTTAACAGTGTCAACATAACAAGTGAGTCGTCCCGCACAAGCAAGGAATTCCGCCATGGCGAGCGTTATCGAGAAAACCATCCGCAAGACCGTTACCTCCGGCATCATGGGGGTGTCGAAAGTCAGCGCAGCGCTGAAGACGCGTAGCGACGACCATCCCTATCTCACCGGCATTCACACCCCGATGGAGGTCGAACTCACATTGACCGAGCTGGACGTCGACGGCGCAATCCCGGCAGAGTTGGACGGGCGCTATCTGCGCATCGGCCCCAATCCTGTGACCCCGCCCAACGCCGCCACCTATCACTGGTTCCTCGGCGACGGCATGGCCCATGGCCTGCGCATCCGGAACGGCAAGGCAGAATGGTATCGCAACCGCTGGATCCGATCCGAAGCGGTGAGCAAGGCGCTGAGCGAACCACTCGTCCCCTGCCCTGAAGATCGCGCACGCGGCAGCGCCAACACCAATATTGTCGGCCAGAATGGTCGCACCTGGGCCATTGTCGAAGCGGGCAACAGCCCGGTCGAACTGAATGACGAACTGGAAACGCTGGCCATCAACCCGTTTGACGGCACGCTCAAAGGCCCCTTCTCCGCCCATCCGCATCTCGATCCGCAAACCGGAGAGATGCATTCCATCTGCTACAAGGGCGAGGTGGCGGACACGGTATGGCACACGGTTGTCGGCCCGGATGGCAAGGTCGTGCGTGAGGAACCGATTTCCGTCCAGCATGGCCCGAGCATCCATGATTGCGCGATCACGAAAAATTACGTGATCATCCTCGATCTGCCCGTCACCTTTTCCATGAAGGCGCTGATCGGCGGCCATGGCTTCCCCTATCGCTGGAACCCGGATCACAAGGCCCGGGTCGGCCTGATGCCGCGCACCGGCAGCAACGCCGATATAATCTGGCACGATGTCGCGCCCTGCTATGCATTCCATCCCTGCAACGCCTTTGAAAATGCAGATGGCAGCGTCACCATGGATATCGTGGCGCATGACCGGATGTTCGCCGAGGGCTATGACGGACCGGACGGCTCGCACAGTGCATTCGAACGCTGGACGATCGACGCCAAGGGCGGAACCGTCGAGCGGACCGTTGTCGATGACACCAATCAGGAATTTCCGCGCTTCGATGAAAGACTGACCGGCCAGCCCTATCGCTACGCCTATTGCATGGCGAGTGAGGACAGCGAGAGCGTGCCCGGCCTGATCAACGACACCCGCCTGATCAAATATGATCTCGAAGCGGGCACCCGCGACCTGCATGATTTCGGCGCGCATCGTCATCCCGGCGAATTCGTTTTCGTTCCGCGCGGCGCAGGGGAGGATGAAGGCTGGCTCGTCGGCCTGGTTGTCGACATGAATAGTGACAGCACGGACTTTGTGATCCTGGATGCAGCGAATTTCACCGGCGATCCGGTTGCGACCATCCACCTGCCCCACCGCATCCCGCCGGGCTTTCACGGCAATTGGGTGGATGCCGCCTGACAAACACCGTCACCCCAGCCTTGATCCGGGGTGACGATATTGGAAAAACCGCCCTTTTTAGCGCCAAAAGAGATAATTCGTTGCAATCGCCTGTGCGCTCCGTCATGGATTCGCCCGCAATTGACCTGTGGATAATGGTATGACGCAACAATGGACCCCAACTAGCTGGCGCGATGCCAATGGCATTCAGATGCCGAGCTATGACGACAAAGCAGCGCTGGCCGGCGTAGAGAATATGCTCGCCAATTATCCGCCGCTGATCTTTGCCGGGGAAGCGCGTCAGTTGCGCTCCGACCTGTCCGAAGTGGCCGAGGGCAAGGCTTTCCTGTTGCAGGGCGGCGATTGCGCGGAAAGCTTTGCCGAATTCAACCCGACCAATATCCGCGACACGTTCCGCGTGATCCTGCAGATGGCGGTCGTGCTTACCTATGCCTCTAAAGTGCCGGTCGTGAAGGTTGGCCGCATGGCCGGGCAGTTTGCGAAACCGCGTTCCTCCGATGTCGAGGAACAGGACGGCGTCACCCTGCCCTCCTATCGCGGCGATATCGTCAACGATATCGGGTTCAGCGAAGAATCCCGTGTGCCCGATCCGCAGCGCATGATCCGCGCTTACTCACAGGCCTCGGCCACGCTCAACCTGCTGCGCGCCTATGCGAGCGGCGGATATGCCAACCTGCATCAGGTGCATAGCTGGACGCTTGATTTCATGGGCAAGAGCCCCTGGGCCACCAAGTTCGAGGAACTGGCGGGCCGCATCGGCGATGCGCTGCAGTTCATGGACGCCTGCGGCATCGATGCCGACCGGGTGCCACAGCTAAACGGCACGCAATTCTATGTGAGTCATGAGGCGCTGCTCCTCCCCTATGAGGAAGCGCTGACCCGCCGGGACAGCCTGAGCGGCGACTGGTACGACACCTCCGCCCATTTCCTGTGGATTGGAGACCGGACGCGGTTCGAAGACAGCGCCCATGTCGAATATTTCCGCGGCATCGCAAACCCGATCGGCATGAAATGCGGGCCGAGCCTCGATCCCGACGATCTGCTCAAGCTGCTCGACACACTCGACCCCGAGCGGTCACCCGGCCGTATCACGCTGATCAGCCGCTTTGGCCATGACAAGGTGGAAGAGGGTCTCGCCCCGCTCGTCCGCGCGGTGAAAGCCGAAGGTCATCCGGTCATCTGGTCCTGCGATCCGATGCACGGCAACACGATCAAGGCGGACAGCGGCTACAAGACCCGCCCGTTCGAACGCATCCTCGCCGAGGTCAAAGGCTTCTTCGCCGTCCACCGCGCCGAGGGCACCTATGGCGGCGGCATCCATTGCGAGATGACCGGCCAGAATGTCACCGAATGCACGGGCGGCGCCATCGACGTCACCGATCAGGATCTCGGCGACCGCTACCACACCCATTGCGACCCACGCCTCAACGCCGGGCAGAGCATCGAGCTGGCGTTCCTGCTGGCCGAAATGCTGAACACGGAAATGGCGGAGCGCGAGAAGGACTCAAAAGCCGCTTAAGCGAACGGCCGGCTCATGCATGGGCAAGCGCGAAATCCAGAGCCGCACACACCGCAGCCACTTGTGCATCATTGCATTGCTGAGGCGTGGCGCGCGCGCTGTCCGGATAAACTTCGGTGGTCGTCGTGAACTGCGCGCCGGTTATGGCGACGCACATTGCATATTTGGCTTGCGGATATGCGATCACGCCGTGTCCGACGATGGGCGATCCGATGATCGTGCCGTCCTCGTCAGCCGGAGCGATATGCGTGACCTGTTCGACCGCCAAGATGATTGACTGTTGAAAGGCAGCCTGCGGATTCTCGCTGTCGTCGACGAGATAGAAGCCATCGGGGACCGATCCGGGCTCATAGGTTTCACCATCACGCGCCGCCAGAGCGGGGCGAAACTCGCCCTCGTCGCTGTCGGTTGTTTCATGCAGATCGATGTGCAGGAGAAAAGGCCCTGCCTGTGAAGCGACGAGCTCCATTAACGCGGTGCACTCGCGCGCGCCGCTATCCGGGTGAAAGCTGCGGTTGGGGTCAATCGCGTCATAGTTCCAGCGATTGATACGCTCATAAGCCCAGGGGCTCACGCAGGGCGCGACGAGCAAATTGACCTTGCCGGCATATTCCGCCGCGCGGGTCTCGAGAAACTCAAGGGCACCCATTACGCCGCTCGTTTCGTATCCGTGCACCCCGCCGGTTACGAGAGCCGTCGGCAGAGCCGGGTCGTGGGGACCGTTGCGAAGCGCGAAAACTGTGTAGGTCTCACCAGCATAATCGAGCTCGCCATAGGCAAGGATCTCGAAACGGTCCCCCAGCGCCTCGATGCGGGGCACCACATCCTCTTTGTAGCGGCGCTGAGGGGACTGATTCGCCCGCCACTGGTTCCGCTCATCTTCGCCCCAAGCGTGGCCGGGCATGCCGATCGGATAGAAGGCGGCTTTTGTCATTTCGGTCTCTCTGGCTAATTTTGTCCATCATTGTGTGGGAGTTGCGCTGCCAGCTCCCAAACGAATTCCGGCTTAGCGCCAGAGCCCAACAAATGACAGCGGCTGGCTGGTCGCAAAATACCGCCCCAAGGCCGCACAATGTTGCGCACGACCGAACTGACACTCCATTACCCCTTGGGCCATCGGACGCGGATGCGATGATGAGCGGGGTCGAGCCGCGCACGGCCAGGCGCTTCGTGCATAGGGACCGTCGCTCAGGTCAGTAGGTTTGTTTGCTTATTGCCCAACAGCGCAGATTCAAAACAAAGTACGTTACTCGGCGACACCATCGTCTGACGCGTTCATAACCACCCGATCTTCCATAATTCGTTTTGGCCGCACTTCAGCGTACCTCGACTGCGGTATCCAGCTGCTGATCGTGCGCATCAGGTGGCTTGAACCCGTGACGATAATGCCATCATCGCTCATCGCATCGCGAATGCCGACATCGCCCATCCATACTTCAGCGAGATCACCCAAAGAGGTGTGCAAATAGATGTCGACCTCCTTACCCGGATCGTCGGTACATAGGTCAACTGTGCTCGCCTTGGCGATCAACCACCATTTATTGTGCGTCTCTACATCGTGCAGATTTACGCTTATGACGGTTTCGCCATCGGGTAGCTCTTCGGTGTTCAACGAGCGGTGGAAATCCCACATGAAGGTGCCTGCATCCAGATCTTCATCACGGATGCGGCGCCGTGCCCAGCGCAGCCCCCATTTGGTCATCTGATCAATCAGTGGGCCAAGCTCACGTCCGCACCGCGTCAGGTGATATTCGGTGGATTTCTCGCCCGCGATGGATTTCTTGATAATCATCCCGTTCATTTCCAGCTGTTTCAGCCGGTTGCTGAGCACCGTGGGGGA
>CAJQMX010000193.1 GCA_905479515.1 uncultured Parasphingopyxis sp.
AATCTGATCGTGCGGCCAAAATTATTGTCTGGGCACATAATTCGCACATCGGCAATGCCACCGCGACAGAGAGAGGCAAACGCGGGGAATTTAATATTGGCCAACTGGTGCGCGAAAGTCATGGCCATGATGCGTTATTAATTGGCTTTTCTACCTGCCGTGGCCAAGTTACGGCGGCCTTCGGCAGGGATACGCCTGCCGATCGCAAACGCGTACGGCCGCCCTTTGAAGGCAGCTATGAAAGGCTATTTCATCAGGTAAGCCACAAACAGTTTCAGCTCGACTTGAGCGCGAAAAACCAAATGTCAGACTTATTGAGTGAACCGCGCCTACAACGGGCGATTGGAGTTATTTATCGCCCGGAAACAGAACGGCAGAGCCATTATTTAGTGTTGTCTGCCAGAGCAATTCGATTTCTTGCTCCATTATAATGTGATATCAGCATTTTACGGCTCGGTGGCATGAAGGTGAGATGGACGAGACCTACCCGACGGGTATGTAAAAATAGTGAAATTATTTGTTACTTGTTGACGGGGTTGAGCTGTTGGATGCAAGTGATAATGCCCGCCATGATGCGTCAGGCATTTAACACCTCGTTGATCGAAACGTTGAGAGAGACACCCACTCCTGGTGCAAAGCAAATCTTGGTCTGGATACATGCCTTCGCCGTCTGTCCCGCAGATCTTCATGTGGTTGATGGCGGCTTCGCTGAATATTTGGTCGCCGATCAGCACTATTGTTTCCTAGTGCCTGCCAGCTATAGCAATTGTACAACATCAAATCAAGTGGACCAGCTTTACTCCGCCACAGTGGCCCTTTTACTCCGACGTTGACATTTATGCGTCCATCGCAAAATTGGCATCAACAAAGTTCAAGGAATTTTCCTTCGGCAATGCAGAAATAATGCTATTCGCTTAACATATTGTCCAGACGGTCCTTGGATTCCAGCAATTCATTAATGAAGTCATAGACAACTTCCTTGACGCTGGTTTCTTCTGTCATATCACCTACAATTTGGCCGACAGGATAGGTTAGGAAATCCTTGGCTCGAACTCGCTCAACTCGGGTACGGCCTTCTTGCCACCAGAGATAGTTCTGTAGCGGGGCGGGGAGCATATCAGGTGCGTTACGTGCGTTCCAAGCTCGAGAAAACTGATTGTTCAGTGTCCGGCAAGGTTTGCCGGTAACGCTTTTCGTCATAATGGCGTCATTTGCTTCAGCTTCGAACATTTTTTGTTTTATTTCCGGGGGGACCTCGCTTTGAACCGTTTTTAGCCAGATAGAGCCACACCATACACCTTCACAGCCAAGGGCGAGAGCCGCCGCCAGTTGCCGACCGCGACCAACACCGCCACCTCCCAACACTGGCATGGGATCAACCGCATCGACAATACTTGGCCATAAAACCATGGATGATATATCCCCCGTATGGCCGCCAGCTTCAGTGCCAACGGCGACAACCAAATCACAGCCCGCTTCTTTGTGTTTGACGGCATGTCGAGGCTTGCCGGCCAGTGCTGCGATTTTGATCCCTTTATTATGGGCATCTTCAATCAAATGCGCCGGCGGTGTTCCCAGCGCATTGACAATAAGTTTGATCGGGTGATTCATGGCCATTTTTATCATTTCCAGGCTTTCGCGCGGGGTAAAATTCATGCCCTTGACGATATCGCGCTTGATGTCTTCAGCTTCGGCTTCGGGCAGGGCCGGGATTCCCGCCTTATCTAACATATTTCTGACAAACCGAACCTGTTCTGCGGGCAAAAGTTTTTCCGGTTCATATTTCAGGTGGCCTACATCTTCCACATTGCCCGACATTAAAACGTCAATGCCATAAGGCTTACCGTCGATACGATCATCAATCCAGCAAAGTTCCTCCTCAACGCGTTCCGGGTTCATTCGCGCCATGCCCAAGACGCCCAAGCCTCCGGCTTTGGAGACTTCGACCACCACATCACGACAATGGGAAAACGCAAAAATAGGAACATCGATGCCGAACATCTCGCAGAGTTTGTTTTTCATTTTATCCTCGTCATTCGAATTCGGTTTCGTTTTTGGAAGTTCCGGTCTTGAATATCAATTGCCTCGCTGCCATTCTCATTTTTTAGCTTACAATGTAAGAACACTTTTTTACTGCGTAACATTGTGCCGGGCCTATTGACTTTCGGCAAGGAATTGTCGCTTGTCATCACTACTCTGCCTAATTAGCGGATTTGGCGTGGCCATCTACAAATGATCACTCTTGCAAACTATTGCTTGATTTATTTTCTAACACATGTTTGAAATTAGTCAACTTGGTTTCCTTGGAAACTGTTCGAGGGGGAAATAAGTGAATTTTCAATTTAGTCGCGACGTTACGGATATTATCGGAATTTAGGCGAAATTCACCCAAGCAAAAGAACAACGTCTGATCACAGAACATGTGGATCAGATGTCAGATAAGAATTTGTAGTTTTAGAAGAAAAAATGGATAAAGAAGAATGGCGACCAAAGAATCTGTTTCATCAGACATCGAGTAGCTGATGCCGCCGTGTCGCTTCTGCCGATAGCTTGAAGTCGTTGTTGACGCCCAGAAGAAACGCAAACTCATCATCTCTGGCCAAATTCTTTCTAAATAAAGGACGGAAGAAACATGACATATGACGAAAGGGCCAAGATTGCGCGTTTTGCTCCGGACCTTATGTCCGGTCAGGTGGCGTTAGTTACCGGTAGTGGGTCGGGTATGGGCCGGGCAACGGCACTTGAAATGGCGACTTGCGGGGCTAGGCTGGCGTTGTTTGCCCGGCGCGAAGAGCCGCTACAGGAAACCGCCGATATGATTCATGCTTCAGGAGGTACGGCATTCGTTGTGCCTGGCGATATGCGCGACGAAGAGAGTATCGAAGCCGCAATGCGCGCAATCGCCAACCGCTATGGCCGTCTCGATGTTCTCGTCAACAATGCTGGCGGACAATTTGTGGCTGCGGCTCGCGATATTACTAACAAAGGCTTCGAGGCGGTGATACGCAACAATCTCATTGGCTCTTGGCAAATGACACGCGCAGCGGCTAACCATTTCATGTTCGACAATGGTGGGTCTGTTGTTTTCGTGACGGCCGTTACGCGCACTGCTCTTACCGGTTTTGTCCACACAGCTGCGGCACGGGCAGGGGTGACCGGGATGATGAAGACACTTGCCGCGGAGTGGGCTGAATACGGCATCCGGTTGAATTGTGTCGGGCCAGGTACTATCAAGACCGAGGCGCTTGGCCATTATCCAATCCCCCAAGACATGTGGACGAAATTGAACCGTTCAGTGATGAACCGCATGGGCGCAACAGATGATATTGCCGGTGCGATAATCTTCTTGGCGTCAAAAATTGGCGGTTTCATAACAGGAGAAGAACTTTACGTCGATGGCGGTGAAACGCTGCATTTGGCACACGACATGCGCGACATGATTAACCCGGAGATGTTCGCCAATCGAAAACGTGGGGACGGGGACGAATAGCCGCGTCCATCTTACCGCCAACCAAAGTAGCAACACATTATCTCAATATCGTTCGGCGTATTGTGTGGGCGTTGTACAAGTTCGATCAGCCGCCTGTGGCGTCAAACTGGCAACCACCTTGAGGCACATGCAGCATTTTTTTGAAGAATAACCGCTCGCCAATTTGAGCAAGTAAGGACCAAGAAAAGATGAATAAGAAAGAAGACTCCGTGAGTATGGATCGGCTTGCCCAACTATGGAGTAGTCGCGCAAAGGGCCTGATCGCTGAAATGAATCTTCAGATCGAAGAAGCAACCTACAGCGGAGTCACGATCCGAATGACCTTTAATCCGAATTTCTGCGTAGATGAGGAAGAAACATTGTTGCATGGCGGCGCCTTGACAGCGTTGCTGGACAGTGCATTCGGTTTGGCCAATTTGATGGCGATTGGTGATGTTCAGACTATGGCTACATTAGACCTTCGGGTGGAATACCTTCGCCCTGCCCAAACTCGTGCCGACGTTCTGGTCAGTGCCGAATGTTACAGACAAACCCGGCATATTGCCTTCTGTAGCGGTAAGGTCTGGCATGATGGTGCTGCGGCTGACGAGATCGCTCGGGGCTCGGCCACCTTTGCGTTAACGCGTGGTAAAAGCGGCTTGCTTGAGATGATGGAAAAAATGGGAGCTCAATAATGAACAGGGAAGACATTCAGATGCGATGTGACCGCGTTCCCTTTTTTCGCTTTCTCGATTTTATTGTATCCAACCTGATTGATGAAGGCATAGAAACCATAATGCCTTTTTCCGAAAGTCACATTGGTAATCCCGTGCTCAATTACGTTCACGGCGGCATTGTGGCCAGTTTCTTGGAAGCAACTGCGATGCTCAGCGTAATGGAAAACTGGGAGGGTAATCCACCAAAGCCCATTAACCTAACTGTTGATTACTTGCGGCCATCCAAATCCGAGCAGCTAAATGCGCGTGCGGTGATTTTACGAAAAGGACGCAGGATGGCGAGCGTTGAGGCAGTTGCCTGGCAAGATGACGAGCAGAAATTAGTAGCCAAGGGCCTTTTTCACTTCCTCGTGGTTTGAGGTTCGAATGCGATACGAGGCTATTATGCCTATTTGATCTGACGGGAAACAATCCATTTATCGTAATATCAGGCGTCGAGCTTCGAATGAGCTTGCCATTTTCTGGCGAATACTTCTAGTGAGCCAAGCGCGTTACCTAGCTCCTCACCATGATCAGTTAGCCCATAAGTGACTTCAGGTGGAATTGTTGGCTTTTGAACGCGGTAAATTAAACCCTCATGTTCAAGCATTCGTAATCGTTGGGTTAGAACTTTGGAAGAAATACCACCCAGTTGCCGACGTAGGGCACCGTAACGGGTGGGGCCGTCCTGCCGTAAATTCCACAATATGAACATGGTCCAAGGACCCATTAAAACGCGGAAAATCTCTTCGACAGGGCAAACTGGTTTATGGGGAAATTTTATCATTGATGATTACCTAATTGGTGGTTACTTAAAGGTATCTACTTTCATTGTGCGTCCAGGTGCTTTAGATCGTATATAGCGATGTCGCCGGATCGGCAACTATTCAATTTTACCAACAAACGGTTCTGATAATTGCTTGGAACGTTTCACGAAAAGGATTGCACTATGATTTTGCTAATTGGCGGAACTGGAAATATTGGTGGTGAAGTTGCCCGAATACTCGGGGAGAAAGGTGTCGCTTTTAAAGTTCTTGCCCGCGACAAGTCTAAGGCCAGCGCTTTACTGGGCGTAAATGTCGAAATTGTCCGCGGGGACCTCAGCCAGCCGGAAACCGTTTCTGCGGCCATGGAAGGTGTGGAAAAACTGTTTCTTGTCACGCCGCTTCATCTTGATCAAATTTCGATGAAGTCAACAGCTATTCAAGCGGCAAAGAAAGCGGGCGTCAAGCATATTGTAATGTCCACAGGCATTGGCGCAAGCCCTGATGCTGGCGTGGAAGTAGGGCGTTGGCACGGCGCCAGTCAAGAGGAAGTAAAGGAAACCGGCATCGCATTTACTTTCCTGCAACCAGGTTTCTTCATGCAGAATATCTTAATGTTTGCCGATTCAATTCGTGGGAATGGCCAGTTCTACTTGCCGCTGGGCGATAGTAAAGTGAGTTTCATCGACGCACGTGATATTGCCGCCGTCGCTGTTGCCGCCCTCACAGAAGCAGGACATGAAAATCAGGAATATCCGGTTACAGGTGGAGAAGCCTTAAGCATGTATGAGCTTGCGGAAGTTCTCTCCGATGTTATTGGTAAGAAAATCAATTATATTGATGTCCCGCTTGATGCTGCAAAAGAAGGTATGGTCGCCGCCGGCATGCCTGAAAAGCTTGCCGATCTTATGAATGAGCTCTATGCGCTCGGACCAGCAGGACATTTATCTTATGTTGCAGACACAGTGGAAAAATGTACCGGTCAACCACCGCGCACATTCCAACAATTCGCGCAGGACTATGCCGGTGCCTTCCAATCATAAAGTACCTTCAAAATTGATCCGGGTTGAATGCAAGGTAGAAAGTTTCCCAAATTGTTCTTCAATCCGGACAAAAATCGTTTATGCCGATAACCCAGGACCACGAAATGAGTAAAATGCCCACAGTATTCGTTCCACATGGTGGCGGCCCTTGCTTTTTTATGGATTGGGACCCAGCAGATGCATGGGATAAAATGGCGGCGTATCTGCACCGGGTCCACGTTGATATCGGCCAACGGCCAAAGGCTATAGTCGTTGTTTCTGGCCATTGGGAAGAACCCGTGATTACGGTTCAAAGTAACCCGACACCGCCGCTGCTGTTCGACTACTACGGCTTTCCTGAGCATACATATAAGCTTGAATATGCAGCGCCGGGATCGCCGGAGTTAGCTTCGCGCATTAAAAATCTCTTGCTGGCAAAAAACATCCAAGTCAAAACCGATTCCCGACGTGGTTTCGATCATGGCGTTTTCATTCCGTTGAAGCTCGCCTTTCCCGATGCAGATATACCGATCGTTCAGTTGTCCTTGCGGAGCGATCTTGACCCAGCGGGCCATATAGCAGTTGGCGAAGCATTACAGCCGCTACGCGATGAGGGCGTACTCATTATAGGTAGTGGGATGAGCTATCACAACATGCAGAAGTTGATGCGAAATTTGCGGTCGGTTGCTAGTGGTGACGAGGTCGAAGCTGAGTCGTTCGATCAATGGCTGACAGAGGCTGTCAAAAACCCGAACTATCTGGAGCGGAAAGAAATGCTGGCTGACTGGGAGAAGGCTCCATTCGCCCGTGATGCCCATCCAACAGAAGAACATTTGATGCCTTTGTTTGTCGTTGTTGGTGCGGCAGGGATAGACACGGGACAAAGAATGTTGAAGGATACGGTATTGGGAGCTGTCCAATCGGCCTATCAATTTGGCTAGCCGCTATCCGAAAAAATCTCGGACCCCTTACATTCAGATTCCAATCATGTTGGCGAGGTTAGGAGAATATCTGAAGCTGATTCATGAAAATTTTTCTCCATGAGCTATGATACGTGCTGTCACTAACGATCTGCGGATCGACATCGATATAGTTGAGGACAATGTCTCGCGGTTTCGTCACATTGACCGAGGGGCACCTCGAATAATACCTCATTTCGGCGATGGTAGATTGAATCAGGCCCGATACGAAGCGTTTTTGCCAAGATTCATCGGCTTTTTCAGCGTCCCAGCGGGGCATTGCCATCTGAACCGCTGTTTCAGGCAGAGTCCGCCCCTGGGTGTGGTCATGGTGGTGCTGTGGCTAAGTGTTCCAACTGAACCAGGCGGCGCATATTGTAAGCCAGGTTCTTGAGCCCGATACGCGCCTTGGCGCGGATGATCCCGATGCTGCGTACCTGTGCGCCACCCATGTCGTTGCTTTGAGCTCCGAAGATATGCTCCACACGAACGCGGACCTTTGAGCGGGTTTTGTTACCTTGCTCCTGTCGTTTGCTCAGAGGTTTGTTCCGGTGGCCCTTGTAGGGGATGCGGCTCGACAGGCCTTTTTCTTTCAGTATCTTTTCAATGCCCGCAGACCGGTAGGCGCTGTCGGCCCACACATCGGATGCTGTGTTGTCTGCGTCAAGGACCGCCTCAAGGGCTTGGCTGTCATGCACCGAAGCCTTCGTCACATGATAACAACGCACCAGCTTATGCCGACGGTCCACATGGATATGGTTCTTATAACCGTAGTGACTCTTGCCATGCTTCTTGGTCCACCGGGCATCCGTATCTTTCTGGCGGAATTTGGCCGGTTTATCCACCCAGTCCTTCGGTGTCTCTCCGGCTTTGATCTTTGCATTCTCATCACGCTTGTTATGCTGGGTGGGGACGGAGACGATGGAGGCATCGACGATCTGCCCACCCATCGCCAGATAACCCCGGTCTTTCAAATAGCTGTCGAAGTTCTCGAACACCGTCGCGATCATGCCAGCTTGCGCCAACTGCTCTCGATACAACCACACCGTCTTGGCATCGGGGACTTTGTCCTCAAGGCCTAATCCTAAAAACCGAACGAAGGAAAGCCGGTCGCGAATTTGGTATTCCACCTGATCGTCTGACAAATTATAAAGCGCACAGAGCACGATTGCCTTGAACATCACCACCGCATCCCATGGCTTGCGACCCGCCGATGATTTGCGTTGATTGGCCGGCTTGCGCCAGACCGCCTCAAGATGAGACCGAAACTCTTCCCACGGGACGATGCCGTCTATTTTCAGCAGCGGATCATTTTTGGCATCCAAGCCAGCATAGCGATTAGAAACATCAAAAAATCCAAGCGGGCTCATATTCTATCCCTTTGATCACAACGCCGTGCTAACGGAATTCTATCAGATCAAAGGTCAGAGTGGGTATTTTTAGAGGTGCCCCGAGGTTAGAAATGAAAATCTAGGGTTCTCATCCTTGATCTTTCATGAATTTGAATACCGCTTGATCGTCTTCGCCCAAGACCGGAGCATGGGGTGTCGATTCCGGCCTCACGCCGTCGATGCTTAATGGTAAACCGACGAAGCGCGCATCCACGGCTTCATATGCCTGAAGAATGCAGCAGGCCACCACTTGCAGATGCGTCAGCAGTTCTTCAATCGTTTGGACCGGGGCATTGGGAATGCCGGCTTCGGTCAATTTCGCGGACCAAACGTTCCGTGTATTGGTGCTCATGGCGTCAGCAATAAACTGGCGCAGTTCCCGCTCATTTTCATAGCGCTTTGCGTTTGTTTTGAAACGTTCATCTTGGCTCAACTCTTCGCGCCCGAGGGCCACACAAAACCGCCTAAATTGCAGGTCGGTGCCGACGGCTATGACGAGTATTCCGTCTGATGTTTGAAAACCATCATTAGGTACGATGAATGGCCCGCGGAGTCCGCTCCGTGCAGGTGCCTTGCCTGACGCCAAGTATTGTGCAATTGGCAAGGTCATAAGTCCAATACCAGTTTCCAACAATGAGGTATCAATTATCGCACCGCGACCGGTTATAGTGCACTGCTGCAAGGCAGCGAGAGCACCAATTGCTGTCCACATCCCAGTACCAAGATCGAGTAATGACACCCCAACGCGAGAAAGTCGACGATCCGGCTCGCCAGTCAAATTGGTGATGCCAGAAAACGCCTGCATGAGCGGGTCATAACCCGGAAGATCCTTAAAGGGACCTTTATTCCCATAGGCCCAGATATTACAGTAAATCAATTCAGGCTTTTCACGCGTCAATTCTTCCGCACCAAGAGAGAATCTATCGGCGAGTGCTGGTCTAAGATTTTGAATAACGATATCCGCGCGATCGAAGATGAGACATTTTAATCGAGAAATATCTTCGGGGTTCATCATGTCGATGGTTATCGATTGCTTGCCGATATTCGCTGCATAATACGAAGCCGAGCCACCATCTTTCAGCAGAGGGCCCCAGCTTCGCGTTGCGTCTCCACCATCTGGGTTTTCAACCTTGATGACTTCGGCGCCGAGATCCGCTAGGATTTTCGAAGCGTATGGTCCGGCTATGCTCGACCCAAGCTCGATGACCACAATATTCTCTAATGGTAACATGTCCTGATAAATTTTCCGCCTGATGTTGAAAATTACCTCTGCTAGCGCGGCCTCAACTTCGACGAGGGCGTTTTCCCCATGGGTGTGTTTTTCGTTGTTTCCGCTGAAAAACTGCCGAAGCGAAAATATTCTCGGTTGCTATTCGGGGCGTCCAGCCATGATCCGTAATGGGTTATAGGTAAGCACCGTTTCATTTTTCTGATTGACAATTTTGTTGAATGTTCGGACTTTACCTCGGCCCTTGGAAGTTGCACTCAACTCAATTACCTCACATTCCACATGGATAGTATCTCCGACGAACGTTGGGCCTTTGATATCCAGCTCCATATTCAGGAAGGCAAGCCCAGTATGTTGCATGGTTGACTGAACAAGCAAGCCTTCGGCGTAAGTATAGGCTAACGCGCCCGGCACCACACGACCTGAAATGCCACCATGACTTGCAAGATATTCAACGTCCGTAAAGATCACTTCGAGCATACCGGTGCAGGATATGAAATTCACCAAATCCGCTTCCGTGATAGTGCGTCCAATTGTGCGAAATTCTTGCCCGATTTCTAAGTTATTCCAGTATAGGCCTAAGCCAACAAATTCCATGAAACTGACTCTTTCAAAAAATGGCATCCAAAATCATATGAGGGTTACCAAGCTTACGCTGCCGACACAAGATACTTAATTTCTGCAAATTTCCCGCTATTTTATTTGCTATCCCATTGTCTTTATAACGAGGCTTAAAACACAGTCTTAAGAAATTATTCTCTGTTGTCCAGATCTATTTTTTAACAAACGATAGTTTGACAAATTCCTCTCATGAAGCTAATTTTTCTCTGAAAAATCTCATATTTGGTTGATTCTAACCTGTAGGGGTGAATAATGACGAAGCGGAAAATCTTCGCAGATTTTCATATCGTTATGCTGTGTGCTGCGCAACCGCTATTTTGACCAAAGAGTGTCTGCATTTTTATGAGATCGAGCCTCATGTTACACGCCGCGAAAAACATGACGAGATCTTTGTAGTCGAAGGATCGGACCCGCTTATTCCAATGGGCGTCTCTTCGCTGCCAGTCGGGATTCGAAGGCCTTACGAGCAGCCGGCGCTAAATTCGATGAGCTGCACGATAACGACCTGCCAAAAGCTCGGATTGCTAATTTACTATCAAAGTGCTGGCAGCGGGCTTGAACTAGCATTGCGGAGGGTGGTCCTGATTTATGTCTATCAAGAAAGATAACGATATGTCGAAGCTTTCGCAGAGAACGCAAACAACGCGATCACCATCAGCGGATCAATACGACGCTATCATAATAGGCGCAGGCATGGCGGGCATGTATCAACTCCATCTGCTTAGAAAGCTAGGACTTTCTGTACGTGTCTTTGAAGCTGGTGGTGACGTCGGCGGTACCTGGTATTGGAATCGTTATCCCGGAGCTCGTTTTGATTCCGAGAGCTACAGCTATGGCTATTCTTTTTCCGAAGAACTTTTGCAGGAGTGGGATTGGAGTGAACATTTTTCCGCCCAGCCTGAAACATTGACTTACCTCAACTACGTCGCCGATAAGTTCGGCTGGCGTAAGGATATTCAGTTTAACAATCGCGTCCAGGGAGCACATTATGTTGAGGACGGGAACTTTTGGGAAGTTGAATTTGAAAATGGCGGTCGAGCGCGCGGGCGTTATCTGATCACGGCTATTGGTCCTCTTTCAGCGCCAACGATGCCAGCTATTGACGGTGTCGATGATTATCAAGGGGAAGCATATCATACAGGGTTGTGGCCTCATGTACCGGTGAGCTTCGAGGATAAGCGTGTAGCTGTTATTGGGACCGGTGCGACCGGCGTGCAAACCATACAGGAAGTTGCCAAAAAGGCCGGACATCTGACAGTTTTTCAACGCACACCCAATTGGTGCGCGCCTTTGAATAATAGCCCGATCGATGATCAGACGCAGACGAAAATCAAGGCCAGTTATCCGGAAATATTCGCTCGATGTAAGGATACCTACACAGGTTTTCTACATGATTCGGACCGCCGTCACGCACTTGAAGTTTCCCTGGAAGAACGTGAAGCTTTTTACGAAGAGCTCTACGCCGGGCCCGGCTTTGGCATATGGGTTGGGAATTTTCGCGATGTCCTGGTTGACCAGGACGCTAACGATACGATCAGTGAATTTGTGGCAAAGAAAATTCGCGAAAGAGTCAAAGCCCCCGAAATTGCGGAAAAATTAATTCCAACCAACCATGGCTTCGGTACCCGACGGGTGCCAATGGAAACTAATTATTATGAAGTCTATAATCAGAAAAACGTGGAGCTTGTTGACATCCGAGAAACGCCGATTGAAAGGATAACGGCTAGCGGGATTGAGACCTGTGACAATAATTTTGAATTCGACATGATCATTTATGCCACCGGATTTGACGCTGTCACCGGTGCGTTTGACCGGATAGATATTCGGGGTACAGGTGGGCAAACCCTGAAAGACAAATGGGTAGATGGTCCCAAAACCTATTTGGGTCTTCAAATCGAAGGTTTCCCTAACCTTTTGACGTTGGTCGGACCGCATAATGCAGCAACATTTTGCAATATTCCAAGATGTATTGAACAGAATGTCGAGTGGGTGGCCGATTTGATGAAGTATATGCGGGACGGAAACCATGAACGTATTGTGCCAACGACGGCGGCGGAAAATGCCTGGACAGAGCATGTCTACGAGTCTGGCCAACGGATGCTTTTCACTAAAGTTGATTCCTGGTTTATGGGCGTGAACCAAAATGTTCCTGGTAAGCAAAAACGCACTTTTTTGATTTATGCTGGCGGAGCACCATCATACCGGGAGAGATGTGATGAGATTGCTGCAGACGATTATGCCGGATTTGAAATCTCGTAAATGTAAAAAGAAAGCTAGTCAATTTATTGCCGCCTATTTTTATACGCATGTCGACAATGAGGTTTTGACGATGTTCGAATGAGATATGTAAGAGAAATAAATGCCAATTGAATTGCAGAAAATCCTACCGGCAGAACGCCTCATGGAGATGACAAAAAAGGGATATTGGCAGGAACCTTTGGTAACTGACTATCTTGATGAATGGTGCTGTCATGTCTGGATGGCGCTCTGAAGTGGTCCTGCTTTTCCGAACAGGTTGTCGGCTAAGTTAAGGTGTATCGGGTTTGGTTATCATGCCGCTTTTATCATTTCATCGCCGTCAAAGTATGCCTAGTCCGGCGTTCGTTTATCAAGAGCCGTGTGAGGGCGGTCAGTGTTGTAGAATTTAATCCACTGC
Source organism: uncultured Parasphingopyxis sp. (assembly GCA_905479515.1). The sequence goes on from CAJQMX010000193.1 coordinate 12,827, forward strand.
CGAATAACCTGTTCAGCCATAAATCTGTCGGTCAGTTCGTGTAAGTAAACAGCTTCCTGTTTTAAGGATCGCCAGAGGCGTTCGATGAAGATGTTATCGAGATACCGCCCGCGTCCGTCCATTGATATGTTTACCTCGGCTTCCGTCAGCGTTGTTATCCACGCCGACCCAGTGAACTGGCTGCCTTGGTCGGTGTTCATAATCTCTGGCGGGCCATATCGGGCAATAGCCTCTTGCAATGCCTCGACGCAAAAGCGGGCGTCCATCGTATTTGATAAGCGCCACGACAGTACCTTGCGCGTCGCCCAGTCCATAATGGCAACCAGATACAGAAAACCACGTTTCAC
>CAJQMX010000194.1 GCA_905479515.1 uncultured Parasphingopyxis sp.
ATGAGGACAATATCGAGATCCTTGGTCGCACGGAAATCGAGACCGGCCTCCTCCATGATCAGCTCGCATGCTGCGCCGCCGATCAAGACATATTGGTGCTCATGGGCAGAGAAATGTGCGCGAAAGCGGTCGATGCCAGCTACCATTTAAAGGGCTCCAAAAGGTGATCGGCTGCCTGCGCGACTCGTTCGTCCGCATCATGCCGTGCACTAAGATAGAGCGACAGTCGATCGGCAACCGTGTTGTCGCTAAGGACCTGGGGATCATAGGCCCATGTCTGGACCTCGATCCGGCGTTCGTCATAGGCCCAGGCAGGTTCCAATCCGCGCTGCCGCGCCATCCGCTTCCATGCGGCTGCCAACACCGCCCTGCATTCGATCCGTGGTTCGCTGAGCATCGTATATTGGGCAAGGGCGCTTTCACCCGCCAGCACCGCCTCGTTCAACGGCAGATCGCCGGTGACATAGCGGGTCTTGCGCACCGGCGATTGCAAGCGCCCCTCGACCGCGCGCCAAAGGTCGCCGTCACTAAAGCGCAGGCTCAGGCGACGCTGCCGGCCGACGCGGTGCGGTCGCGCCAGTTCGAGCGCTTCCAGTTCGTCGAACGCCCGGCTAATGCTCATGATCGCGAGCTGATAGCGCTCGGCGAGCTGGGTCAGGCTGGCATCGTTGACTTCGTGCCCCAGCAGGGCGGCGAGGATCAACACCTGTGCGGTAGGGGACACCTGCTCGGATGATGGCTCTGGCTCGCTGGAATAGGTCTCGCGCAGATCTACAAACGCTTCGGGCACATAGAATTGCGCGCCCGGCGAGATGAACGCGACACGCTTCTCCACGAGGCGTCGACGCAATGCCGCCGGTATGGCTTCGAGCAGCAGCACGAAGAGGCGAGCGTCGATATGGCGCCGCATCTGATTCCGATGCTTCAGGAACTCGTCCACGCCGCCGATCCTGCCGCTTTGTGGGACGATGAACACAGCCGGGCCGTCGAGCAACTCTCCACGCCAAAGTTCGTAGCGGTCATATAGAAAGTGCGGGAGCCCGAGCGGCTTGATGGGGTCGAGATGGAGGTGCGCGCCGAAAGCCTCACGCGCATAGGTTTCCGTTGCGCTCGCAAGCGCGCGCAATCGCAGATCTGGAAACTCATCTAACATCGCGCTGCTATCTAACAAAAGCGGTGTTAAATATCAACCTCAATGTTAGATAGCGCAACTCCCGCTTGCTCGGCAGCGATCCGCCGCTCTATCTCATGGGCTTCTGACAGACCCGCGCTGTCCAGTCGGCCGAGTATAGCGTCAATGCGCGCACGTTCAGCATGGACGGATCGTCCGGTATTGGGGAGCGGCTGGCTTGATTTGAAGGGTCGAGATTGGGGCGCGAAGCAGTCGGCGGAGCTTGCGAATATATCGAGCTGAGAGGAAAACAGCGACTGATCAAACCAGTGATCCTATTTCCTGTCCTACACACGCCCGCCCATGATAACGTCCCGCCAGCGGCTAGGCCGCTCGCTCTTTGACTGTGTCGATCTCAACCGTCTGAACCGCTAAGTCCTGTTGGGCACGGTCGGGCTGTCTGCTGTGTCCAATAGAACGCGGTTCGTCCCGCTACCTTTTTGATAAACAGCGGTTGTCGTGAAAACTTTGTAAACTTGTTCAGGGTGCGCTCGCTTTTCCTGAACAGTGGCTCCGGTTTAACCCCCGGCCTGTGTCAACCAGTGTCAACTTGATCGCCGTCCGGTAACGCCCCCGCGCTCATCCTGAGCCTGTCGAAGGACGGATTTGACGTGCTGGATTGCAGGGCGCTTCGACAGGCTCAGCGTGAGCGCGGCTGGGGGTATGTGACGGGGTAGGGCCGCAGGGCCGAAGGGAAGCGGTGAGGGCTTAGAAGCTCTCTTCTTCGTACACCTTGGTCACATCGCCGCCCCATGCACCGTGATAGCGCTCCAGCAAGTGTTCGGCGGGGGTTTTGCCGCTGGCGACAATCTCACGCAGCGGATCGAGGAAGCCGCTTTCATTGTCGCCGCTGCCATTGAGGCGCGCCCGGGCGCTGAGCCCGGCGGTTGCGATGTCGAGGATTTCGGGGGCGATGTCGCCAAGGGTGCGGCCGCCCGGCACCGGCGCTTGCAGGCCGAGTTTGGGCACGCCGTCGCGCAGGGCTTCGCGTTCGTCGAGCGACCAGTGCCTGACGATATCCCATGCCGCATCGAGCGCGGTCTGGTCATAGAGCAGGCCGACCCAAAGCGCGGGCAGGGCGCAGATCCGGTTCCACGGGCCACCATCGCTGCCGCGCATTTCGAGGAAGCTTTTCAGGCGGACCTCGGGGAAGATCGTCGAGAGGTGATCGTTCCAGTCGTCAATGGTCGGCTTTTCGCCGGGCAGGATCGGGAGCGTGCCGTTTAGAAAGTCTTTGAAATCAAGCCCGGAGGCATCCAGATATTGCCCGTCGCGATAGACAAAATACATCGGCACATTCAGCGCGAAATCCGCATAGCGCTCATAGCCAAAGCCGTCTTCGAAAACGAATGGCAGCATGCCCGTGCGGTCCGGATCGGTGTCGGACCAGATATGGCTGCGATAGGAGAGATAGCCATTGGGCTTGCCCTCAGTGAAGGGCGAGTTGGCGAAAAGCGCGGTGCCGAGCGGCTGGAGGGCGAGCGCGACGCGGAATTTCTGCGCCATGTCCGCCTCGCTCGAATAATCGAGATTGGTCTGGATGGTGCAGGTACGCAGCATCATGTCGAGCCCGAGATTGCCCTTTTTCGGCATGTAATCGAGCATGATCTTGTAGCGGCCCTTGGGCATGATCGGCAGCTCGGCGCGGGTCTTGTCCGGCCACATGCCAAGGCCGAGAAAGCCCTTGCCGGTCTTCTCGCCAATCGCTTTGACCTGTTCGAGATGGCGGCCTGTCTCGGCGCATGTCTCATGCAGATTGTCGAGCGCCGCACCGGAGAGTTCAAGCTGGCCGGCGGGTTCCAGGCTCACCGTGCCGTCCGCACCGCGCATGGCTATAACCTTGCCATTCTCCTCGATCGGCTCCCAGCCAAATTCGCGCAGGGCGAGCAGCAGATCGCGGATGCCGCCGGGCTCGTCATAGGAGGGGGCGTGAAAATCGCTCCGGCAATAGACGAATTTCTCATGTTCCGTGCCGATCAGCCATTTGTCGACCGGCTTTTCGCCCTCGGAAAACACGGTCAGCAGCTCTTCGCGGCTTTCAATTACCGGGGCGTTGCTCTGGGAATTCGTCTTTGTGCTCATGGATCGCCTTTAGCCATGTTGGTGGCCGCGCGCCAGTATAGGAAGGCTATAGGGGGGCGAAGAAAAGCAGTTGAGAGGTGCGGTCGCCATGCCGCAGTCATGCTGTGTCTAGTTGACGGTCGCCCGGAATTTCAGCGCAAAGGCGTCGCTGGGGCCAAGGCTGGCGGCGGTTGCGGTGATCGTTGAGCCGCTGATCGATGCACCAAAGGGATTGCTCTCATCCGCGCCGGTTGCATTGTCATCCTCGGGCGTTGTGGCTGCGGCGCAGGTCGTTCCGCTGGTCATGGTGCCGGCGGTGTAGGTGATGTTGGCCGGCAGTGCGTCCGTCGCGGCTATTGATGTTGCGGTCGCCGAGCCCGGGTTCGATATCAGGATGCAATATTCGATCACCGCGTTGGGAATGGCATAGGGATCGGTTTCATCGTTGATCGGATCACTGATTACAGAGCTGATCTTGGTCACGCTGAGTGTGGTTTGCGGATTGCAGAACAGGAAATCATAGATCGACGCCGCCTGGCCATCCGGATCGGAAGGGGCGGTGCTGTGGTTGCCATAGACAATCGTCACCGTATCGACCGGAGAAAGGAAGGTGATGACGACATTGCCATCGGCCGATGACCCATCCGAACCGGCATCGCCGATTGCGACATTGCCGACCACATAATTGGCAATGCCGTTGGTCAGAATGGGCATCACAGGCGAACCGTTGAAGCTGCCGGTCACCGTGAGCTTGTCGGCAAAGTCATTGGCGGCATAGTCGATGTCGAACACCCGGAACTGCAATCCGGGGACCGCCGTTGGCAGCGTCAGTACGGTGGTCGCGACCTGGTCCCGGTTCGTATATTCCAGATACTGGTACAAGGCCTGCTGTGAACCGCCGAAACCGCCCGTATTGTCGCTCGTGTCATCGGGTGTGGAATTCACGAAGGTGCCGTTGGTCGTGATGTCGAAAATGATCGTGCCGATCCCTGTAACGGCATAGCTGGTGTTGAGTGCGCCCGCTGTCCAGCTGCGGGTGTTCCAGTCGAAAAGGGTCTGGTTGATCGGCAGGCAGACCGTGGAAAGACTGGGCGGTATGCCCGCGATGCGCGTGCCCGATACGGTGAAGGTTGCCGTATCATAGTCATCCTCGCTCGACAGGCCGTTGCCGGGTGTCGAATCGCTGTCGACAATCGACGATGATGAAACTTCGGCTGTGTTGGTGACGGTGGCGCCGGATGTGGCGGAGACGGTTGCGGTGATCGTGAGCGTGCGGGTTTGCCCGGGCGCGATGGAGGGCAGGGTCCAGGTTCCGCTGCCGCTGTTATAGGTGCCATAGCCCGAATGGCTGACATAGTTGACGCCGAGCGGCAGGCTGTCGGCAACCGTTACGGCCGTTGCGGTGTGGGGAGAGCTTCCCGCGTTGGTGACCGAAAGCGTATAGGTGATACTGGCTCCGTTGACCGGGCTGCTGTTACTCACCGATTTTGACAGAGAAAGATCGGCATAGTTGGTTGGGGTTTGCGTCAGGAACAGGTCGGCCTGATAGAAATTTCCGGAATCCTGATTGTAGCGATCACAGATTTGCAACTGCCACGTACCCAGCGAATTCTGGCCATTAAATGCGGACAGCGCATTGGCCGGGGCAAAATTGCGCTGATAGGGTGGAACGCTGGTTCCGCTGGTCGCGGTGTCTGCGCTGCTATGCGAGGTTACCGAGCTTCCCTCCGCATCATCAAGCAGCACATTGAAATTATTGGCCCCATTGCCGGTCCCCGTGAATATTTGCACGCGGGTGCCCGATGGAGACTGGAGATACATGAGAAGGTCGCCGCGATAGGTGTGCGCAAGCAGGACACCGATATCGACATCAGAAACGATGAAGCTTGTGCCAACCGTGAAATTCCGCACCAGATATCCTGACGACGAACAGGGCGTCGCGGATTCATTGACCGCGCCATCGGTTGAATTTGTATAGGTTGTGGTCTGGGCATGAGCGGCAACTGCGAACAGGCTCCAGATCAATGCGGCGCACAGACACAGCCACGACCTCAGCGCGGAAAGGCTGAACTCGAACCGTCGAAATTGTGCAATGATCCCCCGATTATGCATGCCTGTCTGGATAACGGGAATCGTCTAATTTTTGGTAAATTTGGTCCTAATTACTGGTGTGAACGGAGCCGCGGCTAAGACGCGTGATACTAGCTCCAGTCCCCGCGACCCGCCATCCACAGGCTGATCGCCGCTGCCGCTGCCGTGTCTGCGCGCAAAATCCGCGGGCCAAGGGATACAGGTGCGGCCTGGGGCAGGGCGCGGATCGCCTGATCCTCTTCATCGGTAAAGCCGCCTTCCGGGCCAATCAGGATTGCGGCAGGACCATCATGGGCAACCAGCGCCTTGCGGAAGGAATCGCCGCCCCGTTCAGCGGCGTAGAACAGCGTTCGATCCTCTGGCCAATCGGCCAGCAATGCGTTCAGTGTTGTCAATTCCGTCAGTTCGGGAAGGGCGGTTCGTTCGCATTGCTCGGCGGCCTCAATCAGATGCGCCTTCAACCGGTCCGGCTTGAGCTTGTCGACAATCGTCCGCCGCGTTTTGACTGGCACCAGCCGGGACACGCCGAGTTCACATGCTTTTTCCACAAGCCAGTCGATCCGGCCTTTCTTGATCGGTGCAAAGCACAGCCAGAGATCGGGCACATCCTCCCGCTCCCGCAATTTGCCTTCGACCCGCAATATGGCATCGCGCTTGCCGATATGGGCCAGCTCGGCCAGCCATTCGCCCGTCTGATCGTCGAACAGCTTGACCTGCGCGCCTGCCTTCAGCCGGAGAACGCGGACGAGATAATTGGCCTGAGCGGAGTCGATGACGATCTCCTCATCGACGGCCAAGGGCGTATCGACAAATAAACGCGGCAGGCTGCCGGGAGGCCAGGCGGGGGTTGCGGGCATGGGTTCGCTCATAAACCGATCGTCTCAAGCTTGTCCAAGCTTAGTCATACGGGATAGGGCGTTGGGCGATGGAATCGCAATCCTCTCTCCCTGATACAGAACGGCATTGGCTGATCGCGGCCTTGCCTGCCGCCGCCCGGCCTTTTGCGCTTTTGGCGCGGTTCGACCGACCGATTGGCTGGTGGCTACTTTACTGGCCGTGCGTCTGGAGCGTGGCTCTGGCGGGCGGCGCGCTGGAACGCTGGGATCTGCTGCTCTGGTTTTTGCTCGGTGCGATTGCGATGCGCGCGGCAGGCTGCGTGTATAACGATATCGTCGACCGCGAACTCGACCAAAAGGTAGAACGCACGCGGTCACGGCCTTTGGCCAGCGGGCAGGTGTCGCTGCGCGCGGCATGGCTCTGGTTGATATCGCTGTGTCTGATCGGTCTGGCGGTGCTCCTGCAATTACGCTGGGAAGCACAGCTGGTTGCACTGGGCAGCCTCGCGCTTGTTGCAGCCTATCCCTTTATGAAACGAATCACATGGTGGCCCCAGGCGTGGTTGGGCCTGGTGTTCAGTTGGGGCGGCCTGGTCGGCTGGACCGCCATCACCGGAGACTATGCGCCCGCCATTGCCTGGCTTTACGCCGGGTCGGTGTTCTGGGTCATTGGCTATGACACGATTTATGCGTTGCAGGATATCGAGGACGACGCACTGGCAGGCGTGAAAAGCACGGCAAGGCGGCTGGGCAAAAATGCCCGGTTCGGAATCGCACTTTTCTATATGGCCACCCTGGCGTGCTGGTGCCTTGCGATCTGGCAAATCCGTCCGCAATGGCTGGGCCTTGCTGCACTGCTTCCGGCGGCGTTGCATCTGACCTGGCAAGTTGTGACGCTGCATCCGGGCAGCGGTGCGGATGCGCTCGCCAAGTTCCGCTCAAATCGGGAGGCGGGATTGCTGGTGGCGCTTGCCTGTCTTGTCATCGGGGCCAGCGCCTGAACGCATACAGGGTGACAATTCTGTGCCGCCTCCCTAAATCGCCACCATGCTTACAGTCACCGAAGCGCAGACGCGCGTCTCCGATCTTGTCACTTCCGCGAAAAAAGCCGGGGCCGATGCGGCTGATGTGCTCTATTCGGGCGGTGCATCCACCGAAGTTCAGGTTCGCCTTGGCGAGCTGGAAGACGTCCAACGCTCCGAGGGTGAGGAGATCGGCCTGCGATTCTTTGTCGGCCATCGATCCGCCAGCGTATCCTCTTCCGACCTGTCCGCAGACGCGCTTGCGACGCTTGTCGATCGTGCTGCAGCGATGGCGCGCGAAGCCTCTGAAGATGCCTATGCCGGGCTCGCACCGGAAGACAGGCTATTTCACGGCGCGCTGCCGGATCTGGATATTGATGATGGCTGCGATGCAGAACCCGAAGCATTGCGCGCCGCTGCGCTGGAAGCCGAAGACGCGGCCCGCGCCGTCAAAGGCGTAACCAATAGCGAAGGCGGCGGGGCGTCCGCCAGCCGGTCGATAATGGCGCTGGCGACAAGTCACGGCTTTTGCGGCGGCTATCAGGGATCAAGCTATGGCTGTTCGGCCAGCGTTATCGCTGGCGAAGGAAGCGGCATGCAGCGCGATTACGCCTATCGCACGGCGCGCCATCTTGCCGATCTCGATAGCGCGGCCAGCATTGGCCAGCGCGCAGCGGAACGGACTGTCGCACGCTTGAATCCGGCCAAACTCTCCAGCGGGGCCATGCCGATTGTGTTCGATCCGCGCGTTTCGGCGGGGCTTCTTGGCCATCTGATCGGCGCAATCACCGGCTCGGCAATTACGCGGGGCACGAGTTTCCTCCGCGACGATCTGGGCGAACAGATTTTTCCGGCCGGTATCACCATAGTTGACGATCCTCTGCGCAAGCGCGGGATGCGCTCCCGGCCCTTTGATGGCGAGGGGCTTCCCGTTGCCGAGAGTGCGATCATCAAGGATGGTGTGCTGACCGGATGGCTGCTCGACAGTGCTTCGGCGCGCCAGCTGGGCCTGGAACCCACAGGCCATGCAAAACGCGGGATTGGCGGGCCGCCGGGCGCAGGGACAACCAATCTGCATCTGCAAGCTGGAAACGTGTCGCGGGACGAGCTGATCGCGGATATCGCGCAAGGGGTTCTGGTGACAGAATTGATCGGCATGGGCGTAAATCCCGTGACCGGCGATTATAGCCGCGGTGCATCGGGCTTCCTGATCGAGAATGGCAAGATCGGGGCGCCGGTTGCCGAGATCACCATCGCGGGCAATCTGAAAGACATGTTCCGCGAACTCTCGCCAGCCGACGATCTGGAATTTATTCGCGGCGTCAACGCGCCAACATTGCGGGTTGAGGGCATGATGGTGGCCGGTGCCTGAGGTCACGCTATCCAAGATTGCCGATATCGCTGCCGAAGCGGCAGAGAAAGCGGCTGAACGCTGGCAAGGCGAGATTGAGATCTGGGAAAAATCGCCAGATCACCCGGTTTCTGACGTTGACCTGCTTGTTGATGATTTCCTGCGGGAACAGTTGACCGCGCTTGATCCGGACGCGGGATATTTGTCCGAAGAAACTGTCGATACGGCGGCGCGGCTGGGAAAATCGCGGGTCTGGGTTGTCGATCCGATAGACGGCACGCGCGATTTCATTCGGGAGCGCACCGGCTGGTGTGTCTCGGTGGCGCTGGTTGAGGATGGCCAGCCGATTTTTGCTGTGCTTGAGGCGCCTGCGCGGAACGAACGCTGGCTGGCAAGCGCAGGCGGTGGCGCCACGCGCAACGGCCTGCCGATTGGCGTAAGCGACCGGACCGAGCTTCCGGGCTCCCGCATTCCTTTTGCGAATCTGACGAAAGATTCGGATCTGGTTGCCGTCGATCAACCCAATTCCATTGCGCTACGGATTGCGATGGTCGCAGCGGGCGAGGCCGATCTGGTCGCAACCTTGCGCTGGGGCCATGAATGGGATGTGGGTGCGGCAGCCCTGATCGCGAGCGAGGCCGGTGCAACAGTATCCGATGCTCTGGGCGCGCCGCTGATATTCAACACCCATGCGGCGGAGGCTTTTGGCGTGCTGATTACAGCGCCGGGCATTCATGCGGCGGCGGTTGAGCGGCTGCGTGAACAGGCTGAGCGCCTGTCCGTTCGCTAGCGCAGGTTAGAGTCCCATCCGCGGCATTTCCTGAGCCGGGCATTTGTCCATCACGACCTTGAGGCCAGCCGCTTCGGCGCGCTCTGCCGCTGCTTCGTTGATCACGCCAAGCTGCATCCAGACCGATTTGGCACCGGCGGCTATCGCCTGATCGACCGCTTCCCCCGCGGCTTCGCTGTTGCGGAAGATATCGACCATGTCGATCGGCTCATCAATGTCCGAAAGCGCGCCGACGACAGTCGCACCATGAATCTGTTCACCAACGCTGCCCGGATTGACCGGGATTACCTTGAAACCCTTGCTGAGCAGGAATTCCAGTACATGATTGCTGGCGCGTTCCGGATTGGATGATGCGCCGATCA
>CAJQMX010000195.1 GCA_905479515.1 uncultured Parasphingopyxis sp.
AAATGGTCATCTCAATTGCCACCTTTGTAGACCTGGCTATGATTGCGACACGAGTTATCTGAGGAAGATATGAGTCCCGCAAGATGAATACGCCTACACATATGATCATCGGCGGTGCACTTTGGGCAAAACAAGATCGGCCAGGATCGCTGATCGCTGCTTTTGCGGGAGGCCTTGCCCCCGACCTGCCTATGATCGCCATGGTACTCTTTGCGACCAAAGTGACGGGAGTGCCGGAACAGGACGTGTACGGTATCCTTTATTTCTCTGATGGGTGGCAACGAGTATTTGCCATCGATCACAGCTTCTTGGTTTGGGGACTTGTCTTGGCTGCCGGGTATCTGCTTCGCGTGTTTACACTGACCGCCTTTGCCGGATCGGGACTTGCGCATGCGGCTGTGGATTTTCTGACCCACCACGACGATGCGCGACAGCAATTGTGGCCCTTCACCGACTGGAAATTTGCGAGCCCATTTTCATATTGGGATCCGGCATATTTTGGAAGTATTGTTGCGCCGCTCGAGGCGCTGCTCGTTTTCGTCTTGACAATAATGCTGGTATTTCGATTGCGACGCCTGTGGGAAAAGGCGTTGACCCTGGCAATTTCGGCTATATTCCTCGTACCGATCGTTGTGACTGGCGGATTTCATGGCCTGCACGGAATGTGATGAACTGTTCCATACAATAGCCCGCGCCGGACTTCTCCAAAGACCCAACAGAAAATCGAGGACAAGATCAGTCACGATGCTTTGGCCTCAATGCCGGAAATGTCCATACGGGTTTCCGGTAATATTTCTTTAAGAGCGGCAATAGAGTCCGCCAGCGTCAGATAGTCTATAATTGTTGCTAGACCGACTCGCGATACGTTGCCACTCATGATTGTGTTGAGGGTAGCCAGAATCATTGTCGCCGTTGCGTCAGCCTGATCGCCAGTCGTCACGCGCGCATACGCAGTTGGCATTCCATCGTCACACAAACCTTCCACAATCATACGCGTGCGGATTTGCCCAATTCCTGGAAACCGTGACAATTGCCGGGATAGCCATTGAGCATTGCGGGCAATCCAAGGCCCAAGCCCGAGGCTAAGTGCCCAACTCAGCGAACGGGTAACAAGAGGTGGGTCAATAGCCACAAAATACCTCCTACCTGATAAGGCACCCGCTGGTTTTCCCGTCAATATCTCCCGTCCGGCGAAACCGAAACCAAGGGCAAGGCGCCCACTTTCAGAAGCATCAAAGGCGAAGAGCCGTTGCAAGGCTCCCGCAGGCGTCTGCACCAGGCTTCCATTGTGGAAAAGCAAATAATTCGTGCCCGCGGTTGCTAGAAACCACTCTGTCGCCGCCGCTCCATAATGCCGGCCCAATCCCATCTCGATTCCGATATCAACGGCGTTAATATGTTCGTTCCGCGCAATAAACTCAGCCATCAAGTCGATCAGGCCCGGCGCCATGCCAACGCAGGTAATCAAAACGCCGCCGACATCGCGGCCTCGAATACCGTCGCGGAGGGCGTTTACATAAGCAGGAGAGGCCGAAGTCTCGAGAAATGTACAGCCATTTGCGACCATTTCGGCCACAAGTTCCGGCGGTGTTGCCTCCGTAAGGTTGACCACCAGCGCTTTGGGAGGGATCATCCTTGCCGCACCTTTGGTTCGGATATCGACAGTACGAAAGCAAAGGCGATCCGGATTCTGACCACCTGAAATTCTATCCGAGCGGGAGATGATAGTAATTGCAGCCTTCGTACGGTCCAAAAGGAGCGAGGTCAGACGGCTGCCAACATCACCCGCTCCCCCAATTAGCCAGATTTCAGGGCCAGCCCTTCTTTGCCCCTTTGGTGCAATTTGTGGCTCATTTGGAATGGGCATCACCTTCTGCTCCCATATGTTCCATCATCTCGGCGATCTGTTTGGGAACATCGTCCTTTGAGAACAGGCGCTGCTCCTCGGAATCGTGAACGAAACCGATGATGTTGGCCAGTTCCTCGCCGGTAAACACGATCTGCTCACCGAGCTCATTTTGCTGCGCTTCAATCATCGCTGGGGCGCCGAGCCACATTCTGGCAACAAAATCAAAGGGGTTCATCGGCAATTCCATGAATTCAGCATCCAGTGCTGCGGCGTCTTCGCCGCCCACGCCGTTGACCGAGTGGCAGACAACGCAGCCTTTGGAAGCAAACAGTTTGCGCCCGGCAATTGCGTCCATCCGGGGCAAGAGCAGTCCGCCGGACATCATCGACATGTCCCGTTCAGTTTGCTGTGCATTGGCCGGCGACATGCCTGCCAATACAGTAGCCGTGATCATCAGTAGAGTTGCAGGTTTCATTGGGTTGCCTCCATTTTGGTTCAGTTTGAGTCTGAATAAACGGGATGCATCTAACGTCTCATGTCTCATGGGCTGCAGGAAAGCGGGCACTCGATGGGCGCGACAGTCCCCAGTATCTCCGAAGCGATTACGGGTATCTCGGCCATCTAATGTCCTCAGATACATTTCATTTTGTGAATCGCTCCTTCAGATTTTTGCACTACGTAGTCTGAGCGCATTAAGCACTACCGAAATTGATGAAGCGCTCATTGCAAAGGCCGCAAACATCGGGCTGATCAAAATGCCGAAAAATGGAAACAACAGTCCGGCTGCTACAGGGACCCCGGAAGCGTTGTAGACGAGCGCGAAGAAGAGGTTCTGGCGGATATTTCCCATAGTGGCGCGTGCGAGGCGGCGGGCACGCACGATACCATCGAGATTACCCTTGACCAAGGTGATGCCGGCACTCTCTATAGCGACATCAGCGCCTGTGCCCATCGCTATCCCGACATCCGCCTGTGCGAGTGCCGGCGCATCGTTCACGCCGTCGCCAGCCATGGCGACTTTACGACCCTGAGCCTGCAACTCTTTTATGATTCGCGCCTTGTCCTCGGGAAGTACATCGGCGCGTATTTCGTCAATTCCGAGCTGCGCTCCGATTGCTTTCGCGGTCCGCTCGTTGTCGCCGGTCGCCATGATGATGCGAAATCCGAGCATACGCAACGCTTTGAGCGCCTCTCGGGTCGTCTCCTTGACTGGATCGGCGACGCTGACAAGTCCGGCGACTGCATCGTCCAGCACCACAAACATAACTGTTTCACCTGCGTCTCTACGGGCATTGGCCTTTACTGCAAGGTCACCGCCGTCCAACCCCATGTCGGAAATCAGGGCGAGGTTGCCCAGGGCAACAGACCTGCCGTCAACCTTTCCCTTTACACCCTTGCCCGTCACCGCCTCAAAGTCGGTCGCATCGGTCATGTTAACATTTCGTTCCACGGCACCGCGAACGATAGCCTCGGCAAGCGGATGTTCTGAACCCCGTTCGAGCGATGCCGCAAGTCTGAGCACTTCCGCTTCATCGTGGCCGACTTCCGGCAGGACTGCGACCAGCTTCGGCTTACCCTCTGTTAGCGTCCCCGTCTTGTCGACGATGAGCGTGTCCACCTTTTCAAACAGCTCCAGCGCCTCAGCATTCTTGATTAGGACACCCGCCTGAGCGCCGCGCCCCGTCGCAGTCATAATGGACATGGGCGTGGCGAGGCCTAGCGCACAGGGGCATGCAATGATCAGTACTGCCACAGCCGCGATCAGCGCGTAGGACAATGCCGGCGCGGGTCCCCAGATCGCCCAGGCGATAAATGACAGAACAGCGATGCCAATGACCACCGGGACGAAGAAGCCCGCTACTTGGTCTGCATATTTTTGTATTGGCGCGCGCGAACGTTGTGCATTTGAGACCATTTGGACGATCTGGCTGAGCATAGTATCTGAACCGACACGTTTGGCCTCCATGATCATGCTGCCAGTGCCATTAATCGTGGCTCCGGTCAGCATATCGCCGAGTGTTTTTTCCACCGGTACCGGTTCCCCGGAAATCATGCTTTCATCAACCGACGAGCGCCCATCCACAACGACACCGTCCACAGGTACTTTGTCGCCGGGCCTAACGCGCAAGCGGTCTCCAACTTGCACATCTTCAAGTGGTATCTCCTCTTCAGAACCGTCCTTGCGGATCACCCTCGCAGTCTTCGCTGCCATATCCAGAAGAGCACGGATTGCTTTGCCGGTGCCCTCACGCGCACGGAGCTCCATTATCTGACCTAGCAATACGAGTGTGACGATTACTGCCGCCGCCTCGAAATAGACTCCAACATGGCCTTCGCTGTCTCGGAACCCCTCGGGGAAAATGGAAGGGAACAGCACTGCCACGATGCTGAAAAGCCAGGCCGCGAGCACTCCCATGCTGATTAGCGAGAACATATTGAGGTTCATGTGGCGGAAGGAATTCCAACCGCGCACCAGGAAGGGCCAGCCGCACCACAGGACAACTGGCGTCCCGAGCACTAGCTCGATCCACAGTGTCATGCGCTCGCCAAAGATGTCGCGCACGCTGCCGAACCCCAGATAGGGTCCCATCGTAAAAACCAGCAACGGGATCGTCAAAACGGTACCAACCCAGAACCGACGAGTGAAATCCACCAGCTCAGGGTTAGGCCCGTCCTCGGCCATCGCCGCAGTTTCCAATTCCAGTCCCATACCGCAAATCGGGCACGAGCCGGGACGGGTTTGACGTACCTGTGCGTGCATGGGACATGTATAGACCGCGCCAGAATGGTTCGCAGGCACTGTGTCATACTTCCCGTTCATGGCGGCAGGGCGGTGCGTATGCGCGTGCTGGGAATGTTGATCACTGTGCTTATGATGATGGCCGGAAGACCCCGCAACCTCCTCCTCTGGCACAAGGTGCATGCCGCATTTCGGGCAGTCGCCGGGGCCTGCCTGCCTGACTTCAGGATGCATCGGGCAGACGAACCACTTCGGAGAGCCTGCAGGTGAAGAATGGGCGGCGGCCGCAGCGGTGGGATGATGATCTGGCATGGAAGCACCTACATTTTGTGTTGACGGTAAGCGATACCGTTAGCGGACTGCAGTTCCCGGACATATGTTACGATTTTCGCGACATCATCCCGACTGACTTGCGCCTGGGCGGGCATATCGCCATAGGGCCAATGATGCTGACGCACCCCGTTTTGGACCGCAAAGAAAAAAGCGTCGTCGGAATGGTGGCCTGGATTATATATGTCATGAATAAAGGGTGGCCCTTTTTCGGTACCAAGGGCGTTTTGCCCATGACAGGCGGCGCAGGTTTTGTTGAACAGGGCCTCCCCTTCCTGCGCGGCCGCTGACAACGTTGGCTCGACAAATTGACTGGCAATCGATCCAGACATAGGGGCACTTGACGGCGCGAATGTCTTGTATAGCCCGACCACTGCGGCGATACCGAAAAACCCGAGAACCAGGTTTCTCGCCATATTGCTTGATTTCTTCAAGAGTTCTGCTCCGTTATAGATGTGCTAAGTATCGATTGCATCTCGTGCGCCACTAATGTTGCGACCGATACACCGTTTGACGGGTGCGGTATGGTGTCGGTCGTAACCACTTGGGCGGCACCCGCAGCAAGAATGTCTTCATATGCGCTGCCTGCAAATACCGCGTGAATGATGATGCAAACCGGTGGGCGGGTGCCTGTAGCAGCAAGCCGTTCGATGGCGCGCACCATGGTCCGGCCCGAAGAGGCAATATCGTCCAGGATAACCGGTGTACCCTGATGCAGCGTGATACTCCTCGGCACACTGACTTCAACACTCTTGTCGCCCGTTCGAGTCTTGCGCAAGACTTCGTAGGGCCGATCGGCCAGCCTCGCCACCTCAGCCACCCATTGCTGGCTTTCACTATCGGGGCCTAAAAGAACGGCGTCAGGCAGGTTCGCCCTGATCCAGTCTGCGAGCAGTGGAGCTGAGGCCACACGGATCGTTGGCATCGGAAACACTTCGTCGAGCCGAGCGATACGATGTAGATGCGGATCGACTGTCATCAGCCAATCGAAACTTTCGCCGAGAAACTTTGCGAAGAGTTGCGCACTGACTGCTTGACCAACTTGAAATCGGCGATCCTGACGCATGTAACCGAGATAGGGCGCGATTAGCCCGACACGACGTGCGCCAATTTCCCGCGCTGTTGTCGCGGCAAAGCGCAGCGGTAATGCAAACCGGTCAGGGTCGCGGAGGGTGGCGAGCAGCGCAATATCGCTTCCATCCAGATCACCTGGCAGGGTCAAGAGGCTCTCGCCATCGGGGAAACGGTGCCAGTCGAGATGACGTAACTCGCCGCCAAGTTCTGGTGCAAGCGCTTGCGCGAGCGACAACATCTCAGGGAAGGGGATCAGGATCATTTTGCCGCCTCCGAAAGCGTCAGGACATTGGAGTGGCTTTCCGCATAGCCGGCCGAATAAGCAAGTTCGCCGGGTGTCTCGGCATGGATTTCATAGAGCGGTTGCCCCTTGATGACCTGGTCGCCAGTTCGTGCAAGCAACCGAACACCAGCGCTCTTTTGGCGGGGTGCGCCGGCCAGTTTTGCGATCCGGGCAATCAGGCGGTTGTCGATAGCGATAAGTTGCCCCGATACCCCTGCGGTTATTTCGATGCGCTGCGCTGCAGCGTCAGGTTCGCGGAATCCACCTTGCGCGGTACAGATAGCCAAGAACTTAGCTTCTGCGGCCCCGCTATCAAGAAGCGCTTCTGCCTCTCTACGGCCCCGCCCGGCGCGGGCACCGGGTGCTAGATCGAGGAGTTTGCCTGCCAAATCTAGCGCGCGTCCGCGCAAATCCAGCGGCGCTTCCTGCGCGCGCCTGAGTACAGCCAACACGTCCCGTGCCTCGAGCGAAGGGCCGATGCCACGTCCAACCGGGGAGGAGCCGTCACTTTGATGTAGCGTAACATTGAGGCCGATTGCCGCTCCCACCAATTTCAGTCTTACGCCCAGCGCCGCGGCGGCCTCGGTTGAGCGGACCTTGGCTGTTGGACCCACCGGCATGTCGATAAGCACGTGCGTTGCGCCGACTGCCGCCTTTTTGGACAACACACTCGCAACCATTTGTCCGGTGCTATCGAAATCGAGTGGCCGTTCGATGCGAATGAAATGATCATCGGCAGGACTGAGGTTCAACCCGCCCCCCCATACGATGCATCCACCTTCGAGCTCTACTACCTTTCGCAAAGCGTCGGCGTCGAGCGCCACGGGCGCCATTACCTCCATCGTATCTGCGGTTCCGGCAGGTGACGTAATCGCACGGCTCGAGGTTTTTGGAATAAGCTGCCCTGCTGCGGCTATTATGGCAACGACAATGGGCGTCGTCCGATTTCCGGGCAGGCCGCCCACGCAATGCTTATCAAGAACCACTGCTCCGCCCCAGTCAAGCGTTTCGCCTGCAGTCTGCATGGCACGGGTCAAAGCTACTGTCTCGCTCTCACTCAGGCGGTCACCTGCACAAGAGGTGATGAAAGCGGCAAGGTGAAGATCCGAAAGCCGATTGTCGAGTGTGTCTTGGATGATGGCAGAAAAGCTGTTCTGATCAAGACGGCGGCCGTAAGCCTTGGCGCGTATGGACGAGGCAGAAAAAGGCACGTCGGCATGGGAAAAATGCGCGCGGGCACCCAGCTGCGCGCCCAGCGCCTCCCAGCCCGAAGTTGAGAGCGCAGCCTCGTCGACCGCCAACCACCCGCCTCGCGCCACCACATTCAACGTCGCGATTATCCAGCGGTCACTCAGATCAATACGAATACGTGCTTGGGCTGAGAAGCCCTCCGCACGGCAAATATGGCAATCCTCGTTCATGTAAACGACTGCCTGACGATACGTATCAATACCCGATGGGATGAGTGACAGGGTGTTGGTCATCGGGGTCGATCCAGATTGACGGTTTCTAGGTGTTCCGGGGCACGCACTTTCCAGCTCAGTTCGTCTTGAACGCGCGATCGCAAGGTATCCGACGCGGATGGTTCCCCGTGCGTCAGATAGGTCATTTGAGGCGGACGGTCAGCGTGGCGCATCCAGTCAAGTATTTCACCTACATCAGCGTGGCCTGAGAACGCAGTCAACTGAACCACTTCAGCTTCAATTGCGAATTCACGCCCAAACATTTTAAGCGTCTTGGCACCCTCGGCTAGCGCAGCGCCACGCGTACCGCCCGCTTGAAAGCCTGAGAGCAAGATTGCGTTGCGCCGGTCGCCGCCGAAGCTTGCGATATGATGCAAAATGCGCCCTCCAGTCAGCATTCCGCTGGCAGAAACGATGATCATTGGTCCCTGGCGGGTGTTCAGTTCCTTTGATTGCTCGACCGAGTTAACTCGCTCGGCGATATCGAACATCGCCTTGCAATCTTCCCATGTGACATGATGCTCTTCGTGGTGACGGTGGTAGATGGCAGTGGCGTTAACCGACATCGGACTATTCAGGAAGACCGGAACGTGGGGGATTTCACCGCGTTTCATCAGCCGGGCTACATGATAGAGAATTCCCTGAGCGCGTCCGACAGCGAAAGCGGGAATCAGCACCGTACCCCCGCGGGCAAAAGTGCGCTTTAGAAATGGGGCGAGTTCGGCTTCCGCGTCGATTTTCGCGTGAGCCCGGTTGCCATAAGTTGACTCGCAAACCAGTACATCTGCACCGTGAAAAGGCTCGGGGGGGGCCATCATCGGATCGGCTTGGCGACCAAGGTCGCCACTGAAGTGCACAATTCTGTCGCCAAGTTCCAACCGGATCTGTGCGGCACCAAGCAGATGGCCAGCAGGGATAAAAGTGGCAGTGATGCCGTCACCAAGATCGATCCGCCGTCCGAAAGGGTGCGGGGTCAGTCTTTTGAGTGCGGCTTTAGCATCGTTCAGCGTATAAAGAGGGGTCGGGTTTTTATGTTTGGCGTATCCTTTGCGTTTCGCGTAGCGCGCCTCTTCTTCCTGGATATGTCCGCTGTCAGGCAGGATCAGACCGCACAGGTCTTCGGTAGCCTGAGTACAATGAACCTTTCCGGAAAAGCCAGCACGAACAAGTGCTGGAAGATAGCCGGAATGATCCAGATGAGCATGAGTGAGAAGAACGGTGTCGATCGACGCGGGACGTACCGGAAACGGTTTGCGATTGCGATCTCGAAGAGACTTGAAGCCTTGAAACAATCCGCAATCGACAAGAATGCGGCGCTTCCCCGCTTCGACCAGATACCGCGAGCCAGTGACGGTCCCTGCAGCACCGAGGAAACGAAGCGATTTCTTATAGTTTGCTGACATCATCTTGGTCCTCTTCGATGCAACGCTACCCAATGATAACCGTGCCGGATGACGCCAATCGATAGGGCGGGACAACCAGGTTTTTTGGCGCTGGACCCTTTCGAATGCGTCCGGATGTATCATAATGAGACCCGTGACAGGGACAAAACCAACCACCCCACTGACCTTGCGGATCACCCTTCCGTTGCCCTAAAGGCACACACCCCAAATGCGTGCAAATACCAACAACGATTAACCATTCAGCGTCTTGGACCCTTTCGCTGTCCGTTTGCGGGTCGCGCAATTCAGCTGAATCATCTGCAACGGCGGAAGCAATCTGGGAAGGTGTACGTCGGTCGATAAAAATTGGTTGGCCGCGCCATTTGACAGTTACGCGCTGTCCCACCTCGATAGACCCTAGCGATACTTCAATGCTAGCTTGCCCCAGGACGTCGGCCGATGGGTTTAGGCTATCGATAAATGGCCAGATCGCCGCAACTACACCAACTACACCCGCAGTTCCGGTCGCCACATAGAGAAAATCACGTCTGCTCGATTTTGCTTTGTTGTCCCAAATTGTGGACATACCCGTTTTCCTCTTTCTTTAACTATACGCACTGTTAAAAATGCGAATGATCAAGCAATTTTGCAAATTCTGTTAGAGTTATTATGTAGTCTTTGACTATAATTATCTCAATATTAAATTGGTGAAATATTTAGATAGCTATTGCATGCCGTA
>CAJQMX010000196.1 GCA_905479515.1 uncultured Parasphingopyxis sp.
TTTACATATTTGAAGCTGTCGAGATCGATCACGAACATGGCCACCACGCGATTGCGGGATGCCGCCGTTTTGATCATCGCGGCGCCTTCACTGCTCAGCGCACGGCGGTTGAGAAATCCGGTAAGGGGATCGCGCAAAGCGAGCTGACGGGCTTGCTTGGTCGCTTCCTTGTGCGTCTGAATCTGCTCGGTGACTTCATTGTGGTGGCGCCAGCCAATCATGATCAGAGCGATGTTCAGGAGCAACGCAATGGCGAGCACGGGATCACGTTCTGATGCGGTACCATCGATAATGCTGGCAATAACCTGGCCGCCAAGACCGGCGAACATAAGGATCGCCAGCAGTGCTATCGAAGCAGACACTATGGCACGAGGCTTTTCTGGCTTTCCGGCACCAATGGCGCCGGGTTTGTTTGTCGAAGCAATGTCTTTGCGTTCGCGCATATTATAAACCTCGGTTCGGGAGCCGTCTTTTTACATAAACGGAGTGAAGACTGTGTTAATTACGCTGCTTCTTAATGCGCACTTGTAAATGCGCGCTTTGGGCAGTATTTGGGCCCCAACAGTTCCGTAAGGAATGCAGATCACCGCGCCGATAAAGGCGTACGCTGGCCAGCGAGTTTTCGCCCGCCGGCGTTTTTTGCGTTTTTTGGGGATCGGGAAGGATTTGAGCGATGTTCGACAGTCTTAGCGATCGGCTTGGCGGTGTATTTGACCGTTTAAAGGGCCGTGGTTCGCTGAACGAAAGCGATGTCCGCGCGGCGATGCGCGAAGTGCGCATTGCGTTGCTTGAGGCCGATGTCGCGCTGCCCGTTGCCCGAGAATTTGTCGAAGGCGTTACCGAGCAAGCCGTTGGCCAGCAGGTTCTCAAATCGGTCACACCGGGGCAGCAGGTCGTCAAGATCGTCAATGACGCGCTTGTCGAGATGCTCGGCGCGGACGCTTCCGAACTCAATCTTGATGGCACGCCGCCCAATGTGGTGATGATGGTCGGTCTGCAGGGTTCTGGTAAAACCACGACCACGGCAAAGATCGCCAAGCGGCTTACCGAAAAGGGTCGCAAAAAGGTGCTGATGGCGTCGCTCGACGTTAATCGCCCGGCGGCTCAGGAGCAGCTGGCTGTGCTCGGCACGCAAACAGATGTTGCCACCTTGCCGATCGTTCAGGGGCAGCAGCCCGTTGATATCGCAAAGCGCGCCCTTCAGGCGGCCAAGCTGCAGGGCTTTGACGTTGTGATGCTCGATACGGCGGGCCGCCTCCATGTCGATCATCAGTTGATGGAAGAGATGAAGGCGGTCGCCGATGTTGCGACGCCGCAGGAAATCCTTCTCGTTGTCGATGCGCTTACCGGGCAGGACGCGGTGAATGTCGCGAAGAATTTTGCCGAGCAGGTGCCACTGACCGGCACGGTGCTGACCCGGATGGACGGCGATGCACGCGGCGGCGCGGCGCTTTCAATGCGCGCGGTCACCGGCACGCCGATCAAATTTGTCGGCGTTGGCGAAAAACTCGATGCGCTGGAGGAATTCCATCCTGAGCGCGTGGCGGGCCGCATTCTTGGCATGGGCGATGTTGTCAGCCTGGTCGAGCGCGCCACGGAAACGGTGCAGGCTGAAGAAGCCGAAGCCTTTGCCGCAAAGATGGCCAAGGGCCAGTTCGACATGAACGATCTGCGCACCCAATTGGCGCAGATGCAGCGCATGGGCGGGCTTGGCGCGCTGGCCGGGATGTTGCCGGGCATGAAAAAAGCGCAGGCCGCGATGGCGAATAGCGGCATGGATGACAAGGTTCTCGTCCATATGGATGCGATCATCGGCTCGATGACCAAGAAAGAGCGGGCAAAACCCGCGCTGCTCAACGCCAAGCGCAAGATCCGCGTGGCCAAGGGATCCGGTCAGACGGTGCAGGACGTCAACAAGCTCCTCAAGATGCACAAGGAAATGTCATCCGCGATGAAGCGCATCAAGAAGATGGGCGGCCTCAAAGGGTTGATGAAGATGATGGGCGGCGGGGGCGGCATGGATGGCCTTCCCGGCGGCGGTGAAATGCCATCCGGCGGGGCGCCTGGCCTGCCCGGTATGCCGGGGCAGGGCATTCCCCCCGGTCTCGATAAATTATTGAAACGCTAGAATTTTTTTGAATTGAATTTGGATTTTTGAAAGAAGGAATTATCAATGTCAGTAGCAATTCGGCTGTCCCGCGGTGGCGCCAAGAAGCGGCCTTATTACAAGATCGTCGTTACCGATTCCCGCAAAGCACGGGACGGCAAGTTCATCGAGCGTATCGGCAGCTACAACCCGCTGCTCGCCAAGGATGATCCCGATCGCGTGAAGCTCGACGAAGATCGTGCAAAGCATTGGCTCTCGGTCGGCGCGCAGCCATCTGACCGCGTAATGCGCTTCCTCGATGCCGCTGGCATCATGGAACGTCCGGCCCGCAACAACCCGCAAAAAGCAGAGCCGGGCGACAAGGCCAAGGAACGCATCGAAGAGAAAACGGCTAAGGAAGAAGCCGCCAAGGAAGCGGCTGCCGCTGCCGCAGCTGCGCCGGCTGAAGAAGCCCCGGCAGAAGAAGCTGCTGCTGAAACGCCAGCCGAGGAAGCTCCAGCTGAGGAAGCCGCTGCTGAAGAGGCTCCGGCCGAAGAAGCCAAAGCTGACGAAGCTCCGGCTGAAGCCGCTGCTGAAGAAGCTCCCGCAGAAGAAGAAGCCAAGAGCTAAATCTTGGCCGACAAGCGCATTACCCTCGCCGTTATTGCCGGAGCACAAGGCATTGGCGGCGAGGTGCGCCTCAAACTGTTCGCCGAGAGCCTGGACAGTTTGAAACAGCACAAGACATTCGAGGTGGGTGGGAAAACGCTCACGCTCAAATCCGTGCGCCAGACCAGCAAGATGCCGGTCGCCCGTTTCGCTGAAATCACCGACCGTAATGGCGCCGAAGCCGCGCGCGGCGCTGAACTGACCATCCCACGCACCGCCCTGCCGCCACTGGCCGAGGGTGAATATTATCATATCGATCTGATCGGACTGCCCTGCATCACCGAGAGCGGTGACCCAGTTGGCGAAGCCATTTCTGTCGAAAATTTCGGTGCGGGCGATATATTGGAAATCCGCAAGCCGGACGGCAAGGATTTCATGGTGCCGATGAAGGCCGCGACGCCTTCGGAAACCAGCATCACGCTGGACAGCGATTTTCTGCCATGAGTTTCGCCGCCACCATCCTCACCTTGTACCCCGAAATGTTTCCCGGGCCGCTTGGGCATTCGATTGCCGGGCGGGCGAAGGATGAGGGGAAATGGTCGATCGAAACGCTGCAGATCCGCGATTTCGCGACCGACAAGCATCATACGGTCGATGATACGCCGGCGGGCGGTGGGGCTGGCATGGTGATGAAGGCGAACGTGCTGGGTGCGGCGGTGGATGAAGCGCTTGAGCGCCAACCTGACGCGCCTTTGCTGGCCATGTCTCCGCGTGGAAAGCCGCTGACACAAGCGCGCGTCCGATCACTTTCAACCGGGCCGGGCGTCACCATCTTGTGCGGCCGGTTCGAAGGTTTCGACGAGCGGATTTTCGAGGCCCGGCCGGTCGAAGAAGTCTCGATTGGTGACTATATCCTGTCCGGCGGCGAAATTGGCGCTTTGGCGCTGTTAGACGCTTGCATCAGGCTGCTTCCCGGGGTAATGGGCGCGGCTTCAAGCGGCGATGAGGAAAGCTTCGAACAGGGGCTTCTCGAATATCCGCATTACACCCGGCCTAAAGAATGGGAAGGGCGCACGATCCCTGAAGTGTTGCGATCGGGGGATCATGCGAAGATCGAGGCATGGCGAAAAGCCCATGCTGAGAACATAACACGGTCACGGCGGCCGGATCTTTGGGAGCGCTATACTGGCACTCCGGATCAGTCGCCCTCTGGTGCGCAACGCGAAAAGTTAAAGGACGAATGAGATGAATCTCATCGAAACACTCGAGGCGGAAGCCATTGAGAGCATTACGAACGAAAAAACTCTTCCCCAGTTCAAAGCGGGCGATACGCTGCGCGTGGGTGTGAAGGTTGTTGAGGGTGATCGCACCCGTATTCAGAATTACGAAGGCGTGTGCATCGCGCGCACCAATCGCGGCATGGGATCGAGCTTCACGGTTCGCAAAATCTCGTTCGGCGAAGGCGTTGAGCGCGTATTCCCGTTGTACAGCCCGAATGTCGACAGCGTGACCGTGCTCAAGCGCGGCGTCGTGCGTCGTGCCAAGCTTTACTATCTGCGCGGCCTTACCGGCAAGCGCGCGCGTATCGTTGAAAAGCGCGATGATCGCGAAAAGAACACGATCAAGGTTGAAAAGCCCGAAGAAGCAGCAGCTACCGAAAGCTGAGCAATTCGAGATTGCGAACAGGATAAGGGCTGCCCTAACGGGTGGCCCTTATTTTTTGGGGCGTTTAAGGGGTCGCAATGACCGATAAATCTGGCGGAGTTCTGGGCTTTAACGCTGCATGGTCGATGGCTGTCGGCGGCATGATCGGCGGTGGAATATTCGCGACCCTGGGCGTGGTGATCGAGGTGGCCGGGGAGGGGGCTTGGATCAGCTTTCTCATTGGCGGTTTGATCGCGCTGGCGACAGGCCATAGCTATGCAGCGCTGACGGTTGAGACGGGGCAGTCCGGCGGTGTCTATCGGTTTCTCAAGGAACTCGGCTATCGGCGCGCGGCGCGATGGTCGGCCTGGATCCTCATCTTCGGCTATACGCTGACGGTCTCCGTTTATGCCTATACGTTCGGTGCCTATATGGCGAACGCGCTGGGCGGACCTGCATGGCTGCCGCAGCTCTTGGCCATTGTTTCGATACTTGTGCTTGCTGGCGTGAATGTCATGGGCGCCGGTGAGGCATCCATGGTCGAGATCATAGCGGTATGGGGCAAGCTGGCCATTCTTGCCGCGCTTGCGATGTTCGGTCTGTGGCAATGGGAACCGGCCCAACTCATGCTGGAACAGCCGCCGGGCTGGTTTGGAGCGATTATCGGCGCAGGCACGGTGTTCATGGCTTATGAGGGCTTTCAGCTGCTCGCCTATGACTATGAAGAGATGCGCAACCGGGAATTGATGATGCCACGGGTCATGCCGCTTGCCATTATAACCGCGCTGCTCATCTATATTGGTGTGGCGCTTGGCGTGCCGATGCTGATTGGTGCGCAGGCGGTTGTCGAGCAGCGTGAGGTGGCACTGGCCACGGCAGGGCGCGCGGCGCTTGGCACGACCGGCTTTGTCGCGGTGACCATCGCTGCAGCCTTCTCAACGGCTTCAGCCATCAATGCGACCCTGTTCGCGACGGCTCGCCTGGCCCGCTCAGTCGCCAATGAAGGCGAGATGCCACGCATTTTTGCGCGCGAGGACAAGGAAGGCGTGCCCTATGCGGGAATATTGCTGATATCGGCTGTGGCGCTGGCGCTGACGGTGCTTGGCGGACTGGGAGATCTGGTGAAGGGCGCGAGCATCGTCTTCCTGATCGTCTTTGGCCTCGTCAATGTGATTGCCCTGAAAAAGCGTATTGCCCATCCCGCTATCGCCTGGTTCGGCTGTATCGGGGCAGCATGTGCCGCGGTTATTCTGGCAATGCACCAGTTCGGCTTTGTCTAGGGCCTTGATTGTTCCAGAGGGCAAAGGCCAAAATGTCATCGGCAGTGTGTGAAAAGCCAGGCTTGCGCCGCCTAAACTAAGGATCGGCTTGGCGAATGGCGGGCTACGCGCTAGACGCCGCCAGCTTGATCAAAGGATTGCGAATATGGGTTATCGGGTTGCTGTTGTCGGAGCGACGGGAAATGTCGGGCGTGAAATGCTCGCTTGCCTCGCTGAGCGTGAATTTCCTGCGGACGAGGTTGCCGCGGTTGCGTCCTCGCGCTCGCATGGGATGGAAGTGGAATTCGGCGAAACCGAAAAGATGCTCAAATGCCAGAATGTCGAGCATTTCGATTTTTCAGGCTGGGACATGGCGCTGTTTGCGGCCGGTTCGGATGTCGCGAAGGAATATGGCCCCAAGGCTGCTGCGGCGGGCTGCACGGTAATCGATAACAGCTCCTATTTCCGCATGGACCCGGATGTGCCGCTGATCGTCCCCGAGGTTAACCCGGAAGCGATTGATGGCTATCGGGCGCGCAACATCATCGCTAACCCGAACTGCTCGACCGCACAGATGGTCGTGGCGCTCAAGCCGTTGCATGATGCAGCGACGATCAAGCGCGTCGTCGTCTCCACCTATCAGTCGGTTTCCGGCGCGGGCAAGGAAGGCATGGACGAACTGTTCAGCCAGTCGCGTGATATCTTTGTCGGCGATACGGCAGACGCCAAGAAGTTCACTAAGCAGATCGCCTTCAACGTGATCCCGCATATCGATGTGTTCCTCGACGACGGCTACACCAAGGAAGAGTGGAAAATGGTCGTCGAGACCAAGAAGATTCTCGATCCCAAGATCAAGTTATCCGCCACCTGCGTGCGCGTGCCGGTGTTCATAGGCCACTCCGAGGCCGTCAACATCGAGTTCGAGAATCCGATTTCGGTCGAGGAGGCGCGCCAGATCCTGCGCAGCGCACCGGGCTGTCTCGTCATCGATAGCCATGA
>CAJQMX010000197.1 GCA_905479515.1 uncultured Parasphingopyxis sp.
CCGGAGCCGGAGCGCCTGTCTATTTCCCGGGAGCCGCATTCATGATCGCGTCCGCGTTCGCGGCGACAGCTTTGGTCGTGCTGCTTTTGACTCGCCGCGCCGGAACAATCCCGCAAGCCAGCTAAATACCGCCCGCCGTCACGGCCTGGCCATTGTCTTCAAGAGCGGATGTTAGTCTGGCAACGCATGTCGCTAGCTGATCGGCATCGGTGGAACGGACCACGAAATTGGCTCCAACCTTTCCTTCGCGAAAAAAGGGATAGCTGCCGATCTGGCATTCGGGATGCGCCGCCTCAACCGATCTGAGAATATCGGCAACTTCGCTTTCCGAAGTCCAGCACCCGATAGTGTCGGACAGTACCGGATCACCGCCCTCAAGCTGCCCCGTAAGGGCGTCCATCATCTGTGCGGCGATAGTGGGAATGCCCGCCATGATGAAAATATTGCCGTGGCGAATGCCCGGTGCGCCGGACATCCGGTTTTCAATCAGCTCGCCGCCATCCGGCACACGGGCCATGCGCAACCGCGCATCCGTGAGCCCGCCCTTGTCCGCATAATAGTCTTCGAGAATGGTCCGTGCGCGCGGATGTATGACAACATCAACGCCGAGCGCCGCTGACACCGCATCGACAGTTATGTCATCATGCGTCGGGCCGATTCCACCGGTCGTGAACAGATAGTCGGTTCCAGCGCGCACCTCGTTCACGGCAGCGACGATATGCTCGAGAATATCGGGAACGATCCGCACCTCTGCGAGACGGATGCCCTGCACATTAAGCCACTTCGCAAGTGCAGCAACATTCTTGTCCTGCGTCCGACCTGACAGAATTTCATCGCCGATCACGATAAGGCCAGCGCTCCAGATTTTCTTTGCGTTCATGGCGGCTGCCATAGCGCGATCGCGAGCGGGGCGTAAAGCGGCCTTGAGCCAGCGAGGCATGTTCGCGCGGGGAGAGTCTTCCCAAAGACGCATTCCGGTCAACAAAATGACCGCAAACTGCAAGCCATTGTCATGGGAATTCAACGCGACCGTCGCAAATGCCGGTTAGGAGCGGACCTGTACCGCGAGACTCCACCTCGCCGAAAATGATGCGACACACAATTTCGCCCCTCCGCGCTAGCGCTTTTGGAGACGATGACCCTCATCTGCGTAGGCCATTTTTTACCGTTTTATTTCAATCTGTTATGTGGTTTTTTGAGCGCAGATTGTCATCGCTGCGTAACAGCAAATCCCTAATCCGCCTCCCGAGCCGAGACGCATTGCTGCGTCGCACAAGAGAAATGGCGCGAACGGGCTCACCCTCTCAAACGTTCGGCCGATAACAGGGATTTTGTACCTATGAAGACCTTCCTCCTCCGCGGCACAGCGCTTGCAGCGCTGGCCCTTCCCGTCGCAGCACAAGCCCAATCTACGGGTTCACTCGACTTTGAGCAGGAACCGATCATCGTCATCGGCTCGCTCGACACGTCCATCAGCGGCTTCGCCATTCCGGACACCCCGAAGGCCCGTCAGGTGCTCGACGCCGAGGCGATTCGCGCCCAGCGCCCCGGCCAGACGATCAACGACATCATCAACCTGATCCCCGGCGTCAGCTTTCAGAACAACGATCCATGGGGCTCATCAGGCGGTGGTTTCACAATCCGCGGCTTTACATCGGACCGAATTTCCCAAACGCTCGATGGCCTGCCGCTGAACGATTCGGGCAATTATGCGCTCTACACCAACCAGCAGGTCGATCCCGAAATCCTCGAATCGGTAAGCGTCAATCTTGGTGTGACCGATGTCGACAGCCCGACTGCCTCAGCCGTCGGCGGAACGATCAACCTGCGCACCCGGGTGCCAGGCGACGATTTCGGTATTCTCGTGTCGGGTAGCTATGGCAACATCCTGGCCGATGGCTCGGGAGATCGCCCCTATTACCGAATCTTCGGCATGGTCGACAGCGGCGACATCACGGGCATGGGCACCAGTGCCTTCTTCTCGGCCAGCTATGTTCATTACGACAATCCGTTCAACAATTACGGCGTCGTCGACAAACAGCAATATAATGGCCGCATCTATCAGCGGATCGGCGACAATGGCGATTTCGTCTCCGTAGCCGGGCATTATAACCAGAACCGCAACAACTTTTTCGGATCCTTCCCGCTGAGCGGATTTCCGCAAACGCGTCAGGACCGGTTTTACGACATCAACTATCCGTGCACAGTCAGCAGCGTGCCCGGCGTGTTCGAGACGCCTGCCGATATCGCGGCGCCCGGCTATGTCGATCCCGACGGCGTCAATGGCTGCGGCGCCGAATTCGACCGGCGTTTCAATCCGTCGAATACCGGCAATATCCGCGGCGCTTCACGCTTCACACTGGCCGACGGCCTCGTTCTGACGATCGATCCGAGCTTCCAATATGTGAAGGCCAATGGCGGCGGCAATGAAGAGCTGATCGAAGGAACACGGGACGTAAACGGTGTCGCCTATACCGGCTTCATCAGGGGCGGCTATTATTACGGGCGGGATCTGAACGGCGATGGCGACATGCTCGATCAGGTTTCCGGCTTTGACCCGAGCCATACCCAGACACGGCGTATCGGTGTAATTTCCTCACTGGCCTATGACATCAACGATGCGCACCGGCTGCGTCTGGCCTATACCTGGGACCGTGCCCGTCACCGGCAGACCGGATCGACCTCGATAGCCGACATCAACGGCGATATCGCCGACGTCTTCCCGATCAACGACCCGCTGGCCACCGCAGACGGCTTCGTACTCAACAAGCGCGACCGGCTGTCCTACGCCATCCTGCATCAGATATCGGCCGAATATCGCGGCCGGTTCTTTGATGATGCGCTGACCGTTTCGCTCGGCCTGCGCGCGCCATTCTTCACCCGGCGCCTGAACCAATATTGCTACACGACCTCGGCTGGCGGTTT
Source organism: uncultured Parasphingopyxis sp. (assembly GCA_905479515.1). The sequence goes on from CAJQMX010000197.1 coordinate 2,926, forward strand.
TCTCGATTGCATCGGCACGCAGGATCCAACCGCCTATGAAGCGGCCAATCCCAATGCCGCCCCGCCCCAGTCCCGCACCTATAACTATGACAGGCTGCTTCCCAATGTCGGCTTCGTCTACAATGTCTCTGACGTCGCCTCGGTGTTCTTCAACTATGCGCAGGGCATCTCGGTTCCGGGTACGGATCCGCTTTACAATTCGCTTTACTTTGCCGACCCCGATGTCGCCCGCCCGGCCCCGGAAACCACCGACAGCCTTGATCTCGGCATGCGGTTTGCAGGCGGGAACTTCCAGGGCCAGATCGCGGCATGGTACACGCGGTACGAAAACCGGCTTGCTTCGGCCTATGATCCCATTCTGGACACGACCATCTATCGCAATCTCGGCGTCGTCGACAAATATGGCATCGACGCGTCGATCGCCTGGCATCCAACCGAAAACTCGTTGCTCTATCTGTTCGGCTCCTTTGCTGAATCGGAAATCCAGGACGATATCCAGAATGCAGCCGGCAGCTTTCTCAGCACCGCCGGTCGGCGCGAAAGCGGCTCGCCACTCCTGACCTTCGGCGCACGCGGCGAAATCCGGTTCGGCAACCTGCGGCTTGGCCTGCAGGCCAAACATACCGGCGAACGCTATATCAACGACGAAAACCTGCCGGTCGCAGGGTATCCGGGTTCGACCGTCAACGGATATACGCTCGTCGATTTCGATCTGCGCTACGACATCATGGAGCTACCGACCGGCGGCAACATGTCTGTGCAGGTGAATATCACCAACCTGTTTGATGAGCTTTATGTCGGCAGCTTTGGCGGCGCGCTTTCTTCATCGAGTAGTCCGTTCGTGCAGATCGGCCCGCCCCGTGCTGGCAGCATCTCGCTGATCTTCGGTTTCTAGTGTGACAGCACTCTACCGTTAGAAGATGGGCCGGCGGCACGCGATTGCCGCCGGCCTTTTCTTTCCGGCCGGTCAGCCGTAGGGAACTGGGCAATTCGGGTGACCCAAATGCTGTTTCGCCCGCATATGGCGATATGCGCGTTACTCCGCTATATGACGCGCCATGAACCAGTATCAGACAATTTCAGCGGCCGATCCGGTCTCTCGCGATGGCACAATCAAACTGCATGACGAAGCGGGTTTTGAAGGCATGCGTGCGGCAGGCAGGCTGGCCGCCGAGATCCTCGACGCGCTCGTCCCTCATGTCGTGCCCGGCGTCACGACTCAGGAGATTGACGATATCGTCCTTGATCGGATGAAAGCCGGTGGCGGCATTCCAGCAACGCTCGGCTATCGCGGCTATACCAAAAGCTGCTGCACCTCGATCAACCATGTCGTGTGTCATGGTATCCCGGGGGACAAGGTCCTTAAAAAGGGTGACATCATCAATATCGATGTAACCCCCATTCTCGACGGGTGGCATGGTGACACGAGCCGGATGTACACCGTCGGCAAAACGCCGATCAAAGCGCAAAAGCTGATCGATGTGACCTATGAATCGATGATGCGCGGTATCGAGCAGGTAAAGCCCGGCGCGCGCCTTGGCGATATTTCCCACGCTATCCAGAGCTATGCCGAAGCGCACCGCTATGGCGTTGTCCGCGATTTTTGCGGCCATGGCCTGGGCAGGCTTTTCCATGACGCCCCGGAAGTCGTGCATGCCGGAAACCCCGGCACCGGCCCCGAACTGAAACCCGGAATGTTTTTCACGATCGAGCCGATGGTCAATATCGGCAAGGCCAGCGTCAAAGTCCTTGATGACGGGTGGACCGCGGTGACGCGTGATCGTTCGCTTTCCGCCCAATTCGAACATTCAGTTGGCGTAACCGAAGACGGTGTCGAGATTTTCACCAAGAGCCCGGCCGGTCTCGACAAACCTCCCTACAGTTAGAATCCGAACAGCTGCGCATTGCTGATCTAAGGGTCAGGGAAACAGGCAATTGCAACATCTTGTCTCCTGCGCCAATATGGGCGGGCATTTGGGAGAGTGGCACATGCGTTTCTGGTTCGGACTGATACTGGCTTTGGGTCTTGCAGCCTGTTCATCGGGTGGCGAAGATGGCGCTGGCCTCAATAGGGATCAGGGCCCCGCCAAAATCGATGGTGATTTTCTGGCGACCGGCGGCGATGGCAGCGACTGGGCTGCGGCCAGTTATAGCTATGACGAACAACGCTTCAGCCCGCTTGACCAGATCACAACGGAAAATGTCGGCAATCTGGGGATCGCATGGTCGGCCGAGCTGCCCGATGCCCGGGCACAGGAAGCCACGCCGATTGTTATCGACGGTGTCATGTATCTCACCGGCCCATGGTCAAAAGTGTTTGCCTTTGATGCCAGCAATGGCGAGCCGCTCTGGACCTTCGATCCCGAAGTTCCCCACTCCGTATTGCAGAATACATGTTGCGACGCGGTCAATCGCGGGATCGCCGTGTGGCGCGGCAAGCTTTATCTCGGCACGCTTGATGGCCGCCTGATTGCCATTGACGCGCGCACCGGCGCGCAGCTCTGGTCGGAACAAACCACCGATCCTGATCTTCCCTATTCGATCACGGGCGTTCCGCGGGTCGTCAACAATCACGTTATCATCGGCAATGGCGGCGCCGAATTCGGAGTGCGCGGTTATGTTTCCGCCTATGACGCAAACACCGGCGCGCTTGACTGGCGCTTCTACACCGTTCCCAATCCCGATGGAGAACCCGATAATGCGGCTTCTGACGAGGTGCTGCAGACCGCATCGCGCACATGGTCCGAAGGTGGTCAGTGGCGCGAGTCCGGCGGCGGCGGAACGGTTTGGGACTCAATCGTCTACGATCATGAACTGAACCAGCTCTATATTGGTGTCGGCAATGGCAGCCCGTGGAACCATGGTGTTCGCTCGGACGGACAAGGCGACAATCTGTTCCTCTCCTCCATCGTCGCACTCAATCCCGATACCGGCGAATATCTGTGGCACTATCAGGAAACGCCCGGGGAGAGTTGGGACTATACGGCAACGCAATCGATCATCCTCGCTGAGCTCGAAATAGACGGCCAGCCGAGAAACGTGATCATGCATGCGCCGAAAAACGGCTTCTTCTTCGTTATCGACCGGGAAACGGGAGCGCTGATCTCCGCCGATGCTTTTGTTGAGGGTGTGAACTGGGCGACAGGATATGATCTGGAAACCGGCAGGCCCATCGAGAACGAGGCCGCACGCTTCTACCGGACCGGTGAAGTGTTCGTCGCCAATCCCGGGCCGATAGGCGCACATAACTGGCAGCCAATGGCTTTCAGTCCGCTCACCGGCCTTGTCTATATCCCGGCAAACCTGGTGCCTTCGGCCTATATGCCGGCAACCACCGAAGAGCATAGGCAGTTGAACCCCATGGGCTTCAACACGGGCCTGAACTTTGAAGATGGCGCCTTGCCGCGTGATCGCGCGACGCTTCGCGCCGTAATCTCGACAGTACGGGGTAGCCTCGTCGCCTGGGACCCAGTCGCACAGGAAGCGCGCTGGACAGTCGATTATGACACGCCCTGGAACAGCGGCATCCTGACAACGGCTGGCAATCTCGTTTTCCAAGGCACAGCGACCGGGCAATTCAAAGCCTATGCAGCTGATACCGGGGAAGAGCTATGGTCGATGGATGTGCAATCCGGCGTTCTTGCCGGGGCATCGACCTTCCTGATCGACGGCGTTCAACACATCGCCTTTACGACCGGACGGGGCGGCGCGTTCCAGATTACGGCGGGCGCGGCGGATATTACTGCCGGGCAAGTGCCGAACATCCCGCGCCTGATCGTGCTGCGTCTCGATGGCACGGGCGTGTTGCCGGATGCACCCGATACCGGGCAAATCCCGCTAGACCCACCTGAATCCACCGGCACCGAAGCACAAATCGCCCGCGGCCAGCAGCTGTATTATCGCAACTGCATGGTCTGCCACGGCGAAGGGGCTGTGGGCGGCGGCATCAATCCCGATCTTCGTTTTTCCGGGTATCTGACGGTTGATACCGGATGGCGCGATGTCGTGATCGGCGGTGATCTGGCCAGCAACGGGATGCCGAGCTTCACCCGCGTCCTGACACCCGACCTTGCCGAACTTATCCGACTGTACATCATCGACAAGGCCAATGGCGATCTTGAGGCGATGCGGGCACGGCGGGAAGAAGAAGCCGGGGCCGACGATCAGTCCTGATCCGGCTTACCCTGTCAGGCTATATCGGGAAGCGGGATGACACGCGCGGGTTGCGATTGATCATCCCGCTTGCGACTCTGCCCCCTGCCCGCTTATGACAGTGTAAACGCGGCGGATGCCGCAGCCGAAGGAAAGACGCGCATATGAAAAAGATCGAAGCGATCATCAAACCTTTCAAACTCGATGAAGTGAAGGAAGCGCTTCACGATATCGGCGTGAACGGCATGACGGTAACCGAGGCCAAGGGCTTTGGGCGACAAAAGGGCCATACCGAATTGTATCGCGGCGCTGAATATGTCGTCGATTTCCTGCCCAAGGTGAAACTCGAAGCGGTTGTCGATGACGGATTGGCAGACCGGGTTGTCGAGGCAATCCAGAACGCTGCCCAGACCGGGCGAATCGGTGACGGAAAGATTTTTGTGTCGACAATCGACCGCGCTATTCGCATCCGCACAGGAGAACAGGATAGCGACGCGGTCTAAGTGCCTATAAATCTGCGAAAAATAATTTTTGTGCAACTGCGAAGAATAGTATAGGTTTATTTCTCCGAACCCCATCGAGAGGAAGGCAAAGTTTCATGACGACCACCGCCAAAGACATTATCAAACGCATCAAGGATGAAGAGATCGAGTGGATCGATCTGCGCTTCACCGATCCGCGCGGCAAATGGCAGCATTTGCAGATGTGCGCCGGAGTGATGGGGGAAGACGAATTCGAAGACGGGCTGATGTTTGATGGCTCGTCAATCGAAGGTTGGAAAGTCATCAACGAAAGCGACATGGTCCTGCGTCCGGATCTTGAAGCTGTGTATGCTGACCCCTTCTCCGCAACACCAATGCTCGCCGTATTCTGCGATATTGTAGAGCCCGGTGATGGCTCTCTCTATGCCCGCGACCCGCGTTCGACGGCAAAACGCGCCGAAGCGTTCCTGAAAACCACCGGGCTGGGTGACACTGTTTATGTTGGTCCGGAACCCGAATTCTTCATGTTCGACGATGTGCGTTTTGAAGACGGTTATGACCGCAGCTATTTCAAGATCGACGATATCGAGCTGCCGACCAATACCGGCCGCGAATATGAAATGGGCAATATGGGCCATCGCCCGCGCGCCAAGGGCGGCTATTTCCCGGTTCCTCCAGTCGACAGCACCATGGATGTGCGCGCCGAAATGGTATCGACGCTGCTCGAAATGGGCCTTCCCATGGACAAGCATCACCATGAAGTTGCTGCAGCGCAGCATGAGCTAGGCCTGACCTTCGGCACGCTGACCCAGACCGCCGACCGTGTTCAGGTGTATAAATATGTTGTGCAGATGGTTGCCCAGGCTTATGGCAAGACGGCCACCTTCATGCCGAAGCCGATCAAGGACGATAATGGCTCGGGCATGCACACCCATATGTCGATCTGGGACGGCGACAAGCCAACCTTCGCCGGCAACGGATATGCTGGCCTAAGCGACAACTGCCTCTATTTCATCGGCGGTGTCGTCAAACACGCCAAGGCCCTGAACGCTTTCACCAACCCGACGACGAACAGCTACAAGCGCCTTGTTCCGGGTTTTGAAGCACCGGTGCTGCTCGCCTATTCGAGCCGCAACCGTTCGGCCTCCTGCCGGATTCCCTATGGCACAGGTGACAAGTCGAAGCGCGTTGAGTTCCGCTTCCCTGATCCATTGGCCAACCCGTATCTGTCCTTCTCCGCGCTACTCATGGCCGGGCTCGACGGTATCGAGAACCGGATCCATCCTGGCGAAGCCATGGACAAGAATCTGTACGATCTTCCGCCAGCAGAATTGGCCAACGTACCAACGGTTTGCGGATCGCTGCGCGAAGCCCTTGAGGCGCTTGAAGAGGATTATGAGTTCCTGCTCAAAGGCGATGTCTTCTACAAAGACCAGATCGAAGCCTATGCCGCGCTTAAATGGGAAGAAAATGCCCGCTGGGAAACAACCCCCAGCCCGGTCGAGTATGACTTGTATTACTCTGCCTGATTGCCGCTACGGAATCATGGACAAGGGCTCGGTGGAAACACCGGGCCCTTTTTCTTTACGCCCAGATCATGGTCCCAGCTGGCATTCAAAAACGCCGGGTCGCCGCCTAGCGCGTTGAACAGACGCGCGTCCTGCCCTATCTTGGTTGCAAACAAGAACCGATTATCCACGAATCACAGGAGCGGAATGCCATGCACAGCTATTTGAAGCAGTATATCAACGGCCAATGGGTCGATAGTGAAGGCGGCACCCGCCATGAAGTGATCAACCCGGCGACCGAAGAGCCGTGCACGGAGATCATGCTCGGCAGCCAGACCGACACCGACAATGCCGTTGCAGCCGCCCGCGCAGCTTTTGAAAGCTTCTCCCAGACCAGTGTCGACGAGCGTATCGAGCTGCTGAACCGGATTGGCGAAGAATATAAAAAACGCATCCCCGATCTGGCAGCGATGATGGCCGATGAAATGGGTTGCCCGATTGCCATCGGCAATGCCGCACAGGGCCCTGCTGGTCTCGGTCATATCCTGAAGGCCGCTGAAGTTCTGAAAGACTTTGAATGGGAAGAGCAGCTCGGCGCGGCACGCGTCGTGCATGAGCCCATTGGCGTCGTTGCCATGATCACGCCGTGGAACTGGCCGATGAACCAGATCACCGCAAAAGTTGCCCCTGCCCTTGCAGCGGGCAATACGATGGTTCTCAAGCCGTCCGAAGAAACCCCGGGCACCGGCGC
>CAJQMX010000198.1 GCA_905479515.1 uncultured Parasphingopyxis sp.
CGAGCAGCTTGTCACGATCCTCTTTGGGGATCTGGTAATAATCGGGATGAATTTCGCTAAAGGCGAGGAACCCGTGCCGGTTGCCGCCATAATCGACAAACGCCGCCTGAAGCGACGGTTCGACCCGGGTAACCTTGGCTAAATATATATTCCCTTTGAGCTGTTTATGCTCTTCGGATTCAAAATCAAATTCCTCGATCCGGTTGTTCTTGACGACCGCCACACGGGTTTCTTCCCGGTGGCGCGCATCGATTAGCATACGCGTTGCCATTTATATTTCTCCGAACATGCCGCGCGGGCCAATTGGACCTGGCGGGCATGCGAATTGATGAGAATGGGCGATTTGCGACCGCACCGTGCACAATCACACTGATACTCACATCGGGCGTCGCGCCCATTCGGGGTGAACTAAAAAAAATCGCTTCTGCTGCTTTGGCATGTCCGGCCTCGGGGGCGGGACGGTATCCTGTGAACGCATAACGGCGCGGTTCGCGCATCGCCAGTTGTTCGGGAAGTGAGTGCCTCATGCAGCGTCAACCTGGTGGGTCGGACGAAAATGCGCCGACCATATGGGTCAGGACGTTGCCATGCCGATCGGCACATTCAACCCCCTGATCGCAGTTGCGCTAGCAGCGCCGCCCCGCCGCCGCAAGAAAAAGCATCTCAGACATGGGAGATAAACTCCGGACAAACATAGTGAACCCGCCGTTAACTGGACTTTTACACCCAGTTTTGAAGCACCAGCCCTAGTCCGGACATCGATGAAAAAACAACAAGGGTAACCTTAATGATGTCTTTGTGCTGGACCAAGGGGGGCCAAGCGCGGCAATATGGGACCATGTCCCTGCTATTCGCCCTGTTTGCGATTTTCGGCTGGCAGCCTGCTTTGGCTACTGCCATCGAAGCCGTGAACGTATCGCCAGAACGGATCACCGTGCAATTCGACGACTATGTCGAAAACGCATCGGCCTTCGTTCTCGACAACCCCTATCGTATCGCCATTGATGTTGCCGGCGCGCGCGCCGGACAAAGCAGCGGACAAGCGGGCCCCGTTGCCGCTGTGCGCCAGGGCCAATATGATCCGCAAACTGCGCGCCTCGTGCTGGATCTCACACGGCCAGCGGTGTTCGGCAATGGTAGCTTTTCGGCCGATGGCCGGTCCTTCACTCTGGATATCCGGCCCGCAAGCCGAATCCAGTTTGCCAGCGCGGCAACCGCCGGCAGAGCCAGTTTTCTGCCGCCCATGGCATTTCGCGCTCGCCCACCACGCGGCCGCGGTGAACTCACCGTAACCTTGCCTCGCGCTACGCCTGCCGGCCGGACGAGCCTGCCGACCATCCAAGGCCCGCGCGGCCGCCCGCTCGTCGTGATCGATGCTGGCCATGGCGGGCATGATCCGGGCGCGATTTCCCCGTTCGGCAATCGCCATGAAAAAGATGCAACGCTCGCAATCGCTTTGGCAGCTCGTGATGCCCTGCTGGCATCGGGCCGCGTTCGCGTAGCGCTGACCCGCAGTGATGACCGTTTTCTGGTCTTGCAGGAACGGTATGAGATAGCGCGCCGACTGGGCGGAGAGCTGTTCATTTCCATCCATGCTGACAGCGCCGAGAATAGCGAGGCGCACGGCGCGACAATCTATACCCTTTCAGAGGTGGCTTCCGATCGGGAAACAGCCCGACTCGCCAGTCGCGAAAACTCCGCCGATATAATCAACGGCATCAATCTTGGCGGCGCAGACGCCGATGTCCGGTCGATCCTGATTGACCTGACACAGCGCGAAACGATGAATATTTCAGCGCGCTTTGCCGCGCTGTTGCGACGCGAAGCCGGGGACACAGTGCCGTTTCGTAGCGATTATCATCGCTTTGCCGGGTTTGTTGTTCTCAAAGCACCTGACATGCCATCGATCCTTTTCGAATCCGGCTATCTGACCAATGCATCGGATGCGCGCCGCCTGTTCTCGCGGGACGGGCAACGCGCAATTGCTGCCGGGCTTGTCGGTGCAATCGAAACCCATTTCGCTCGGCGAACAGCAAGCACAGACTGATCCTTACGCGCCCGCCATCAATATATTGGGCGGCAAGATATCAGGAAAACCGGCGAGTTTAAAAACCGACTGGCATCGCTAGTCAAAGCTGGTAAACCGGCGCGCGATGACGGAAGCCACCGAAAACGACGTGAATGTGAAGCTGCGCCGCGAGGCGACCGGCGTGTGGGCGAGCGTCCGCCGCCTATGGGGAAAACGCCGCTTCCGTTGGCCGCTTTATCTGCTGATTGCCGCACTCATCGCAATGTTTGCGTTTTGGATGACCTTCATGCGGGACCTGCCCTCCGCAGAAAGCCTGCTCGATTATGAGCCCGCCCTGCCGACATTTGTTCGTGATGTGAATGGCGAGCCGGTGCAAAGTTTCGCGCGCGAACGCCGGGTCGAACTGGCCTATGAAGAGTTTCCGCCAATTCTCATTCGGGCATTCCTTGCCGCAGAAGACAAAACCTTTTTCTCCCATAGTGGCCTAGATTATACTGGCCTGTTTGGCGCGGTTATCGATTATGTGTCCAAGATGGGGTCCGGCGAACGCGCACGTGGCGGCTCCACCATCACGCAGCAGGTCGCCAAAAACCTGCTGCTGACGGATGATTATTCGATCACCCGCAAGATTCGCGAAGCCATTCTGGCCACCCGGATCGAGAATGTTCTTTCCAAGGAACAGATCCTTGAGCTCTATCTCAACCAGATATTCCTCGGGCGCAATTCCTATGGCGTGCAGGCTGCCGCCCGGGCCTATTTCAACAAGGAT
>CAJQMX010000199.1 GCA_905479515.1 uncultured Parasphingopyxis sp.
CAAGGCGTTTTGAAAATCCTTATATCGTGTTGCGCCCATAAAAAGCTCACGCATGAGCAGGAGAACCCAGCGGTCTCCGATCATGTCAGCCGCCTTTACGGCAGGGCATAGACTGCCGGGATCACTCATCGAACTTCCCCCAAAATTCATCGTTGATACGATCAAGTTACCCGGAAACCCGGTAATTTTCCAGCCTTCTGGGCGTTACTACGTTTTGCGTAGTGTCCTCCTACATTCTGCGTAGCGGCTTACTCCGTTTCGCGCAGTATCTGAAAAAGCGTCGGTTCGCGAATGTCTCTTCATCGCCGGAATGGTTCCGGAGAATTGAAGGAGACATAGAATGCCACTCGTAACAATCGACGTAATCAAAGACGTGTTCACGCCCGGTCAAAAGGCCGAGATCATCGAAAACATCACCGAAACAATGGTCGCCATCGAAGGCGAAACGCTTCGCGGCGTCACCTGGGTTCGGATCAATGAAGTTGAACAGGGTGATTGGGCAATTGGCGGCCACATGCTGACCGCTGCAGACGTTCACGCCATGGCTTCCGGCCAGACCGAAGCTGCTTAACCAAATTCCCGGCGAACAGATCGGCGATCTGATTTCCCTCAGTAACACAAGCTTTTCAGGCGTTTTCGCCTGTTCGCCGGGATCATCATATTTTTTCAGGAGGTTCTTATGACTATTGATACAAAATTGACCAAATTGGCCCTCGCGACAAGTGTTTCTACCTTGATGCTGGCCTTAATTGTACCCACCCCGGCATATGCGGACACCGCTTGCGAAGATGGAGGCTTCACTGAATCATTGCAGTGTGGCGACAATGCCGACGCAAGCGGCGAGAATTCAACAGCCGTCGGAGACGATAGCGAAGCATCGGGATTCCATTCTTCAGCATTCGGCTGGAATGCTAGCGCTCATGGTGACAATTCCGTCGCTATAGGTGCGGGTTCACATGCGCTTGGTGATCGCAGCACCGCGGTTGGTCAGTATGCAGGTGCAACCGGCGATGAAGCGACAGCTTTGGGCAACGAAGCTCGCGCCACAAGTTTTGGTGCTACCGCAATAGGTCACAACGCGGATGCCGCATTCGACAATGCAATGGCGTTCGGCAGAAATTCATTGGGTGGCGCCGAGGCAGCGATTGCCATTGGCTCCGGTGCACAAGCCACTGGCGTTGCAGCTATAGGGCTTGGCGTATCGGCGAATGCTTCGGATGTTTTCTCCGTTGCTATTGGCGGGAGCTCTCAAGCAAGCGCACGATCTACAGCAGTGGGTGTCGCTGCCACAGCGCTTGGCGATGACAGTGCAGCCTTCGGGCGACAAGCGGATGCGGCAGGTTCTGAATCTGTTGCTATGGGGCCTCTCGCCCGTGCAACATCCTTGCGTTCCATCGCAATCGGAAGCTCGGCAGTTGCTGACAATGTGAACGCCATTGCCATGGGCCACATTGCACAGGCAACTGGAGTAAGGGCAATCGCTTTTGGAGAAGCTGCAAATGCCTCCGGCATTGCATCCATTGCGATAGGTAGCACCGCTGTAGCAAGCGGAGAAAACGCGGTTGCAACGGGTCATTCGGCTCATGCAAATGGAGACCAATCGGCCGCATTTGGTGGAAATTCTAGCGCAAATGCCAATGAAACAACCGCTGTTGGTTTCAGCGCACAGGCATTGGGCGTTGGCTCGACCGCAATAGGGTTCGAGGCGGATGCAACCTTCTTGAACTCCATCGCGCTTGGCAGAGGGGCACAGGCTACCAACAATAGCGCCCTCGCTTTTGGCGCGTTCTCCGAGGCATTGGGTGCAAACTCGATTGCTTTGGGCACGGATGCACGCGCAACGACCGTTGGTTCGGTTGCCATTGGAGCCCGTGCACTTGCAACCCGCGATTACGAGTTCGTGTTCGGTTCAGGCGACAATAGCTACGTGTTCGCCGGCTTGCCGTCGGCACAATCGCTTGCCCGTCAGGGTGCGGTAACTGGCCTTGTGACCACCGATGCAGATGGAAATCTTGCATCCGATGGCGGTGCTTTGGAGATGCGCGTTGTGGCTCTGGAAGCAGGCGGCGGTGTTTCGCCGACTCAACTCGCAGCAGTCCAGGCGCAGGTGACGTCCAATGATGCCGATATTGCTGACCTCCAGTCAGACGTAGCGGGGCTGGGTACACAGGTAGGCGATCTTGCAACCCAGGTTGCCGGAAATGCAGCAGCGGTGCAGGCAAATAGTGATGCTATCGCCAATATCGGACCCGGTGCTGATCCTGCGACTGTGGCTGGCAACACAGCTGCAATTGGCGTCAATGCGAGCAATATCTCGGCCAATACTTCGCTGATTGCTGGCAACACGGCCGCGATTGTGAGCAACACCGGCGAGATCGCTGCAAACCGGACGGACATTGGAGCGAACACCGCAGCGATCATTTCCAACACCACAGCCATCATGAATAACGGGCAAAGCATATTGGAAAATACGCAGCACCTGAACAGCCTGGATCTGCGGATGGATAATTTCGCAGGCGCGCTGGCTAGTCATGAAAACCGTATTTCTGATCTCGCGAGTGGATTGGCGGCAGTGGCGGCTATTCCCGACCAATATCTTGATCGGGATGAAAGCTACGCGGCATCTGGCGGCTTCAGCGTCGTCAATGGTGAGGTCGGCTTCGGAATGGGCATTGCTATCCGCGGCAATGATCGATGGAGCTTCGGCGCCAGCGGCGGGTATTCCAATGGTCAGGCCGTAGGCAAACTCCAGTTTCGCTTTGCCAATTAGAACCTCCTGGGAGGCAAAGCGAGAAGCCACCGGTGAGACTGGATTTCACCGGTGGCTTCACAACTCCTCCCCCCACATTCTCAAATGAAAAGGACAATATCATGACCAAGTTGGACCAACAGACTTCAACCCAAGGTGCAGACGATCAGATAGGAAACAACCAATCCATCTTGCTAAAACCCAACCACATTTTGCGCCGTATATTTGGCAAAATAGATCCCCCAGTTCCCGCCAATGACAACATCCGGAACAGGAAATCTTATGGGCAGGCCGCGCGCAATCATGCTGGCTCGCCATATCAAAGCGCGGGGACAAAAATGTGGTGGTTGCCCTGAAGTTCTCATGTGTCCGTTTTCTGCCCCAATAGCGGATGTCGAGTTTTTCAATGCACATGGAATTGCTGCCGGCCCGCTTTTGGAAGACGGAAAATGCCAACCGAGTATACCCCTACCCCGTTGCCCCCGTCTTGTGTCAACCAGTGTAAACCTGGCGTGACCTTGCAAGCGGGACGTGCATTTTCCCCGGACAGGCTTTACCGCTGCGCAGAACAGGGAGCGCGGGGAAAATGAGCGGGCGAGCGAGCACCGATTTCGAGCAGCAGGCGGGTGATCTGTACGGCGAGTTTTTGCTGATCGACGATGGCGCGCAAGCAGAAACGAAGAAGCCGAGAACATCGCTGCTCCCCGGCCTGTTGATTTGCGCAATTGCCAGTGCGGCCGCGGCATGGCTCAGCGACAATTACGGCATCCCGATCATCCTGATGGGTCTGCTCATCGGCCTTGCCCTCACCTTTGTTGCCGCCGATCCGCGTACCCATCCGGGCCTTGATTTTGCTTCCCGGATCTTCCTGCAGATCGGTATCGTCGTGCTGGGTATGCAGGTCACCTTCATGCAGATCAGCGCCCTGGGCCTTACGCCCTTTCTCGCGCTTCTGGTCGTTATGGCTTTGGCATTGGGATGCGGAATATTGGCCGGGCGCATGACACGCCAACCCCTGTCGGTCGGGCTGCTGGCCGGAGGCGCGACCGCGATATGCGGCGCGTCTGCAGCGCTGGCGCTCTACGGCATTTTGGGCCGTGACCGGATCAGCCAGGCGCAGTTCACGCTGACCCTTGTCGGCATCACCTTCGCCAGCGCGATTGCCATGTCCTTCTATCCGATCATCGCCTTGCATCTTGGCCTCGACGACCGCGAGGCCGGTTTCCTGATCGGCGCATCGATCCATGATGTCGCCCAGGCCATTGGCAGCGGCTATGCCTATTCGGACGAGGCGGGCAGCTATGCGACCATCGTCAAGCTTGCGCGGGTTGCGATGCTCGCCCCCTTTGTGGCGCTGGTGTCCATCATTCTTGCGCAGGGCGGCGATACGACAAAGCGCACGCCCGTCTGGCGCAAGATTGCGCTGCCCTGGTTCATTGCAGCATTTCTGGTTGTGGTGGCCGTTAACTCGCTGGTTGTCGTGCCGACAGAGATCACCAGTGCAAGCTTGATGGCGTCCAAATCGCTCCTGTTGCTTGCGGTCACCGCAACGGCCATGCGCTCCCGCCTCGATCTGCTCATGCAGATGGGATGGCGGGCCTTGATGCCGGTGGTTGGCGCAACCCTGGCATCCTTCGCAGCCGCCTTGCTGTTCGTCGTAACACTGCTCTGACAGCGGGACTAGACGGCCTCTGGCATCACCGCTTCTTCGCGGGCAATTTCACTCGCTATATGACGAAACGCTTTCTCGAATATCGCTGGAGGCTGGCCGCCATTGATCACATACTCGCCGTTGACGATGATCGTCGGCACCGACTGGACACCGCGCTCGCGCTGATGGGACTGGGACTGGCGGACATGACCGGCATAGTCGTCGCCAGCCAGAATTTCACGCGCCCTTGCACCGTCCAGCCCTACTGATTCCGCGATTGTCGCAAGGGCCTCATGATCGCCCATATTCTGGCCATCGGTGAAATAGGCGGTGAACATCGCATGCTTCAGCGCGCGCTGCTTGCCCTCTTCCATCGCCCATTCGAGCAGGCGGTGTGCATCAAAGGTGTTGTAGATGCGAAAATCTGCGCCGGTGTTCATCGTGAAGCCTGTTTCTTCGGCGCGCGCGCGGATCTCTCCGCCCCGGCTTTTCGCGTCCTCGGCTGATATCTGGTATTTGGTCGCGAAATAGGTTGCCCGGTCCATGCCTTCCGGCGGCATATCGGGATTGAGCTCAAACGGCTCGAAGCGAACATAGGCGTCTATGTCATCGCCAATATTGGCAAGCGCGGCTTCCATATTCCGCAGGCCCACGACGCACCAGGGGCAGGAAATATCGGAGATAAAATCGATCTTCAATTGGGTAGCCATGATGCGCTCCTATAAATTGCCTGCGATGCGGATGCCGGTTTCGGGAATCACCGAAGAGACGCAGCATAGCATATTCGCAGCGATGAGTTGACCTCGCTCTGCCGCACCCCTAAATCAGCCGCCCGCAAGCGATGCGCGATCAACGCTTGTTCAGGCCCCTTCGTCTAGCGGTTAGGACGCGGCCCTCTCACGGCTGAAACACGGGTTCGATTCCCGTAGGGGTCACCAGCGCAGCAATAGCTGTCGCGCTTAATAGCCCAGCGCCTGGCCGTCCTTGCGCATTTCCGTTGCGCCGGAATAGACGCCGGTTTCGGGATCACGGATGATCGCCTGATAGCCGCCGAACATTACGCCGTCGTCGACCCGTTCAACATTGTGGCCCATCGCGCGCAGCCGTTCGACCGTTGCATCGGGGATGCCCGGCTCAACGCTCAACACGCCCAGCAGATCAGCGCCTGTGCCGGCGAGGTCATCGGTTGGCTGGCGGCCGCCATCATGATTTAGCCGCGCCGCATCGCCGGCCTCCTGAATGTTCATGCCATAATCAACCATGTTGATCAGCACCTGCACATGGCCCTGCGGCTGCATACCGCCACCCATCAGGCCAAAGCTCATATAAGGCCCGCCATCGCGCATGACGAAGGCGGGGATGATCGTCTGGAAGGGGCGTTTTCCGGGCGCATAGACATTGGGATGGTTCGGATCGAGCGAATAGAGCTCGCCGCGATCCTGAAACATGAAGCCCAGCCCGTCTGCGACCAGACCTGAACCCATGCCGCGATAGTTGGACTGGATCAGCGAGACCATCATTCCGCTGGCATCCGCCACTGTCAGATAGGTTGTATCGCCCTCTCCTTCGATCCGCGGATCACCGGGTTGAAAGGCAGGGTTGGCGCGTGCCAGATCGATCTCGGCAAAGCGGCGGCGGCCATATTCCTGCGACAACAGGCCTTCAAGCGGGATATCCGCGAACGCCGGATCGGCATAGAAACGCCCGACATCTTCAAACGCCAGTCGCTTCGCCTCGGTGATATAGTGGAGTACTTCGGCGGACCCGCGCGGCCATTGGGTCAGGTCCACATTGCGCAGGATGTTGACCATCTGCAGCGCGGCAAAGCCCTGGCTGTTCGGCGGGAGTTCGCACAGTTCATATCCATTGCGATATTCGACACAGCCGACATCAACCCATTCGCTGTCATGCGCAGCGAAATCCTCAAGACGCAGATCGCCGCCGATACGGCGCATATAGGCGTCAATCGTCTGGGCGATTTCACCTTCGTAAAAGGCATCACGCCCGCCCTCGGCAATCATTGTCAGCGTGCGCGCGAGATCGGGATTGCGGAAAATATCGCCAGCTTCGGGCGCGCCCTCGGCAAAATATGTGGCCCGGGCATTGTCGAACGCACCGATCATATCGAGATTCTGTTCGAACCGGGTGAGATTGGCCTGCAAATAATAGGCGATCACCGGAGATACCGGGAAACCATCTTCCGCATAGGAGATGGCGGGTGCCAGAATCTGCGCCATATCGAGCCGCCCAAAGTGGTCATGCATCTCGAACCAGCCATCGACAGTACCGGGGACAGTTATCGGCAAATGACCAAAGGGCGGCAGGCTGGTCGCATCGC
Source organism: uncultured Parasphingopyxis sp. (assembly GCA_905479515.1). The sequence continues at coordinate 6,739 of CAJQMX010000199.1, forward strand.
CCAATTCTTCACGCAGATCGTCATAGCTGCGACCCATGGGGCTGCGGCCCGAGCCGTTCAGGCCATAAAGCCGCTGGGTTTCCGGATCCCAGATAATCGCGAACAGATCGCCGCCAATGCCGTTGCCGGTTGGCTCCATCAAGCCAAGCGCCGCATTGGCCGCGATTGCCGCATCCACGGCACTGCCACCCTGTTGGAGAATATCGATCGCGACCTGACTCGCCAGCGGATGCGCAGTCGCAGCCATGCCGTGCTGCGCATAAACCGGGCTGCGCGACCAGGCCTGACCGACAGGCCTGCCGCCGGGGCCGATTTCAAGGGCGGGAGAATTCGTTTCCTCTTGTGCCAGAGACGGCGTTGCAGACAATGCCAGCAAAGCGATGAAACCCGTGAACCGCTTCAATTTCGATACCATCATTGTCCAGACCTTCCGTTTCGCGGCTTGGGCGCCAGGACCGCACCGCTGTTCATCCTCAAATATCGATCACAATCTTCCCGAAATGCTTCTGCGCTGCCTGATGTTTGAAACCATCAGCCAGCCCGTCAAGCGGGTAATGGCTGTCGATAACCGGCTTGATCCCGTTCGCCTCGATCGCCGCGATCATATCGCGCTGGTCGGCATGGCAGCCCACCGTGATGCCCGTCATCACCAGATTTTTCTGGAAGAAAAGCGCGGTCGGGATTTCGCCTGAGAGCCCGGTCAGCACGCCGATAAGACCGATATGGCCGCCCGTGCGGCAGGCATAAATGGATTGAGTCAGGGTTGCCGGGCCACCGATCTCGACGACCGCGTCAACGCCGCGTCCGCCTGTCAGGGTCAGCGCAGCCTTTCCCCATTCGGGTTCTTCCTTGTAATTGATCAGATGATCGGCCCCAAGGGCACGGAGCTTTTCAAGCTTTTCATCCGATGACGATGTAGCGATCACTGTTGCCCCCGCGGCCTTCGCAAATTGCAGCGCGAAGATCGAAACGCCGCCAGACCCCTGCACCAGCACGATATCGCCAGGCTTTGTGTGGGTGGTGACCATCAGGGCGCGCCAGGCGGTAACCGCCGCGCACGGCAAGGTCGCCGCTTCGGCAAAACTGTAATCCTTGGGCGCCTTGGTGAAGGCGTGGGCAGGCGCGGCGACATATTCTGCGGCGAAACCATCGGCGTGATCGCCGGGCACACCAATCCGCTTCTCATTCTCGCCCGCACCATCGGCCCAGTTCGGAAAAAAGACGGACACGGCGTGATCACCGGTTTTCCACCCCGAAACACCCTCACCCACCGCCACAACTTCGCCCGCGCCATCAGACATCAGGATCCGGCCATCGACCGTCGGAATGCCGCCCAATGCAACCACATAGTCATGATAGTTGAGCGAACTCGCGCTGACTTTCACCAATATCTGGCCAGGGCCGGCTTCCGGCTGATCCCGGTCCACGACAACGATATTGTCGAGCCCGCCGGGCTTTTTGAGCGTTGCAGCTTTCATCTATGCAGCATCCGTATACTTGCCGGGGCGCTTGGCCATGCCAGACATGACCGCCTCGATCTGGTTGGGTTTTCCGATCACGCCAGCCTGTTCTTTGGATTCTGCGAGCAGGATTTCCGGGGCATGTTGATCGCGTGACATGTTGAGCAACCGCTTGTTCGCGCGAACGGCATCGGGGCTTTGGGCCGCAATTTCCTGCGCCAGTGCCATTGCATCGGCATGGGGATCATCCGAGAGCCGCGTGGCAAAGCCATAGTCAAGCGCTTCGGTGCCGCTGAAGATCCGCGCGGTATAGCAAAGCTCCCGCACCACATCATCACGGGCAAGGTTTCGCACGATCGGGATGCCCGCCATATCGGGCACCAGACCCCATTTCATTTCCATGATAGCGTGCCGTGTATCAGGCGCGGTGATCCGGATATCGGCTCCGCAGGCGATCTGGAAACCGCCGCCAAAAGCCACGCCATGAACCGCCGCAATCACCGGGACGGGAAGCACATGCCAGCCCCAGGCGACCTGCTGGAAACGGTTGGCATCACCATAGGTGCGCGCTTCGAGACCGCTGGATTTCGGCGCATCATCATCAGCCGTTTTGCTGTTCTCGACCATCCCGGCAAAGCTGCCCATATCGAGCCCGGCGCAGAACGCCCGGCCTTCGCCAGACAGGACAACGGCCCGCAGACCCTTTTCGCTGCCGAGCCGATCAATGGCATCGATAATCCCGTCGAACATCGCAGGATCGAGAGCATTCATTTTATCGGGGCGGTTCAGCCGCACATCGGCGACACCCGCATCATCGATGGCAATGGTCACGCGGTCGGTCATCTGGTTCTCCTTTACGTCAACTCTGGCACAGCATCCCGCAGCCGCGCAACAGGTGCTTGCGCTTTCATCACGCAGCAGCGCAAAGAGACGGAATGACAGGCGAGATGGACCGATTGATCGCTCGGCAGCGAGAATGGCAGCAAGACCGCCTTGCCGTAGCGACCGTTATACGCACCTGGAATTCCGCACCGCGCCCGGTTGGCAGCCACATGCTAATTCATGAAGATGGCCGGTTCGAAGGATCGGTTTCTGGCGGCTGTGTCGAAGGGGCGATATTGCAGGCCGGGGCAGAGGTGATCGCCGAAAATCGATTTCAGCTGCTCGACTTTGGCGTCGAAGATGCATCAGCCTGGGAGGTGGGCCTGCCCTGCGGCGGAGAGATCAGGGTAATCGTCCAGCCGGTAGGCGCAAACGGATTTCCGGAAACGCTGTTCGCCCAGATTGCCGAAGCGCGCGCGGCAGGCGTTGCGCTTGCCACGGGGACCGATCTGGACACCGGGACAACGCGGCTCGCCGGGGCAGACCATGATGGTCTCTGGATCAACCATTATGCGCCGCGCCGCAGGCTGTTGATCGTTGGCGCGGTTCAGATCGCACAATCGCTGGCGCGCATTGCCAATGAGCTCGATATCGAACCGGTGATCATCGATCCGCGCGAGCGGTTTCTGACGGCTGAGCGCTTTCCCGAGATGACCCGTGACGATCGCTGGCCCGATAAAGCAATTGCGGATCACCATCCCGATAGCCGGACGGCGATTGTGATGCTGAGCCATGATCCCAAGATTGATGATCCCGCGCTGGTTGCCGCGCTGGCAAGCCCCGCCGCCTATATCGCCGCGCTTGGCTCTCGGAAAAGCCATGCGGCGCGTCTGGAACGGTTGCGGGCGCAAGGTTTGGGTGATGAGGTGCTGGCCCGGATCGATGGCCCGGCGGGCCTTGATATCGGCAGCGTCGGGTCAGCGGAAATCGCCCTGTCCATTGCGGCCGGCATGATCGCCGCCTTCACACACCCCATACCGCGCTCACATTGAGCCCTATCGAAATGTGGGGACAACCCCTTTCACGCACGCAGGGTGACCGTTCCAAAATGCTAGTGGTTCAAAGTTCGCCCTGAACCGTCAGCGCATAGCCATTGGGGCCGGGCGCGAAGCCAGCCAGTGTCAATCGCTCGCGCGCCGCATCATCGACCGCCATCATCCGAAACTCTGCCGTATAGGCCCCGGCCGCATCAATGCGGATTTCAAGCTGTTCCATTCCGGACTGGCTGATCAGCGGCAACAGCAAGGCTCCCTCGTCACACTGCGCATTGCCCATCACCATATCGGGCAGCGCAACACCGCCAAGATTGCCGCCTAGCCGTGCGCGAACCAGCCCTTCGGCCTCCGCACACAGGCCATTGTCGAAATGCACGGTCACGTCTTCCAGCTCGAGCGCCGTCATCGGCAAGGGCGCAAACAGCATCGCGACCGGCAGCGAAGCCTGCATATCGTCGAGCCCGAACTCGCTTCCGGATACGCTTATCGCACCGCGAAAATCACCAGAGGTTCCGGCATCGCTGCCGCTGCGCGCCATCGCCACCCGCGCCCGCCCGACGAGCAGCGGAAAAAAGCCGAGCCCTGCATCAACATCACCGACTGCCGCATCGCCAAACTGCGCTTCGACAAGTCGACCATTCCAGATGCTGCCCTGCGCTTCGCGCGCCGCAATGCCGCGTTCATCCATACCCAGCCAGCCAAGGCCGAGCTGCATCGGAATAAGCACCAGCATCGCAAGCAGGAAGATACAGCCGAACAGCACGACCCGCCCCATCGGCAAAGCGATCCGCATCAGCCCAGCCCCCGGCGGAATGTCACATCGACCGACAGCGTCTCGTCCGCATTGGGCCGCGCCGTCAACGCATCGACATCAAGGCCGAGCCGCCCCTCAAGTTCGGCAACCCAGGCGAAAAAGGTCTGCGGGCGAGCGGCACCAATTATCACGCGGACGCCGTCGGTTCCGGCTGGCTCTGTTTGCGCGGTGTTGAAACCCACGCGCACGGCTTCGGCCATCACGATATCGCTGATCCGGCCCTCAACAGCAGAAGGCGGGCTGGCGGCGAAAGCTTCGATATCCGCCAACCGGGCTTCAACGCGGCCAAGCGCAATCACTGCACTGTCATGCCGGGCCTTGGCGGATTCACGCGTCAAATCGATGGGCCGCACGATCAGGAGCCATGCCAGCACCAGCGCGGCAAGACCGCCCGCAACACCGAACAGCCAGCTCTCACGCACCGTGCGGGTTTCCCACCATCTGTTGAATCGATCAGTCATGGCGCCCTCACCGTAAATTCACCGATCTGCAGCCCGCCAGCATCGCGAACCGCGCCCGGAGTAACGATCAGCCCCGCCGCCATCATGCGCTGGTGCAGCGCCTCAAGCTCGGGCTGGCCCGGCGCGGCGGCAGTGAGTTGCAGGTTGTTATTGGTGTCATAGACCATCGCCTGCAGCTCGACCCCGGCGGTATCGCGGATAGCGGCGAAGGCTGCACTGGCCTGCTCGCCATAGCCGGGCCCACCGCCAAGCTCGGCAAGCCGTGTGCGCAATTGCCCCTCGGGGTCGACAATCTCGACAGTGCCGGGGATCGCATCGCGCGCACGCGCAACCGCTTCACGCTCCAGCGCATCGGCAGCAAAGCTGTAACGCGCAATCATCGTCAGCTGGATCAGCAGGGTCACCAGCAGGACGGTCGCCGCGAGCAGCGCAACCCGCCGGATATAAGTCTTGTCGAGGTTCCACTGACGGCGCTTCGCATAATCGCCCTGCCTGAGATTGAGCGGACTGGCCGCCAGCACATCGCCGAGATCGCGTTCGAAATCCTCGACGCTAACCGGCTCGCTCTCCTCTGCGCCGATCAGCAGCGCGGCAATATCCGGCTCGGCAGCAAAGGCACGGATTCGCCCGCGCACGACCGCAAGCCCGGCCCGGCTGAACGTCCGCACGCCAGTTTCCGGCGCGGCCAGCAGCAAGGGTTCGGGAATTATCATGTCGGGATCGATGCCCAGCGTAGCCGCCTCGGCCAGCCAGCCAGCCATCTCCGCCCGGGCCGTGATCGCGAGGAAGCGTCTGCCCTCTTCATCGGCCAGCCCGATGGCAATATGGCTTGCCTCGAGGGGTTCCGCGCTGACCTCGCTCGCCATGATCCGCGCCGCCGCCATGGCCTGGGCCGGAGCCAGCCCCGCCGGGATATCCGCCCAGTGCAACGCGACATCGCTGCCGGGTACGACCAGTATCACCGTTTCCGGCTCGCTCGCTTCGGGATCGAAGGCCAGCGTATCGAAGCCGGGTTTGCGCGCCACGCTGTGCCCGTCAACAACCCGCATCCATCCCGGTTCGTCACCAAGAAACAGCAGTAGGAATTTGCCCTCGCTCATTCGTCACGCCCCCAGCGACGCGACACGACACGTGCCGGTGCTACGCTCGCATCGATGAGCGCCGATTGCTGCATCCGGACTTCACCCAGCTGAACATCAAGCTCCAGACGAAAATAGCGGGTGCGGATTTGCGGCTGGCCGATCACTTCGCTCATCGGCTCCTGATTGGCGAGCACCGGCTGGCTCCAGAAATCGGCGATCGAGTTCCAGCCCGTTTCGGGACGCGCGGCAATTGCCTGGCTGGCGCCATTGGCATCAAGACGGTTGGGCAAGAGCATGGCGATAAGCGGGGCCTGTTCCGGAAGCAGAGTGTTGACGTTGATCGGCGACAATTCGGTGGTCGGCAGCGCGCAGAGCCAGGGACGCATCCGCTCATAATAGGCGGGGGTGACGCCCGCAACCGCGCGCAGTTCGCTCACTTCGGCAAGCATGGTGTTCCCCGTGCGATAGGCAGTGTCGGCCTGGCTGTAACTGCGATCCTCATTGCCCTGCCGCGCAGGGATGGAATCGGCATCGATCCAGTCCGCCAGGGACCAGGCGATACGCTCGGCATCGCCGCGCGGGATTTGCAACGCGGTCATCAGAGCCGAAAACTGGATAACGCCAACCTGATCGGTGGTGAGCGCAGCCGGATCATCGCCCCGCGCAACGCTATTGAGATTAAAGCAGTTGCTGCCGTCCCAAAGCCGCGCCAGCGCGACCCCGCCGCCCGGCAATGGCAGCGCCGTTTCCTGACCCAGCCAATCGCCAGCCAGCGTCGTTTTGCCGCGATCACGTGTGAGCAGATCGTTGACCCGCAGCACAGCGAGCGATTCCGCACCCGTCGCAAAAGCGCGGGATTGATCCAGCGCCGCGATGTTGCCGGCGAGCCGGGTGGCCAGTTGCAGCCGCTCAAGCGAAGCAGCCGCGAGCGCTGCCATGATGGCTACAAGCAGCAGCACGGCCAGCAGGGCTGCACCTTCTTCGGATGGCTTGGGCCGAAATTCCTTCCGCTGGAATGGAGTGGGCCCGCTCATGCCGCTGCCCCTGTCTGGAACAGCTGGCGCACCGGCCCCAGCCCTTCAATTTCAACAGTCAGCTCCACCGCGTCCGGCAGTTCGGTTGCAAGTGTCGGATCCCAGCGGTCCCGCCATTCCCCGTCGCTGCGATAGCGCAGCGCTATGCTCTCGATTCCCGAAACCAGCCGCGCGGCAGGCAATGGCTCCGCGCCGTCGACATAGGGATAGGCGCGCCGTTCGATCACACCATCGACCAGCCGGTAATCGACCTTCTGGAGCGATGAGCGCGGTTCACCGTCATAGTTTGACCAACCGCGCCGGACAAAGCTGATCAGCAGATCACCATCGGCCCCGCCGCCGCCATAAAAGGCATTTTGCCGCGCGCCGGCTTCATCGCGTGCCGGGCGCGGCGCAATCTGGCCCAGATCATTGATCAGCGAAGCGTTCATCCGGCGGATGGAACTCATATCGGCCAGCGCCTCGCGCGATGCCGATTGCGAATCCACGCTGAAACTCAGCAACGCGACACCCGCAGCCGAGAGAATACCAAAGATGAACAGCGCCACCATCAGTTCGACAAGCGTAAAGCCGGTCTGCGAGAAGCGCCCGCGCATCATTGTGCGGCAAACCGGAAAATTGTGAGATCGGCGGCATGTCCGCCCATCTCGTCGACCACCGCTATGTCGATCTGCAGGATCCGGGCCTCGGGTGACGGCCCGGTAACGCGCGTCCATTGCCAGTTGCGACCGCCATTCACTTCCTCACCCGTTGCCGTTCCGACCGAAGGCGGCGCAGGATCGGTGAGCGTCTCGACCGCAACATTGTGGGCAACAATCTGGCCGAATGTGCGGTCTGCAATGCGATTGGTGTTGGTGACCGTTACCGTTTCAAGGTTGAGCAAGGCGAGGGCTGCAATGCTGAATACCGCCAGCGCGACCAGCATTTCGAGCAGGGTAAAGCCGGCTTGGTTTTGATCACTCCCAACCCGTCTATGTCGAGCGAGTATCGAGCGAAGTCGAGATGCGGAGTCGAGACACGCTGCCCGTCTCTCGACTTCGCTCGAGACTAGCGGTGGGGGAATGTCCGCCATCGATCCAGATTCACCCAGCGACATTGATCGTCCCATCGGCACCGATGGCCACGCTCACGCTGTTGTCTCCGCGCGCCAATGTCACATCGAGCGGCCCGTTAAGCCCCGTTGCATCGAAAATAATCCGCGTCCGCTCACCATCCCGCTGGACGATGGAAACGCTGGTATCCTCAGGCCATTGCTGATCCTGAAAGGGCGGAACACGCATGGGCGTCCAGCCCTCCCCGTCATAGCGTTCGAAACCATATCCGACAGCCGACACCCAGAGCGCGGTATCCTGCATCTCGACAATCGCGGCTTCTTGCGCGGCATGGGCGCGCGCCGCGAACGCCTCGCCCTCGTCGATCAGCCGACCGCGCGGATCGGGCATGACGAAAACGATCGCTGCGGACAGAACCCCCAGAATCACGAGCACGACCATCAACTCGGTCAGCGTGAAGCCCTGCTCCCGCAATCGGATCGATGATCTCAAATTATTGCCAGTTGCCGATATCTGCATTTTCGCCTTCGCCGCCCGGTTGGCCGTCTGCGCCATAGGTAAAGATATCATAGGGCCCGCCGCTCTGCGTGCCGGGCATCATATACTGGTAAGGATTGCCCCAGGGATCATTGGGCAGCCGGCGGATATAGCCGCCCTGGCGATAGCGCTGCGGCTGGGCCAGATCGCTTGGCGGCGTTGTCAGTGCCTGCAACCCCTGTTCGCTGCGCGGATAGGCCATATTGTCGAGCCGGTACTGATCAAGCGCGGAGCCCAATGTATCAATATCGGCGGCCACCTTGGTCGAATTGGCCTGACCGAGAAGCGGCATGACGTTGAGGATAACAACCGTCGACAAGAGACCCAGAATGACAAGCACGACCATCAGTTCGGTCAGCGTAAAGCCGTCTTCCTTTTTGGCATCTGCAATAATCTGGCGGCGGAGAAGTGAGATAAATGACATATTGAAACCCTATGCGACGGCTAATGTATTGAGCTGCAGAATGGGCAGCAGGATGGCGAGCACGATCAGTGTCACGACCACGCCCATGACGATGATGATCGCCGGTTCGAGCAGCGAGAGCATGGCAGATGTAAATGTATCGAATTCGCGTTCGAGATAATCGGCGGCGCGCTCCAGCATGATATCGAGCTGCCCCGAAGCTTCTCCGCTCGACGCCATATAGACGAGCAAGGGCGGGAAAATATCGGCCTTGCGCAGCGCGGCGGAGAGACTGCCACCCTGACGGACAGCCTCGGCCACTTCCTCGGAGGCTTGGCGCTGCGCAGCGTTGCGGACGGTTTTCGCGGTCAGGGTCAGGCCTTCAAGAACCGGCAACCGGCTGCCAATCATCGTTGAGAGCGTGCGGGCCATGCGCGCGGCGTGAAGATCGCGCGCCAATCGCCCGATCACCGGCAGCTTCAAAATCCGCCGATCGAACCGCAGCCTGAGATCGGGATTCTGTAGCGCGCGCCACAGGCCGAACCCGGCCAATCCGGTGCCCAGCAGCAACGCCCACCACCAGTTGGAAAGAAAGCTGGAAAGCCCGATCACTATGCGCGTCAGCAGCGGCAGTTCCTGCCCGACACTGTCAAACTGTTCGACCACCTGCGGCACGACGAAAATCATCAGCGCAAACACCACGGCAATCGCAACGACCGTCAGCATGATCGGATAGGCAAGCGCGGTCAGCACTTTGCCGCGCACTTCGGCCTGGCGTTCCTGCAGATCGGCAAGCCGGGCCAGAATATTGGGCAGCGCGCCCGATCCCTCACCGGCCGAAATCATCGCGCG
>CAJQMX010000200.1 GCA_905479515.1 uncultured Parasphingopyxis sp.
CGGCCGCATCTCGAACAGACCGGCAGGGATGGAAACGAGGGAGCGGATAGTCGGCACGAGCCGCCCGAAACAGACGAACCACCGATCATAGCGATCAAAGAGCTGGTCTCCGCGTTCCACGTCGGTGACGGTTATTGTAAAGAATCGCCCATGGCGGCGTATCAGAGGGGAAATCCGGTCCTTTCCGATTTTACGCGCGAGCAGATACCAGAGGAAATTTCCGGTCATTGCTCCTGCGCTGCCGGCCAGAATACCGCCCCAGAGCGAAATTTCGCCACGCTGTGCCTCCAGCCCCGCCAGCGGCATGATGACCTCGGAGGGAATTGGCGGGAAAACAGTTTCCAGCAGCATCATCAGCGCGATGCCGAAATATCCGGCTTGCTCAATCCATGCGGAAATCCAGTCGGCCACGGTTATAATTTACTTTCAATCGCATCCCAGATTTTTGCGCCAGTATCGGTGCCGTTGAAAGTGTCGATGGAGACGATGCCGGTGGGTGAAGTGACGTTGATCTCGGTCAGAAAGCCGCCGATCACATCGATCCCGACAAACAGCAGTCCGCGTTTCTTGAGTTCAGGGCCGAGCGCTTCGCAGATTTCCAGCTCGCGCGGCGTAAGCTGGGACGCCGCACCCGATCCGCCGACTGCGAAATTGGAGCGGATTTCACCCTTTTTGGGCAGTCGGTTCACGCCGCCTGTCGGCTCACCATCAACAAGGATGATGCGTTTGTCGCCCTGGCTGACATCAGGAAGGAAAGCCTGCACCATGAAGGGCTCAACCCAGACATCGCTGAACAATTCGGTGAGCGCGGCGAGATTGCGATCCTCTTCACCCACGAAAAACACGGCGGACCCGGCATTGCCGTAAAGCGGCTTCACGACGATTGCGCCATGCTCACGCTGGAAGGCGCGGGTATCGTCAAGGCTGCGGGTGATCATTGTTGGCGGCATGAATTCAGCGAAATTCAGCACAAACAGCTTTTCCGGCGCATTGCGGACCGAAGCCGGGTCGTTGACGACCAATGTGTCGGGCTGGATGCGTTCGAGCAGATGGGTCGCGGTGATATAGGAGAGGTCGAATGGCGGATCCTGCCGCATCAGAATGACATCGATATCGGCGCGCAGATCAATCGTCTCCAACTCGCCAAAGCTGTGATGATCGCCTTCGACGCGTTGGACGGTCACTGGCCGCGCGCGCGTCGTCAGCCGTGCATCGGCATGATAGGTGAGTTCGCGGACATCATAGTGCCAAAATTTGTGGCCGCGCGTCTGCCCGGCGAGCATGATCGCAAAACTCGAATCCCCGGCAATATTGACCTTTTCCATCGGGTCCATCTGGACCGCAACATTGAGCGACATGCGTGTCTCCTGTTCTGGCTTCAGGCAATAGCGCTGGATCGCGCGCAATCAACCACAGTCCTGCTTTACCCCATCCAAGCATTCTCGATATGGCGGGGCAGCTGGCCCGGGACGGTCAGTATCACATCGATGCGGATATCCTCTCCTTGCCGGGCATAGCGTGGTGCGAGAATCTCTGCCGCCGCCGCGACCCGCGCCAGCCTGCGCTCATCGATAGCAAGATCAAGCTCTGCCTGTGTCTTGCGGGTTTTGACTTCGACGAACACGATCAGTTTTCCCCGTTTCGCCACCAGATCAACCTCGCCGCGCGGTGTGCGTTGCCGGCGATCCAGAATGCGATAGCCTTTCAACCGCAAAAACCATGCCGCCAGAGTTTCTCCGCGCCGTCCGCTGCGTTCGGCGCGGGCGCGGTTCATTGGCCCGCTTTGAGCGCCATCGCGCGTTCGTACAGCCCGTCACTCGGCAAATTCAGCGCCTTGGCGACCTCGCGCGCGGCCTTGCCGGGTGGCAGTCGCACAAGGGATTCGGCCAGCGCGGCATCGATATCGATATCATTCGCCGGAGCCGCGTCTCCGGGCGGGCTGATGATGATCACGATCTCACCCTTTGGGGGTGCATCGGCATAGCGCGCAGCCAGTTCGGCCAACGTCCCTGTAACGGTCTCTTCAAATTTCTTGCTGATTTCCCGCGCCACAGCTGCTTCGCGTTCGCCAAGCAGCTCTGCCAGTGCGTGCAGCGATTTGGCCAGCCGCGCTCCCGACTCATAAAACACCAATGTCGCCCGAACAGCACCCAGCTCTTCAATCGTGTCCGTTCGCGCTTTTGTTTTGGTGGGCAGAAATCCGGCGAACAGGAACCGGTCGGTCGGCAGTCCGGCCAGTGTGAGTGCTGCTACGGCTGCGCAGGGCCCGGGGATCGTGGTGATGAGGTGGCCAGCCTCGCGCGCTTCACGCACCAACTTGAAACCGGGATCCGATATCAGCGGCGTGCCCGCGTCGGATACCAGCGCGATCACCTTTTCTCCCATCTGTTCGATCAATCCGGACCGCGTTTTTTCCGAAACATGATCATGATAGGCGACAATCTGTTTCTTGATACCCAGATGGTTGAGCAGCTTTGCGGTTACGCGGCTGTCTTCGGCTGCGATGATATCGGCCTGGCGCAATGTATTTTCTGCGCGCCGAGACACATCTTGCAAGTTGCCGATGGGGGTCGCGACGATGTAGAGACCAGATGGTAGCGTATCGTTCATAGGATTCACGTCATGGCATCACTGAGCCTCTCGGGGCAACGGCATTCGGCTCTCTCACGATTTGGCATATTGTGCATGGCGCTCGCGCTGGCAGGCTGTCAGACGATTTTACCGCGCTCAACCACGCCGGAAACACTTCCGCCCGATCCGACTGAGATCACGACCGGTATCCCCGAAGATGGGATGCGGCGCATAGCGCTTCTCGTGCCGACATCCGGTAACAATGCGGGCGTGGGCCAATCCATCGCCAATGCCGCGAATATGGCGATCCTTGATACTGGCGGAGAAGGCGTGCGGATCACGACCTATGATACGGCTGGTGCAGGCGGTGCAACCGGTGCTGCGAACCGCGCGCTTACTGACGGGAGCCGCCTGATCCTCGGCCCATTGCTTGCTGATAATGTGCGGGCCATGGCCCCTGTGGCGCGCGGTGCAGCTGTTCCCGTTATCGCCTTTTCCAACGATACGAGTGTTGCCGGCAACGGCACCTATGTGATGGGTTTCACGCCTGACCAGTCAATTGCGCGGGTGACAAGCTATGCCGCAGGGCAGGGCGCACGGCGCTTTGCCGCGCTGGTGCCCGAAGGTCTTTATGGCCAGCGCGCTTCGGCCGCCTTTGCTCAGGCCGTGCGTGATGCCGGTGGAACGCTGGTAGGAACGCGCACCTATGCCCGCTCTCGCCGATCGCTGCAGCTGGCTGTTACCCAGCTTAACGGTGAAGGCGCATTTGACGCCATTCTGATTGCCGATAGCGGAACGACCGCGCGAGAAGCCGCGCAAATGGTGCGAGACCGCGGTGCAGTTGATGCGCAAATTCTGGGCACGGAGCTTTGGAATAACCAGCCTGATCTGGCCCGCGATCCGGCGATGCATGGTGCGCTGTTCGCCAGTGTGTCTGACCGGATGTTCAATACGCTGAGCACCCGTTACCGGTCCCGTTTCAGTAGCGATCCTTATCGCTTGTCGAGCCTGGGCTATGATGCGGCTTTGCTGGTCGTTCGGATTGCCCGGGCATGGTCTATCGATCAGCCATTCCCGATCGGCGAACTGCGCGATGAAGGTGGGTTTTCCGGCGTTGATGGCGCGTTCCGCTTCAACAGCGGCGGCGTTGCTCAGCGGGCACTGGAAGTGCAGCAGATCCGGGCGAACGGGTTTACGGTTGTTTCTCCCGCGCCCACCGGATTTGGCGGCTAGGCGGCAGCCTTTTCGTCGGCCAAAATTTCGGCAAGCAGGCTGTTCAGTACGAGCAGGCCTTGCGGTGTAGCAACAAGACGCTCGGAATCATCGTAAAGCAGGCCATGGGTCGTCAGCCGCGCTATCGCTGCCCGATCCAGTATATCATCAGCCAATCCATCACGCGGAATGCCTTCGGTTAGCCTGAGCCCCATCATCAGCATTTCCGCGCCTCGGTCATAGGCGGACAGCCCATCTTCGGATTGCAGGCCATGGCCATTGCGATCGATCGCGGACAACCAGTTTTCGGGCTTTTTGTGACGGGTCGTCGCGAGTCCGCCGCGCCTGCCATGGGCACCGGGGCCGATACCGACATAATCTGTGTAACGCCAATAGCTCAGATTGTGGCGGCTTTCTTCGCCCGGCCGAGCATGGTTCGATATTTCATAGGCGGGGAGGCCTGCCGCTGCGCTTAACGCCTGTGTGACCTCAAATAGCCGCGCGCCAAGGTCTGGTTCGGCTTCGCCAAGCTCTCCGCGTGCGGCAAGCGTCGCAAAGCGCGTCCCAGGCTCGATAGTGAGCTGATAGAGCGATAGATGGCCTGTTCCGAAGCTCAGGGCCTGCTCCAGCTGCGCCTGCCATGCGTTGATCCCTTGGCCTGGCAAGGCATAGATCAGGTCAAAGCTGGTGCGCGCGAAAACCTTTTGCGCGATATCGAGCGCTGCCAGTCCTTCATGGACATCATGCGCGCGCCCGAGGAATTTCAACGCTTTGTCGTCCAGCGATTGCAGGCCGAGCGACACACGGTTGATCCCGGCTTTCGCAAGATCGGCAAAGCGCGCGGCTTCCACCGAAGAGGGATTCGCTTCCAGCGTGATCTCGATTCCCTCGGCAAAGCCCCAATCGCGTTCTGCGGCTTCGATCAATGCGGCAACGGTTTCAGGCGGCATTAGCGAAGGCGTGCCACCCCCGAAGAAGATTGATGTTAGCGGCATGCCCGCTGTCAGCGCCGCTTCATGGGCCATTTCGGCGAGCAGAGCAGTCCGCCACGCGTCCTGATCCACGCTTTCGCGGACATGGCTGTTAAAGTCGCAATAGGGGCATTTGGAGACGCAGAACGGCCAATGGATATAAAGCGCAAGGCCGGTCATCGGTTCAGAATACGGCTTTCATCAATTTGGCGAACGCATCGGCGCGGTGGCTGATCGCGTGCTTTTCGGCTGGATCGATTTCGGCAAAGCTTTTGTCCCGGCCAGCGGGTACGAAGACGGGGTCATAGCCGAAGCCGAGTTTTCCGCGCGGCGGCCAAGTGAGGGCGCCATTGACCCGTCCTTCGAAGATTTCTGTGTGACCATCGGGCCAGGCTAGGGCCAATGTGCAGGCGAAATAGGCACTGCGGTCGGCATCGGGGCCGAGTTCAGCGAGTTTTCCCTCAACCTTGCCCATCGCCATATACCA
>CAJQMX010000201.1 GCA_905479515.1 uncultured Parasphingopyxis sp.
ATAATTCTGTTTGATGATTTTATGGATAGACTAAAATATTATGAATTTGTAACAAGATTTCTTGAGATCGATCGAGTCATTGGCCGTATGGCAGTTTTCAAAACAAGACAAATCGAAATATCCGCAGATCTTGCGTTCGAATTATCAAGAAACTGCATGCAATACAGATGAGTGTCTCAGTTTTCTTGTCCATAAGTTTTTAGGAAATTGGTAATTACAAAGAATATTCCTATCTGCATTATGTCTTTCGATAGGCCGGCCTATTTGGACCTGACCATCAAATCTTTGTTGGAGCAAAATGTTGAAATTGGCGAAGTGCATCTTTTCCAAGATAATGCGGTAAATTTTTTCAGCGGCAACCGATACGCAACCGATGAAGATATCGAAGCATCGGTAGACCTTTTCCGGTCACATTTTCCGTCCGGAAAAATCCATCTCAACCCAAAAAATGTAGGTATTGGGCTGAATTTTGAACGAGCTGAGCAGTATATATTCAGGCAACGAGAGTTTCAGAATGCCATCTTTCTTGAGGACGATATGGTGTTGGGGCCTTCATATATAAAGACGATGTCGCGGCTCTTTAGCTTCGCCGATAATGCTCAGTCTGCAGATCTAATTGGCTACATCGCGGCCTTTGGTAATCACCGTGCTAGCCTTGAGGTACAGAATGCGAAAAAACACAAAATAGTTCCAATGGGCCACAGCTGGGGTTTCGGTCTGCGAAAGCAGCATTGGGAAGACGTTCGCAAAATCACCGCACCGTATATCGAACTACTTCAAGACTGTGATTATAAGGACCGCCCACTCAAGAAAATTTCTGAGATTTATTTTCAGCTTGGGCTGGCGGCCGCTGCGATGTCGCAGGACGCAGTGAAGCAGGTTGCTACCAGCTATGTTGGCCGCGTTAGGGTCATGCCATTTATTTGTCAGGCAAAGTATGTGGGGGAGCTGGGGAGCAATTTCACATCCGCTATATTTGAGCGAATGGGGTATGGAAAAGAGGAAATATTCCCAAATCCACCAGAGAATTTTGAATGGCCGAGTCAAGACCAGCTGATAGAACAATTGGAAAGTGATAGAAATCGGTTTGCAAACCTTTGCGCTGATAAATGTAGCGCAATCGCTCCGAGTAAGCCCTTGCAAGGTTACTCTCCAACCATTCCAGCCTTCAAGCCTGCGACATTTTTGAGAGTATACTCTGATGTAAGCAGGAATCCGGCAATACTGCCGAACACAGATAATGGGCAACTTCTTGCTGACGACTTTACAAAATCAATGGGCATAGCAAGGCTAGTTGAAGCATGCCTTGAGGGCCCGCCGAAAGTCGTATTGCAAGCGCAAAGGACGAAATTTGAAGGTTGGGTCTCGACTGAAGCAAACTGGCTGAGCGTTCTCGATCGGCAGGCCTGGAAATTCTTTTTTGCCCCGCATGGTGTCGGAGCAGTTCTAATGGAACACGTTCTAAATCAATTTGAACATGATGAAGTTGAAGCCAGCTTGACGAATATATTTCACCATTTGGTGCCCGGGGGCCATGCCAGAATAGCAGTTCCTGATCGTAATTTTCAGTCTCGCGGTTACCAAGATGCGCTAACCAAGCATCGCAGCAGCTGGGACGTTGATTCTCTTTCGGATGTGATCAATTCAGTTGGATTTGAGGCGCATGCTCTTGAATATTGGAGCTCAGATGGAGAATTCCATGCAAAACCATATAGTGAAGATGATGGAAAGATATTGCGCTCTGCCTCAAATGACCAAAGGAATGCGAGCGGTCCTTTGAAATACACTTCTCTGATAATTGACGCAAAAAAGCCAAGCCTATGACGGCGCAGACGTCACAGACGGAGTTATAAAATGACTGAAGCCGAAAAGAAGTTTTGCTTCGGTAGTATTCGCCCCACTTCTGTGCAGCGGAGGGCGGGGTTTTTAGGCTTGGCGCTCAAGCCAACACATGACGGTGAAATTTTTCACGATATCTGCCAACCGCTTCCAGCACCTCCGGAGTCAGTACGGGCTATTCAGGCGGAAGATGTACTTGAGCACATCCCAATTGAACTGGTGCCACAAATTTTTGATAATGTTTACGATGTTCTCGTTGCCGGCGGTCAATTCAGACTATCCGTCCCCGATTACCGGTCTCCAGTATTAAAGGAGCGGAGTGCATATGATGCAGACGGGAATGTTTTAGCAGATTTGCGCATGGGCGGGAATATACGTTTCGACGGCAGATCAGGCATCGACGTCGCCTTTAAGCCCGGAGGAGATGCGCACCTTTGGTTTCCGACATACGAACTTATGATGGAGCTTGTACTCCAGTCCAAGCTGAGAAGATGTAGTGAAATAAGATGGGTACACTTTTGGCGAAATCCGAAGGATTGGGTGGTATCAGAATTTGAGGGGGGCGATATGCCGGTCATGCGTTGCCCGCCAAGGGACCCAAGAGCAAATGGCAAGCCAATATCCATAATTATAGATTTCATTAAATGATTCTATTGGCTTGGTACCAGACAGCAAGTTTGATCAAAAGGTTTCGCATTGGAAACTGAAGTTTCCTGAATTATGCCCTTGGCAATTGGAGCAGGTGCAGTTGTGTCGATTGCCGTTCGCGTGAGGATCCAGGCGACGGCATTGCACGTCTTGTCGAATTTTGACGATCGCAAGAGCGCTCGAATTGCAATGGTCCAGTCTGGCCATCCACTTATCTCGCTTCTACATGGTCCCATGTGCAATCGCTTTTAGCGCTTGGTTGTCGGCCAGATATTAGCTCTGAACATGGAACCAAAATATGGGTTTAAAAAACGATAATGCGAAAGCGCAACTACGACAATTTCGCCGAAACTACGGCTCACGCTATGTGGTAGTGCCCAGATTGGGGGATCCACTGTTTCAGCCTGCTCGGGCGAGAGGAATTTGGGCAGCTCACCATGCATCTGGCGTTGCTTCGTGCGGATTGAACCCATTGCTTATTGTCGGGCGGTCCAATTTTCCATTCTCACTCGAGACTCGCGGACGGGAATCAAGCGCTGATCGAATCCTGAAAGATTTCTACGGAATTGCTGAACCCATTGATGTCGCTGTTCTTAACGAGATTGACCGCACTCGCCTTGACGTGCCGATGGCCCAAGAATCCGCGATCATAGAGTTCTCTCAGAAAACAACCGCAGCGCGCTTCTGTCATCTTCGTGATCCCTTAGTCGCAAGGTGGTGCAGCATGCACGGGCCGAGTTTTGTCTATGAAGATCATGGTGAAGATTACCATGATATGGCACGACCAACGATGGCTGGTATTCTGAACAGCCCTGCCTGCCGGTTAGTAATTGCAGTAACTGATACGATTTGCGACCTCTTGATCGAGAACGGCGTGCAGCCAAGGAAAATTAAGGTGCTTGGGAGCGCAGCGGCATTGCAAGCCAGTCAGCATGATAATTCTCAAATTGAGAAATGCCGAGCTTTTCATCTTCGCGGCGGTCATGAGAAACTAATTACCTACGCTGGTGGCTTACAACCTGAACGGGGCATTGAGCATATAATCTCGGCGGCGAAAAATTTCCCTCGGTTCAAATTCATACTGATCGGAGGAAATGATGCGGATCGGGAAATTTGGACAAATAACACCGCGTTGGAGATTCCAGAGAATATTTTTTGGGCAGGGTACCTGCCTCTCCCTGATGCTGTGCTGATCGAGTCCGCTTCGGATGCGTTGCTCGTCACGAGAGACGACAGTGACCGACAAAAAATTTCTTCACCGCTAAAGCTCTATGAGTATCTTAGCACCGGTGTTCCGATTATAAGCTACATGGATCTGGCGCGAACAAATCGATCAGATTCCACGATTGCTTTGGCAACTTATAAGCCCGCGGAACCGGAATCGTTAACCGAATCTCTAAAGGAGCTTGTTGAACGTTTTCCCCGCCTTCCTAGCGGATATCAGGGCAATGTGAATGCGAGCTTGGAACATACGTGGCAAGCCCGAGCCATGAAAGTTATTGAGGCGGTCAACGATCAAGACGAAAACTGGGCCGTTGAAAATGGATAAACAATATTCAAACTTAGGCTGGCACCGGCCCGATTCAATCTATGACCTTGTTTGCTATGCAACTGCGAACAGCAAAGGTTGGATCCTGGAGAAAATTGCCCGGGAAATAATGCAAGCAACAGCGCGGCACAGCAAGCTGGTCTATCTTGAACGAGTGGACGTGATGCATTTCCCTGCCATAAGAGCTGACCGCAATTTCTTTCTGAACTTCGATATCGCGATTTGGTGCCTAAAAAAATATCCGGAGCTCCATCGCTCGCTCAATTACATTTTTTTTACCCATCCCGATCCGATCCGCACATCCGATCCGGCGACCATTCGCAACACGTTCAATTCGGTTGCGCAAGTTTTCACGATGAATGTGCAAGATGCTGAGCGTCTTGAGGCTATGGGCGTAGATCCAAATCGCATTTCGACTGTAATAGGAGGTTACGATCCCAGTCTGTTCAGGCCGAGAAGTGCGAAGCGTGGTACCAGAGTTGGCGTCGTCGGGGCATACTATAAGCGTAAAAACCCTGACAAATTTCTCGAATTCGCACGGGCCAAGCCTGACCAGAAAGTTCTCGTTGTGGCGCCTGATCCAAACTCTCTGGTGAACTCAGGGTTGAATTGGCGCAACTGGGACAGGTTTGGTGAATTTACAGCGTTGGACAATGTCGAGTTTGTGGAGGCACGTCATGAGCAGTATCCAGATATCTACAAACAATTTCAGGTCTTTTTGTCGCTGGCTGAGATGGAAGGGGGGCCAATCCCGCTGTTGGAATGTTTGGGATCCGGAATTCCAGCGGTCACAACCCGCACCGGTTTTGCACCGAATGTTATTTCTCCTGGTAGCAATGGCTTCCTAATCGATTACGACGCATCGTTTGATGAGATTGCCAACTTAATCTCGCGATGTGCGCAGATGGATCCAGATGCGTGTACCGCCTCGGTCGCAAATGCTTCCTGGAGCAAATTTGCCAACTCGATTTCTGAAAAATTCGATTTCAAATTCAACGGCGGTGAAGTTGTAAGAATCGCTAAAGATAGCCATGGGCAATTTCTGTTCGAACAGGGTTGGCACTTGATCGAACCGGGCGGTATTTGGAGCCGCGATCCCGTCTCATCGATGCGAATTCCTTTGGCGCGCCGGAAAGCAGGATCATACGAATTAACATTCAAGGCCTGGGCCTTTGATCGTCCAGATGGACTTCCGCACCATGTTACGGTGCGTTTGAATGGCGTGAACGTCATCGATAGTTTCAGCCTTGATGCTCAACCGCGAGATCTCACAATTCGGGTTGATGCTAAGAACCCGAGTTCAGGTGGAGAGGTGATCGAATTTCATTGCGATAATATGCTCTGTAGTTCGATGATAAATCCGAATAGCAAAAAGGCTTTAGGTATTCGATTGCGACAGCTTTCGGTTGAGTATTTCAAGCGACCGACTCAACCCTCATCGTCTCATTAGGGATCGTCGCGATGCATAATATCAAACCAAATGTTTTGGTCGTAGGCGCCCAGAAGGCGGCAACGACAGCGGTGATTAAAAATCTTCGTAAATTGGATGGCGTCTGGGCGCCGAGCAAAGAATTGCATTTCTTCTCTGTTCATTGGGCTAAAGGTACCGATTGGTATGAACGAACGTATTCTGAATTGGTTAGGGACGTTGAGCCGGAGAAATATGACGCCGACATTTTGATAGAGAAAAGCCCGTCTTATATGGCCGACCCTAAGGCGGCAGGAAGAATCAAGTCTTACGACCCGTTAATGAAGATCATAGTTTGCTTAAGGAACCCGATTGAACGGGCATTTTCACGATATAATGATATACTGATCGATGAACCTGATCGCATAAATGTTGGTTTTGATGAGATCGTTCAAAATGGACTGAAGAATCCAGATCACTTTATTCGAAATGGCCTCTATGCTGAGCAACTTCGGCCGTTTTTGCAAAATTTCCCTCGCGAACAGGTTTTTGTGCTAGTTCAGGAGCGCCTTGAAGCACGCGGAAGCCATGAGTTTGATCTCTTACTGGCTTTCCTCGGGCTGCCTCTCGGAACCATTCAGCCAAACTCTTTCAATTCCAATATTTACAACAGAAAAATGTCTACCCAATCCTGGAAATCTCTCCAAGATTTCTATCGGAGGCCGAATGAAAACCTATTCCAGCTATTAGGATTTTCCATTTCCGAGTGGGAGCAGGGAGCAAAGATATCTTGAAGCCAATCTTCTTTATGCACATTCCCAAAACTGGCGGGACGTCTTTGCATCACGCTCTTTCAAAAATCTATGGCCCGAGCGTGTTCTATCCACCTCTTGCAACTGAATACCAAAAAATGCGGTTTGGAGGGAATTTTGAAGCGTTCAACCAACTACTGGCGGGCTTGAGTGAGCCCGACAAATCAAAATTGCTTCGGGAGCTTAATGAGCAAATGTTTATCGGCGGCCACACGCACGCTGGACTGCTGAATGTTGCGGCATCTCGCAGATTTTCTATCACGTGTTTGCGCGATCCAATTGATCGATTGGTTTCATACTATTTTCATGCCGTCAGGCCTGATAGCGCGAAACGGTTCCGGCGGTACGGCAGTGAGACAAAGGGAATGAATTTTTATCAATTCCTAGAGTTTGAGCCGCTACATTCGAAAATCGACAATGTGATTTCGAGATTCCTGATCGGATCTCGGGGGAAGCAGCGAATAGACAAATCGGACGCAGTCCAAGCAACTGAAACGCTGCGCCGATTTGATCATATATGTTTCCAGCATCGGCTGCGCGACGACATTCTGGATATCTCAAAGAAATTAGGTGTAGATTTAGACGCCTCTACAATGTTGAAAGTTGGTCGCAGCCGCCAAGATTTTTCGTTTGAACCGCCAGACCGGCTTGATCGCCGAATTAGACGGTTTGTCGAGGTTGACTACATTCTGTACGACGCTGCGATGGAACGGGCATAGGAAGAACTTGGCGACTTGGATTCGATGCTTAATTAGTTCGATCTGTTTGGGACAATTTGTCCGATCATCCATTCATTTCACGAATAAACATACGAGGAGTAGGCTGCATGGGACCAGATTTCCTCTGCATCGGAATGCCAAAGGCTGGCACTGATTGGCTGTATGATCAATTAGATGTCCACCCCGAGTTCTGGATGCCTCCCATTAAAGAGTTGCATTTCTTTGACCGTATGCAGCCTGCGGAACTTTATGAACGAGGCCATTCTTCGAAAAAAATCTTGAAACTTCTCACATTCGCGACGTCGAATCGTGCACAATTTAGGGATCGCATTGAAACTCAACGGGGCCGACAATGGGGTTCGCGCGATGACGAATTTCTTGATCGTGTACAGACCATGTTAGACTGTGGGTTCTCGACGAAAAGCTACAATGAGCTTTTCTTACCGAAAGGAAACTTATTGTCGGGAGATATCACGCCCGCATACTGTACCTTGGACGAAGCTTCCATCCGTCACATTTCTGGTGAGTTGGGGCAGCGCCTGAAAGTCATTCTGCTGATTCGAAATCCAGTCGATCGGTTATGGTCGCAACTTTCTATGCATGTGAGGAAGCGACCTGAGAAAGCGTCATTGCTCAAAAATTTGGCAGAATTAAAGGAGTATCTAAAGCGACCTGGCGTTCAAGCACGTTCCTTTGCGTCACGAACCTATCAGCGGTGGAGTAAAATTGTTGATCCTGTCCAGATATGGGTTGGGTCCCTAGATCAACTGAAAGATGATGCGCCAACCTTCAGAGCGTCCGTGATTGAATTTCTCGGCGCGGACCCAATGGTGTATAATGGCCAGAGGGAAGCGGGTTTTAATCGAAAAGCCCAGCAGCAGAAGTTCATCATGCCAGATGGATATCGCGAATTTTTGCAATATTATTTCGCTGATGAGGTGAACAAATGCGCAGTTCTGTCCAGAGATCTGAAACAAAAGCGGGTAATGTGAGGGCTTGATTCCTCGGGCTAGTAGATTCAGCGTTGGGTAGATCCGTCATATCGGCCAGTGGCAACCGATAGTTGCAAAAATACAGCACACTTTGTGGCGTGAAAGCGAACCGCGACTAATTCGAAATTCGTTTTGCGAGTCCGACTGGTACCATTAAGATATTCTAAACTATATTTTTTTTGGGAGATTCATCAATCTATGTGAAGTGCAATTTCTTGCCGAACCACCTGCATGAGCTACCCGGGGAAATTTCATAGCAGCAATTGGCTTTACCCGCTCATACGGATGGTTTAGAAATGATTAGCGATTCGGTAGAGTGGGAATAAAGTGATTCATGCTGAACCCAAAATGCCTGCAATTAGGTCGCATGTGATGGGTCCAGTTAGTGAGTAAACATAATAGGTAATAAGGGATTTAGGGATTATGGGGAATTTTGTACTTACACCGGGTCAGGACATTATCACTGGCACAGCTGGTGATGACATTTTCTTTGCCAATGGCACTAGCCTGAACGCGGGGGACCAGATCAACGGCGGCGGCGGTTTCGACATCTTCGATATCAGCAGCAATATTAGCGGAAATTTTGCTGGTTTTCAGCTGAACGGGATTGAGCGCTTCCAAGCCTTTGTCGCAAGCGGCGCTAGCGTGGACTTCGACATGTCTGGCTCGAACAATGTGGCTCAGTTGATTCTGCGCTTTGCTGAAGGTTCTGCGCGTTGGCAGAATGTTGATATTTCGGCTAATGATATCTTTGCGATTGATACGGTTGGCACCGCCAACCTGTACGTCGACTATGTCGCGTCACAGGTCATGGGCACCAACGATGTGGTGAATGTATTTGTCGATAGCGCTGGTCTGGACGAACTGGACATTGAGGCGACAAATAACAGCCTTGATATCGAAACGCTGAACATTACGGCGATTGATGGGTCGACATTTATCAATGATTTGGACTCGTTCCATACGACGCTGAACTTCTTCGGCACCTGCGACATCACGATTGATGATCAGCTGCGCGATTCGGTTAGGACGATCGATGCTTCGGGGCTAGTGGGTGATTTTGATATCGACGCCACCGGTAACGACGGGGCAACTGAAGGTGTTACGATCCTTGGCAGCGCAGGCGATAACCTTATCGCGAACGGCAATTCCAGTGATACGGTAACGACCTATGGTGGCCGCGACCGGATCACGAGCCAGGGCGGCGATGATGTCGTCAATGCTGGCGGCGACCGTGACAAGATTATCCAGCAGGATGGTGGCACCGGCGATGTGATCTTTAATGGTGAAGGCGGGAGCGACGTCTTTGATCTTGGTGATGACTTCACTGCTGACGATACCATTAGCGGCGGCGACGGCAATGATGAGTTGCGTGCCGACAATGGAGTATCAGACGGTGCCTTCGTTGGTGTAAGCTCGGTTGAGATTTACACGCAGACGGCAAGCGCAAGTTCGACGCTTGGTGCGAACGCGCAGGCTGCTGGTGTCAACCAGATCCGCTTCGATCGCACGGGCAATGAGAACAACGTGATCAACGCGTCAGCGATGACCAACGATCTGAAGTTTGTTGCCAACTATGCCAATTCGCTTACCGGCGGTGGGCTTGACACGCTAACAGGCGGCAGCGGCAATGATTTGTTCAACATGGCTGCCGGATTCAATAATGACGCAACTGGATTGGAAGTCATAAATGGCGGCGATGGGTTCGATGAAATCAAGATGCGCGGCGACGCGTCCTTCGATTTGTCGGTCACGATAGAGTTCACTGAAGTTGAGTTGCTCACACTCGGTTCGGCCATTGGTGATAGGCCAGGGGATGCGTCCGGCAATCAGTACTCCTTTGGCGGGACGGACACCGATGCTGCGGCGCCTACTAATGTTGGGCCCGGGGTCGAGACTTTGACCATTGATGGTTCTGAGCTCCAAGGTGGTCCGCTGAACGAAACGCTAGTTGCAGACTTTGGATCGACCACGACTTACTCCTTGGATATCACTGGCGGCGGGGCAAATGATACAATCACTGGCGGCGACAGAGCTGATGTCCTTCGCGGTGGCGGCGGTGATGACGAGATCAGAACCAACGATGGCCAGGATGATGTTTATGGCAACGGCGGGGCGGATAACATTCGGCTCAATGGTTCTGGCGGTGACACGGTGCACTATCTCAGCGTTTCTGATAGCTCGCCTTCAGCGGAAGGTCTTGATCGGATCTTCCAATGGGATACCGACGGCAACGACGCGATTGATCTGACGCTTCTGGCTGAAGCGGCCGGTCTGGCGACTGTGTCGTTCCTCGGCAACTACCTGACCGTTGGTGATGCCCAGGCTGATACGACATCCGGTAGCGGTGTGCTTCAGGCGG
>CAJQMX010000202.1 GCA_905479515.1 uncultured Parasphingopyxis sp.
AAGAGGGTTGACCAAAGGCGAGCACCCCCCTAATGGCCGTGGCTCGCTGACCAGCAATTGGTATGGCCCCTTCGTCTAAGGGTTAGGACGCGGCCCTTTCACGGCTGAAATACGGGTTCGAATCCCGTAGGGGTCACCATTATTTTCAATGACTTAGCATCATTGAACTAATTTTCGGCAAATATACGTCAAATAAGTTTAGATGAATTTCAGCGAACGACCACGGTCGTTGACGTGCATTCTGACTCCAATTTAATTTTTCGATCTAGAGGAAAACTGATCAAGTGCGTTGCTCCCTCTAGACTCAACAGGTCCAATCGTTGTTTTTGGTGACAATCAAAATCTTCGCCCCCCCCAACCTTCATCCTGCTCGCTTGCACGGAGATTCAGTGCGTCACCCTGGACATGGACCTACAAACCAACCTTCTCAAATAGGATGGATTTCTAATTCACGTTTTGTCCACGAAAAGCTAATCAATCCATTTTCGTCCAGACTGGATGCTGACGGCAGTCGGCCCTTCCCGATTGAATCGGATTCGAAAATTGACCTGATCGCCGAAACTCAAGTCGTCGAAAATATCGGCATCCGACATATTCCGATGGCCGAGAATATCGGTCGGATAAGCTGCGCTTTGTAAGAAAATGAAATTTGCTTTTATTCCCGATATCGTTCCCGAAAAACGTTCAAGGCGTTTCGTAAAAACATTGTCAGTCCGTGGAGTCATACGGCGGAAATCTTCCGGCGCATTTTGATTAATTTCTGTAAACAGATCTTGGCAATATTCAATTTTCCCACGTAGAAAATAAAGTTGGGCAAGATTGAACCGATGCTCAAGATTTCGATCGCCTGTCGAGAAGCTTCGCTGCAGATGATGTTCTATCAAATCATAATCGAGAGGTTCGACATCCATGAGATGCATCGCCATTGCATGATGGGCTGGCTTATCATCCGGGATTCGAGTTAGCGCTTCCCGTAAGACAGTCTGAGCTTCTGCCGAGCGATGTCGTTCATCATACATTCGCGATAACCGTATTGCAGCGCCAGAACCGCGTGCGCCCGCAGCCCAAGCTCGCTCCAAAGCACGCATCGCCCTATCCTCTTGATCCACTTTCTCTCGGAACCGTGCTTCGATCTGATCGATGTCGGGATCTTCAGGAAAGTTTTGCTGTGCCCGAAGTATCGCAGCCTCAGCATCTTTCACCTTATCGGCATAAAACAGAGCGTCGTGAGTGGTTCCGGAGGCATCAGCTTTGGATGCCAGCTCCACCAGTTCGTCAACAAGTAACTTACAGCGGCTCGAAGCTGCAAAACGATCATTCGTCGGCATTTTATTTAGCCGTTCGCGTGCACGACGCCGCAAGGAGTCCTTCAATAGATCGGAATCTTCCTCATTGGCAAGTTTTCGGTCGATCTCAGCCTGAGTATGAATAATTGTCTTGTTTCGTGGCTCCAGTTCGTGCGCTTCTGAAGCCAACCGAGCAGCTTCGGTCAAAGAACCTTCTCGGTGATTTGCTTCAAGCAGCGCCTGTTGCTGATAAAGGAATGCCTGCTTTGGGGCCGCTCCTAGCGCACTCTCAAATACTGATCGAGCCTCACTAATTGATCCGAACGTCTCGGCGAGAGAACGCCCTCGGCAAATTTCCTCAAGCGCGCGCTTGTCAACAGAATAGCCAACGTCCAGGCTTTCTACTAAACGCTTGAGTTGCGCCGCTTTGCTCTCGTCATCAGGACAAGTCTCTCTGAAAACAATAGTTGCGACGCGCGGGTGTCTGGTTTTGTAGCAAAGGTCTCCAGAATATGGGTCTTGCTCCACACGGACAATATTATTTAGCGGATCAAGAAACTTATCCTTAAATTCTTCGAATGAAATGCCTGAGATGCGCGATATGATGCCGGCACGAACATTGACGGAAAACTGATGCATGGTTGCAATATCAAGGTAGAGCTGCTGGGCTGACTCTGGGAATATCCGCTGATGCTCTTCCAGAATAATTTTTTCAAACGGCTTCCCTTGCGTCAGCTCATGTAAGGCAACGAGTAGCTGCCTATCCGCCTTGTTTTTGTGCATGAAAGCCTTTACTTGGTCCTCGCGCTCGAGCCTTTTGAGCAACCCAAGGCAGTCATGCCGTTCGAGAAGATCGATCAAGCCCTCGACTTCGGCTTGTGATAAGTTTCCAACTTTGAGAATTTCAGGTGGAAATTCTGCGTCGAGAACACCGCAGTAAGTATTCCAGTCTGCGTCCCGTTCCGCACCAATCACTACTATAGGCAAGGAAACCGCACGGGCTTGTTTTAGTAGCGTCACGATGTGCTGCACGCGAAAGCCAATTTGGTCAACGTATAAATAAATTGGTCGCTGAGTGAGCTGATGCAGCTCCTGTAACACGTCGAATCTTGGCACGCCCCCTTCGTTAAGCCAGAGAGTGAGTGCGTTCGATGCCGTCGCTGCTTCAAAAGCGGTCCTCTTTAATGCGATCGTCTTGCCGGCGCCGGCGGGCCCGCGCAGCAATATCAACATTGGACCAGATGGGTTTTCATTTTCTAGAATAGCCTTGAACAGTAAATCATCCTCGACCTTTCTGCGGACATCATAACGGTTAAGGATCCCACCCCATCCAGTGTCATAACCCTGATAAAACTGTTCGGGCGTCTGTTCTTCCATCGCCATGTTGGCATGGATGTAAGAAAAATCTTTCTCCAATGATTTTCTAAGATTTTCGGATTCTAGCTCAGTGGTAAAATAGTGCTTTCGAATGGGAAGGTCGGCCGTTTGGCTTGAAGGAGCAAGCTGGCGAAACAGTGGAGGGATTGCTTCTGACAGAGCTTCCATAAATTCACCGAACCGGCACTTTATTATACCTACATTTTTCGTGCCCCAATAGTCGATGTCATAATCTTCAGCATCCGGCGTCACGATATACCAACGAGGACGCTTCTCGGCACCAATCTTATAAATAAGATCCCTCAAATGAGCATCGTCCAGCCGGTAACCTATAAATAAGAGAGTTGATTCATGCGCATAATTTACGACTCTTCCAAAGAGTCGTGTTCGGTTTTCTGAATAACGGGAATAACTTTCTTTGGTCAGAATGGGGGGGATATCGCTATCATGAATATGGTCCAAGCAACCGTGAAGCTTTAAATATGCGACTGACTTGTGTATTTCCTGCAGACGATCTTCAACCGGTTCGTCATCTTTTACGAACTTAACTAAGTTCTGCTGCCGGTTTTTCACTTCGGCATAGGCATTCTCAATCAGCAAATCGTAGTTTGTAGTTGCTATCATCCGCCAATTGTATTCAGCAAGAGCATGGTGCGCTTTGCCTGGTTGAAAGGGAGCGAATACCTTTCGCACCTCCTCAAAAACAAGCGACTGGCCTGAGCCGTTCTGGATAGCCATTTCAGCGACGGTCATCAGGTCACGATCTGGTATTAGCTTACCAAAAAAACGCTTGGCAAGAATGTCGCGGAGCTGGTCTCCATTAGGAGGTCGATTCTTGAGGGAATC
>CAJQMX010000203.1 GCA_905479515.1 uncultured Parasphingopyxis sp.
AAATCGCGGCAAGGCAATGGCCGAAGTCAAAACCTTCGTCGAAGAGCAGATCGAGCTAAGACGCGAAGACCCGCGTGAGGGAGAGTTGGTCACGCAGATACTGGACATGAAAGCAGGTGACCGCCCATTTACCGATGAAGAGGTGATGGGCATGGTCTTCCTGCTTTTTATCGGGGGCCTCGACACAGTTGTAAGTTCGCTCAGTTACCATTTCCGCCATCTTGCCGAAAACCTGGAAGACCAGAGGCGCCTGCGAGAGGATCCCGCGATGATCCCGGATGCTGTGGAAGAGATGTTTCGTGCGTATCCGGTGGTCACCACTGGGCGCTTCGCCAGCGCCGATACAAATATCTTCGGTGTACCGATGAAAAAAGGTGATATGGTCACGGGGTCCACTTTGCTGTCGACGAGCGATCCCGACGAGTTTGAGAATCCCGAACTGGTTGACATCACACGCAGTCCGAACCGCCACAATGCTTTCTCTTTCGGTCCGCACCGCTGCGTTGGTTCCCATTTGGCACGGCGCGAAATTCAGGTAGCGATAGATGAGTGGAACAAACGTATCCCCGAATTCCGCGTGAAACCAGGCACTGAATTCGAGACGCTCGGTGGCGGCGTGATGGGCATCAAAGAACTGCCACTCGTCTGGTAATTTACATAGTGTCTGTCGCGCCGGCGATGAATTGTCTGGCGTCGACAGCGCCGGGTTTGGCCACGCTAGCTGGCGACGAAGGAGCTGAAACGAATGGGTTTGATTGACGGCAAAGTGGCTATTGTAACCGGTGCGGGCGGAGGCCTTGGCCGGTCCTATGCCCAGGCGCTGGCAGCCGAAGGCGCGGCAGTAGTGGTCAACGATTTTTCAGGAGAGGCTGCCGAAGAGACGGTGGAGCTAATTGTCAGAGCCGGCGGCAAGGCAGCGGTAAATATTGGCGATGTTGGTACGATCGAGGGCGGCGCGAGCCTGCTCCAATCGGCGCTCGACGGCTTTTCGCGGGTTGATATTCTCGTCAACAATGCAGGCATTTTGCGTGATGCTACGTTCGCCAAGATGGATGAGCAGCAATGGGATGCGGTGATGCATGTCCATTTGAAGGCGCTGTTTACGGCAACCCAGCCTGTGTTTGGCTGGATGAAGGAAAATGGTGATGGCGGGGTGATCGTTAACACCACTTCGACCGCAGGCATTCGCGGCAATTTTGGCCAGACCAATTATGGCGTGGCCAAATGCGGCGTTATCGGTTTCAGCACGTCATTGGCACTAGAGGGCAAAAAATACGGTATACGCGTGTGGAATATCGGTCCGGCTGCGGCGACTGCCATGACCGCTCACATGCCTGAGGAATACCAGCGACAATTCCATATTGATCGCGTTGCACCGACACTTCTGTACATGGTCAGCAATCTGTCGGGTGAGCAAACCGGCAGGACACTTCTTGCTGGTGGCGGTTGGGTCGGGGAATGCCGATTTGAGGTGCATGACGGTTATGTGCCGAATGACGACATCACACCGCAGGACATCGCAAAGGCCGCCGCAGACGGGAAAATCTTCTTTCCCGAACGGCCCGGAAAATGGGTTACGGCCTACGGTCCGCAGCAGTAAAACTGATCCCCAATAAGGACTCAAGATCCATGGCCATCGACTATCCGGCGATTCTCGATCTCAAAGAATCCGGCAAGAAATATACTTATACTGATCGCGAGACGATGCTGTACGCGCTCGGTTTAGGCTTCGGTAACGATCCGATGAACACGGATGAACTGCCTTTTGTTTACGAAAAGAATCTCCGTGCCGTTCCCACCTTGGCCACGGTTGTAGCATGGGGGGCGGGCGTGCCGACGGACAAGCTCGGCGTGAACTACAAACTGGTCCTGCACGGCGAGGAAAAGACGATCCTCCATCGCCCATTGCCGGTCGAGGCTACTTTGATTGCCGATAGCAGAGTGGTTGAGGTTTACGACAAGGGCGAAGGCAAGGGCGCCATCATTGTGCGCGAAACAGTGCTACGCGAACAGGCTGATGGTGATCCATTGGCCACGCTGGTCCGCACGATTTTTGCCCGCGGGGATGGCGGAACTGGCGGCTCAACCAACGCAACGCCCCAACCGCACACCACTCCAGACCGCGCGCCAGACCGGGTGATTGAGTATCAGATCGCCGGTAATCAGGCCGCAATCTATCGCCTTTCCGGCGATCGGAATCCGCTCCATATTGATCCGGAACGCGGCCAAGCAGCCGGGTTTGATGGGCCTATTCTACATGGGCTGTGTACCTATGGCTTTACATGCCGTGCGGTGCTGGAAGCCTATTGTGACTTCAACTCTGATCGTATTGCAAGCCACCAGGCGCGCTTCTCCTCTCCTGTTTTCCCGGGAGAGAAACTGCGCATCAGCCTGTGGATGGAGGATTCCAATACAATTTCCTTCCAGGCCGACGTGCCTGATCGCGGGGTAACAGTGATCAAGAATGGTCTGACGACGTTGCGTTAAGCCTGCGTACTGCGCGGTCAATCCAGGTGGTTATTTTGTGTCTGAGAAGGGCCGGTCCTTGTCCGGCTGGGGACCCTTTGGCAGTCCCAATACGCGTTCAGCGATGATGTTGCGTAAAATTTCGTCTGTTCCGCCCGCAATGCGAATGCCGGGTGCGTGCATCAAATCATGATGGACATTGGCCTGCAGCATCGACAATTCCGTATCGTCTATCAGACCAAATGGTCCCTGCGCTTCAACCAAGAAGCGAGACATTTCCTGCATTTCCACCGCAGTAACGAGCTTGCCAATCGCGGCTTCGGGTCCCGGTGTGTGCCCGCGCGAAATGGCCGTTAACGTGCGATAGCGAGTCAGTTGCACTCCGCGGGTGCGGACATACCAATCCGCGAGAGCTGCGCGAAAGGCACCGTCATCAGCCAGCGTGCCGTTGCCAACCGGTGTGTTGCGTGCAAGCGCGGCGGTACTGGCAGCCGGAATGCCCCGTTCCTTGCCGCCCTGGACACGTTCGTTCATCAGCGCATAGATCGCGACCTTCCAGCCTTCTCCCACATTGCCGAGGCGCTGACTGTCCGGAATCCGAACTTCGTTCAAGAATACTTCGTTGAATTCTACCCCACCCGACATTTGGTGTATCGGGCGGACTTCCACGCCCGGCGCATCCATGCGCACAAAGAACATTGTCAGCCCTTTGTGTTTGGGCTGGTGGGGGTCTGTGCGCGTGATGATGAGACCGTAATCGGAATAATGTGCTCCGCTGGTCCATACCTTCTGACCGCTGACGAGCCAGTCATCTCCGTCGCGCACTGCTTTGGTTCGGATTCCGGCGAGATCGGAGCCTGCGGAGGGTTCGGAGAATAGCTGGCACCAGATTTGCTCGCCACGAACGGCAGGGCGGACCATCGCCGCTTTTTGTTCATCCGAAGCGTATGCGATGATCGTCGGCACGCAGAGGCCAAGTCCAATTCCGAAAAAGGCGTCGGGAACGCCGCGTCTGGCCTCCTCCTCGCTGAAGATGACGCGTTCCATCGCCGTGCCGCCCGCACCGCCCCATTGCTCGGGCCAAGTGATACAGGCAAAGCCCTTTTCCGCCTTGATTGCTTGCCAGCGGCGCTGTTTCTCCAGCCTTGCGGGTTCATCGCCTGAAAGTGAGGGAAGATCGCTAACATGTGCGTTGAGGAAGTCTCTCGCTTTGGCGCGATATTCTGCTTCCTCAGGCGTATCTGAAAAATCCATCATCCTGGCTCCACATTGTTTATTTCGACAGCAGCGAAAAGCCGGTCGCGCCAAAGGCGCGGGGATCCGATCGCCATGTCCAGAAACAGGGCGCGGCGATAAAATAAATGCTGGTCGGCCTCCCATGTAAAGCCGATGCCGCCATGGGTTTGTATGGCTTCCTTGGCCGCGTACCAAAAAGCCGCGCATGCCGCGACACGCGCTGCTGCTGCCGCTTGCGGCAGTTCCGGGCTGTTCGCATCGAGCGCCCAGATCCCATAATAAGCGTTGGAACGTGCGATCTGGTTGTTGACATAGGCATCGGCAAGCTTGTGCTTGATTGCTTGATAGCTTCCGATTGTCCGCCCGAAAGCGCGTCGCTCCTTGGCAAAATCGACTGCCTGTTCGAGAGCCCGATCTGCCCCGCCGACCTGTTCAAATGCCAGCAGAACAGCCGCTCCGTCGAGCAGGCGTTCAAGCAAGTCCGGATCGCCAATCGGCTCGGCCGGTGTGCCATCAAACACAATTTTCGCCGCGTCGCGAGATGGATCAAGCGTTTCAAGGCCCTGCCGTGTAACGCTTTGATGGCCGAGCGATACCAAAAACAGCCGTGCAATACCGTTTTCATCCTTCGCCCATACAAGCGCATCCGTTGCGGCCATACCGTCGACTACCGGCATTTTGGCGCCCGATAGCCGACCTTCTGAGACGCTTGCTTCGACCTGGTCGAAATCGGGCTCGCCCGGTCCGCCAGAAAGAGCAAGACAACCGATACACTCGCCAGTTGCAATCGCCGAGAGCTTGGACTTCTGGCCATCATTTCCCGCAATCATAAGCGCTTCAGCGAACAGATAGACGGTTGACGCAAAGGGCACCGGGGCGAGAACCCGGCCCAGTTCCTCGGCCAGCACACACAGATCTGTCCGGGTCATGCCCAAGCCGCCATGTTCTTCGGGGATCACGAGCGCGGTCCACCCTTGGTCAACCAGTTCCTTCCAAAGTTCGGCGTCATAGCTACGCTTTGCATCATCCATCACGCTGCGAGGCGTATTGATGGGACAGCGACCTTCAAGGAATTTACGCGCTTCATTGCGCAGCATTTCCTGGTCTTCGGAGAAATCGAAATTCACGCTAGTCTCACCCCTTCACCTGCCGATGAGTATCTTTTCGATGATGTTGCAACGGCGTCTCTGGTCAATCGCCTGCGTCTGTCTCGGTTTCCTCAGCGCCGTCTTCGATGATCGTGATGATCTGCTCGGGACATGCACGCGCGCCGCGCACCGCCTGCGCCTTGAGGGACGTGTCGACCGTCTTGAGGGGCGTGGTGTTGAAGCCGTTATCGTCCAGTTCGTAGACTTCGGGTGCTACCGCTTCACAGCGTGCATGGCCAACACAGCCACCTACATTCACTTTGACCTTGATCGTCATGCTCTTTCCTCTTCACTCATGATTGTGTCGGCAAGTCTGCCACCGATGATCTCGACTGCCTCGCCAATGATCCTTTCCACCAGCTCGCGCACGGTTGGTATGTCGGTGATGATCCCCTGAACCATTCCCGCAGTCCAGATGCCATGTTCGGTATCGCCGCTTTCCAAACCCTCTCGCCCCTTGGCTCCTTTGACCATTCCGGAAACGTCCTCAAACGGTTTGCCCTCAGCTTCAATGGCAATGACCTTTTCGCTGATCGCATTTTTCGCGACGCGCGCGGTGTTGCGATAGGTACGAAAAATCAGGCTGGTTGCGCGCTCGTCTCCTGCCACAAGAGCGCGCTTGAAATTGTCATGGATTGGTGCCTCTTTGGTGGCGCAGAAACGCGTACCCATGTTGATGCCGTCAGCACCTAGCGCTAGCGCGGCGACCAAGCCGCGCGCATCTCCAAAGCCACCGCTCGCCAACATCGGCAGCTTCACCACATTGGCCGCTGCTGGAATCAACACCAGACCGGGAATATCGTCCTCGCCTGGATGCCCTGCGCACTCAAATCCGTCGATCGAGATAGCGTCTACGCCCATCCGCTCGGCTGAAAGCGCATGGCGCACGGCAGTACATTTGTGAATGACTTTGACGCCATGCTGCTTGAATTCGTCGACATGTTCCTGCGGTTTGTACCCGGCGGTTTCGACGATTTTTACCCCACCTTCAATGATTGCCTGCCGATATTCGGCATAGGGCGGCGCGTTGATAGACGGCAGGATGGTCAGGTTAACGCCGAAGGGTTTGTCCGTCAGGTCCCGACAGCAGCCGATCTCCCTGAGCAAATCGTCGGGACTGGGCTGGGTCAGGGCCGTGAGGAAACCAAGGGCGCCTGCATTGGCAACTGCCGCTACCAGCTCTGCGCGGCCAACCCATTGCATGCCCCCT
Organism: uncultured Parasphingopyxis sp.; assembly: GCA_905479515.1. The sequence goes on from CAJQMX010000203.1 coordinate 6,061, forward strand.
TGAGCGATCGGATGCTCAACGCCGAATGCGCGGGTAAAGCGGGTTTGCAATCCGCTCATGTCCGGGGTCCGGCGCCGGTGAACTGTGGGGGACGCTTTTCCTTGAAGGCATTGACGCCCTCCTTGTAATCGGGCGAGTGGCCGCATTTTTTCTGAAGGTCCCGCTCCCGATCAAGCGATTGGTCGAGCGTGGATGTCCAGCTTTCTCTAATCGCCTTTCTGGCACTTGCCAGCCCAAAGGTCGGTGCTTTCGCCAGTTTCTCGATAACTGCGTCGATTGATTCAGAGAATGCCTCATCGTCCACAGCCTGCCAGATCAGCCCCATCGATTCAGCTTCATCTGCGGTTAGCGTTTGATTGAGCAAGGTGAAGCCAAGTGCGCGTGCCTGGCCCATTAGTCGGGGCAGTATCCAGGTCCCGCCTGAATCCGGAATGAGACCGATAGCAGAGAATGCCTGAGCGAATTTGGCAGATCTTTTGGCGATCACAATGTCGCAAGCGGCGGCGATATTGACACCTGCGCCTGCCGCTACCCCGTTGACTGCGCACACGATTGGCAGAGGCAATGCGGTGAGGCGACGAACAAGCGGATTATAATCATTCTCCGGGCCCTGAGAAAGATCGAGAGGACCGGCATCAAGATTGCGCTCGCCAAGATCTTGCCCGGCGCAAAAACCGCGCCCCGCTCCGGTTATCATCAGAACACGCGCTGCGGTGTCACGCTCGATCACGGTCAGCGCATCACGCATTTCTTCATGCATAAGGGCGTTGAAAGAATTGAGCCTGTCAGGACGGTTGAGGGTTAGTCGATACGCGCCGTCCGTTTTCTCCAACTGGATGGTCTCATAATCCATGTCGTGACGGTCCTCAGGCTGGTGTCGGGAAGGTTAGAAGGCGGCGTCTTTGCTCACTCAGCGCTCCCCATAATTTGTCGATAACATGGGCACGCTTCAGATAATGATGCGCATTGGCTTCTGCGGTGAAGCCAAAGGCACCATGAACCTGAATATTGCCCGCAGCATTTTTCACCGCGGCCTCAGTCGCGACAATCTTGCTGGCGACAGTGTGGAAATCTGTGTCTCGAGAACCCTCATCCAAAACCAGTGCGGCGAAAGATGCTTGGCACAATGCCGATTCTGAACGGATCGCCATGTCAGCGCAAATATGCTTGATCGCCTGGAAGGAACCGATTGGTTTGCCGAATTGCTCCCGCACCTTGGCATATTCCACTGCCATATCGCGCGCGCCTTCGCTTATGCCCACGCAATAGGACCCCAGCAGCATCAGGGCACGGCTGTGAAGCTTGTCGACATCTTTGTTCACTTGCGCGCGGGGTTTCGCAACACCAAGAGTGGCTCGCTCGAGCTCAAGCACGGAATCGGTTGAATTTACCGCAGTGATACCGGCAAAGTCTGCCCGTGCATGCAATGCTGCATACTCTTCGTTCAGAACCAGGATCCAATCGGCCGCGCCTGCTTCTATCAGGTGATAGTCGCGCGCTTCGCCTGCAGCGCCGCGATGGTTGGCAAGCCCCACGCGCTTCGTGCCCGACAAGAGTTGGTCACGCAGATCCTCTTCTCCGGCGAACGCCGCAAGCCGTGCGCCGAGTACTATGCCGAAAATCGCCGGCGAAATGAGGTGATACCCAAATTGCTGGAATGCCAGCATTTCCTCGGCGGCGCTCAGGCCCACACCGCCTTTGTCTTCGGGAAGGCCAAGTGCAAAAAATCCAAGTTCACCAAGTTGAGGCCAGAGCTTGGCATCCGGATTTCCGATCGCACCAAATTCGCGCAGTCGATCAACCGGTGCCTCGTTCGCGAGGAAATTCTTGATGGTGTCGGCGATTTGCTGCTGGTCGACAGAAGGAAGTAGGTCCACGCGGTTTTCTCCTGGATATCAGCGGTTTCGTGGAAGGCCGAGCACGCGCTCGCCAATGATGTTGCGCTGGATCTGCGATGTCCCGGCCGCGATCGTCGTGGCGTAGGTACGCAGATAATAGTAAACCCAGTCATCATCCTCCGGGTTCTCAAGCCCGTCGGTGCCGATGATATCAAAAGCCAGTCCGCGTACACGCTGCTGTACCTGACCGACCATCGCCCGCATCAAAGACGCCATCGCCGGGCTCACATCATGTTGGGCTCGGCTGACAACCATATAAGTCATTGCGCGCGCGGCAGCCATTTCAGCCCGCAATTGCGCGAGCCGGGCACCGAGCTCGTCATGGCTGATAAATTCGGTCCCATAGCGGTTGCGTGCCCGCTCGATCATTTCCTCGACCAGAAAGGCGTAGCGGATCTGATCCTTGATTTGCGCTGTTCCGCGTTCAAAACCAAGTGTCGACATGGCGACCGACCAACCATTGTTGATGGCACCCACGACATTCTTCAGCGGCACGCGAGCTTCGTCGTAAAAACATTGTACGAAATGCGGGTGATTGGGCGCCGTCATGATATCAATCTTGCGCAGTTCCAGACCGGGCGTGTTCATATCAAAGATGACCCAGCTGATACCTTTATGTTTGGCAGCATCAGGATCGGTACGGACGAGCAATTCCTGCATGTCCGACAAGTGACCGTGGCTGGTCCAGATTTTCGATCCGGTGATCACCAGATCGTCTCCGTCAATCACACCGCGGGTCTTCAGGGACGCGAGGTCCGAACCTGCATTCGGTTCAGAAAAACCCTGGCACCAGATCTTCTCGCCCGACAGGATTGAACGCAAATGCTGTTTCTTCTGATCATCATCGCCGTGCGCGATGATCGTTGGCCCGCCATGATTCAGGCCGACGAAGCAAAGATGATTGTCTGGAGCCTTTGCTCGCGCATATTCTTCATACCAGATTAGTTGGCGTGTCAGGCCGAGGCCCATCCCACCATATTCCTTAGGCCATGAGACACCGGCCCAGCCGGCATCAAATTGGCACTTCTGCCAAGCGAGGTCATAGGCGCGCATTTCCTCCCCGCCATGGGGTCTGCGTTCCTTGAACGCGTTAGCCTGCAGCCATTCGCGTGCTTCCTCGCGAAACTGCTGATCTTCTGCGGTGAATTTGAGATCCATAACTTAGCCCGAACTATTTTTAGCTGTTCGGAACCGATAGCGGCGCAAGCGCCAGCAACCCACAACGGGATTTGCGCAATTTAGGGGTTAATGATCTTGGCCCTCAGGCCGGGACGCTTGCGAACTCGCGTTCGCATAGGCTCCAGAAGCGTTCGGCCGCTCTGCCAAGATCCCGTCCAACGATTCTGGATAGGACATGTTCGACGACGACACCGTCGATTTTTACCGTCTGGATATCGGGATCGAACATTGTCACATCTGTATCGTCGAGCGCCATCGCAACCATAGCGCCGCGCGTTTGCACTGAATGCTCAATGGCTCTTCGATCATATTCCGGGATCTCCGCCGGTATTATACCATGATCGACAAACATCGAACTCAGTTCTTCATGCAGTTGCGGCATACTATTCGCTGACGGAATGCCAACAGATTGCCCGGCGAGGCTCTTTAATCCAGAGATTTTCCGCTCTTTAGGTGCGAGAAGATAGACAGCTTTCTTGCCGATTGAGCAGGTGCGCAAATCTGGTCCGGTCGTGACTGCTTCGGCAGGCAACACCGCTAGATCGATCCGGCATTCATCCAGAGCTTTCAACAGTGAAGCAGATCCGTCCGTCAGGGTGCTCAATTCGAAGTTGGAATAGCGTTGCGTGAAGTGCAGTGTGACCGCCTTCAATTGCGGTATATCGATGATCGGCATATGGCAGCCAAGCTTCATCGCGCGGCTGCGAACATCACCGAGACTTCGGGCGGTTTCACGAAACAGGTTGGCGGATTCTGCGATCTGTTTCGCATGTGGCAACAGCCGTTTCCCGGCGTCGGTGACCCTGACGCCCACATTCTCACGGACCAGCAAATCTATCCCGAGTTCATATTCAAGTTTCCGCAATTGCGCGGATAACCACGGCTGAGCAATGTTGAGTTTGGTGGCCGCGCGCGTGAAGGAACCTTCTTCAGCAACGGTCGCGAACAATGTGATCCAGCGCAAATTCATAGGCGAAACCTAGCGAGTGTTTGACGTTAGTCAATCTGCGGCACATTTTCTGGCACGCAATATCTTGCGGTTTAAGCGCGGCTCCTAACTGCAGGAAATTGCGTCTTCGTCAGTTGCAGCGCGATTTTCTATTTGCACCCGCATAGGTCTGGATATGGCTTGCCCCTGCCCAAACCCACACCACTTGAACGCAAGAGTATTTTCGATGTCAGAAGCAGCAAATGTCGACCAGCCCGTAGTACCCTATGCATCATTTAATGATCTGGGTGAACCTTGCCTGATCGGGAGCCGTTGTGGTGCTTGCGGCCAGGTTCATCTGGGAAAATTTGAGAATTGCCCCAAATGTGCGGCACGCGGCGAGATGAGCGAAGTGACGCTCTCCGACCACGGAGAACTTTACAACTACACGATTGTTCATCGCAGCCTGCCGGGTGTCACCATTCCGTTCATTTCGGCAGTGGTCGATCTTGAGGGAGGCGGCACGGTGCGCGGAAATTTGCTGGAGGTGGAACCTGACCCTTCCAACATTGAATTTGGGATGCCGGTAAACCTTGTCTTCCGAAGTGCAGCCGATGCTGTTGAGGGCGGAGAGGGCTATTTCGCTCATTTCTTCGTCCCGGCAAATTGAGGAGAATCGGACGATGAGCAAAGACGTATATATCGTCGGAATCGACATGATCCGTTTCGGCCGGTTCGAAGATGCCAAACCCGAATCTCTTGCGGCTCAAGCCGCACTGCTGGCGCTCGATGATTGTGGCCAGACAATCAGGGACATGCAGGCTATTTACGCCGGGACATGTAACGGCACGATGATGGGCCAGCGCATGCTGCACTATATCGGCCAAACCGGCGTTCCCGTCGTCAACGTAACCAACGCTTGCGCTACCGGTGCGACGGCATTTCGCGAGGCATGGATTGCGATCAAGGCCGGTCTTTACGACACGTGCCTCGCCGTTGGTGCCGAAAAGATGGGCAAGGGTATGCTCGTGCCGAAAAACAACGGTGGCACGGCAATCCCCACCGAAGGGCTGCTGGGTTCGGGGGTTATGCCCTCCGTTTTCGCCAAAATGGGTATGGAGCATACGCGCAAATATGGCACGACATTTGAACAGTTCGCGCGCGTGTCCGAAAAAAACCACCATCATTCAACGCTAAATCCAAAAGCCATGTATCAGAAGGAAACTCCCCTCGACATGGTTATGGCGGCAGACATGATCGCTTACCCGCTGACCAAGCTGATGTGCTCGGTCAATGTTGATGGATCGGCCGCTGCAGTCTTGATGAGCGAGAAGAAGACGAAGGAACTCGGTTTGATGAGCCGTGCTGTCCGAGTACGCGCATCGGCGTTAACGAGCGACCCCTTTAGCGAACGGAATCTGGTGATGCAGGACGTCAACACGGTTACCCGGCTGGCTGCGAACAGTGCCTATGAAATGGCCGGGTTAGGGCCGGAAGATGTTGATCTTGTCGAACTTCATGATTGTTTTGCTACGGCTGAAATCTGCCATTATGAGAATCTTGAGTTGTGCGGCGAAGGAGAGGGTGGTGCTTTCCTCGATAGCGGTGCCACAGGGCTCGGCGGCAAGATTCCGGTCAATGTTTCGGGCGGTTTGTTGTCAAAAGGCCACCCGCTCGGTGCGACCGGAATAGCCAATATCTATGAGATTTCGCAGCACTTGCGGGGTGAGGCCGGGGCACGCCAAGTTGCAGATGCAAAGATCGGCATGACCCATGTGGTCGGGCTTGGCAGCGCCTGCGCGGTGCATTTGCTGGAAAGGGCTTGAATTCAGCACCACCGCATTGGATCAGACAAACTGACTCAAGCGCATAACCGCGATTGAGACTAGCGAATGAGCCGAACCTGCATCGATTCCCAGCTGTTGCGGATAATGTGGTGCACCGGCTTAGGCTCGTCTGCCAGTTCGATTCTATCGAATTGATCCAGCAGGCAGTTAAGCACCTGCGTACCCTCCATCCGCGCGAGCCGCGCCCCCAGGCAGAGATGGGGCCCAGCACCGAATGCAAGATGGCGCGCCGCATTTTTGCGACTGACGTCAAACTTATGTGGGTTGTCGAAAACTTCAGCGTCACGATTGGCCGCCATGTACATCAGATAGACATACTGCCCTTCCTTTAACGGCTGGCCATTTATCTCGGTATCCTTGCTGACATAGCGCACAAATGCACGTGCCGGTGTTACCATGCGTACCGTTTCTTCGATCGCGGTCTTAACCAGCGAGCGATCCTCTTTCAGCATGTCCCATTGGTCTGGATTTTTCGCCAAATAATAAGGAAGACCAAGGAGCAGCGCGCGCGTCGTATCGGAACCGGCGGCCATGGCGGTCATGGCGAAGGTGATGACATTGGGAAGCTTGACCCCTTTCATGCCGTCGAGTTCGGCATCAAGCAATACGGAAATCAGGTCTAATCCGCCGCCATCGCCACCCACTATTTCCGCCTGTCGGCGTGCAACATTCTCGGTGATGTAATCCTTGAGGCTGGAAAATTCTTCCATTGCGGCCTGCAATTCTTCGAAAGAAATATCCGCGCCGAGCTTTTCCAGCTCATCACTCCAGAATTGTACTTTTTTGCGATCAGTCTCGGGCAGTCCGATCAGATGGCAGGCTGCGCCAATCGGCACGGATGCCGCGAAATCCCAGAAATTCGCTTCACCTTGATCAGCCATCTCCTCCAGCAATTTGCTAATATGGGCCGACAGTTTCGGCTGGATTGCGTCCATTGCCGGAATGGTAAAGGCGCCTTGGCTTACTCGTCGCAATTCCTGGTGGCGGGGCGGATCAGTATTGCCGATTTGCTCTCCTCCCTTGGGCCAGAACCCCTCGGAAAAATTCGCGTCTCCGGCCTGCTCTCGATATTTGATCTCGTTGAGGAATATGCCGCGCGCATTGCTGAAAATATCGGCTTTGGCCGCAATTGCCACGATGTCGGCGTGACGCGTTACGACAATCGTATCCAGCGGTTCGTAATGGTAGAATGGTGCCTCACGCTGCATCCATGCAAATGTCGGCCAAGGGTCGTCGAGATAGAAATTGGGATCCTCAATCGGAATGTCTCGCTCTACCATTGCCTGTGCTGACATTTGTACTTCCTTTGCTTTGATACCTGCGGGCAAGCGCTAATCTTGGTGTCCGGTTTATGCGCTTGTAATCAGCGCCGCCAATTCGAATGTTTCGCCGGATAGGAGAATTCTCCGGTTCTGACGGTCCTGTGCATGGGAAATCATGCAGATGGTCAGTGCCCTTTGAATTCTGGGTCTCGCTTTTCCCGGAAAGCAAGCGTGGCTTCCTTCACGTCCTGCGTGCGTACGCAGCGTGCGGTGTTATATGCTTCGCGCTCAATAGTCTGTTCGAGCGAACCAGATGCCGCCATGTGCAGATTCTGTTTCATACATCGGAATGCGACGGTCGGCCCCTGAGCGAGCCTCTTGGCGATCGCCAGTGCTTCGACCGAAAATTCTGCGGATGACATCACGTGATTGGCGAGGCTGAGCTTTTCGCAAATATCTGCGCCGAGCTTTTCATTCAAGAACAGCAGTTCTGCGGCTTTGGCTGGTCCGGCCAGACGCTGCAGGAAATAGCTCAAACCCAAATCACCGCTCAATCCGATGCGCGCGTAGGAGGTCCGCATAACCGCATCGGCCGACATGATCCGTATGTCGCATGCCAGCGCGAGGGCCATGCCCGACCCAGCCGCTGCACCATTGACCAACGCGATCGTCGGCTTGCCCATTCTGTGCAAGGTGATCGCCGTCCGGCCATGCGCGATGACTGCATCAGCCCGTTCTTCCACCGATTCGGGGCGTTTCGCCTTGGCCGCGCCCTCTGCACTTTTGCGCACATCGCCGCCCGCGCAAAACGCGCGTCCTGCGCCGGTCAGTGCAACGGCACCAACATCCGGATCATTCGCCGCTGCAACTACCGCTTCTTGCAGGCGATGATGCAAATCAGGGGTGAGCGCATTCATCCGGTCAGGACGGTTCAACGTGATCAGCCTTAGCCGGCCATCATCGCGGACAAGGAGTTCGCTTTCGGCGGTATCGCTCATCGCAAAGTCCAGGGCTTGGCGACCAGACTTGCCGGCGCTGGTTTTACCCCGGTGTTTGTCTTGCTGATCTGCACATATTGCACCGCTCGTGCAATCGCCTGTTGGCGTGGAAGGCTTTGCGCTTCCCATAAGGCCTTGACGCTTCCCTGCGTCGGAACCGGATCGCGGCTAGCAATGCTCTGGGCAATTTCTCTGGCCCGAGCTTGCAGATTCTCGAGCGCAACAACTTCGGTCACCAGGCTGATCCGCTGTGCGGTCTCGGCGCTTATCCGTTCGTCATCGGCCATCAGCACCATCCTGGATATCTCCTGATAGGGGATGCGCCCCAAGAGCCCGATGGGCTCAACCGAGGATAGCTTCCCGAACTTGAGATGTGGGTCGAAAAAGGTCGCCTCTTCGGAACAAATCGCGATATCGGCCTCATTCAGCCAATAAAATGCCCCTCCCGCTGCCATTCCATGAACCGCGACGATGAAAGGTTTCCACACCCGGTTGCTTTTGGGGCCCAGCCATTCCCCCGGATCGTCATAATCGAAAGGCTCCGGGGTATCGCCTTCTGCCCGCCAACCCTGTCGCATATCCACGCCGGTGCAGAATGCCCGGCCTTCTGACGCGCACAACATAATGCAACGCACATCGTCAGCATGACGGGTTTCGTCCCATAACCGTCTGAAATCCTGGATCATCGCATGATTGAAACTGTTGGCAGCATCTGGCCGATTCAGCGTGACGCTGAGCACGCCATCAGCAAGATCAACGAGGAGGGTTTTATAGTTGTTTTGGTTGAACATCGCCTATCCGTAACAAGAGACCATCGGATCCATAATTATGTAATAATCTCTATTCAGGGGACCTGTCTGCATTTGCGTCCGGTTCGAACAGAGGCAGCCAGACATCTTCGATATTCTCAAACACGAGACGCACTGGCATTCCGATCCGCAGATCGTCGAAGTCGCAATTGACAATATTTGTGGTGATATTGAGCCCGGCTTGCTCATTCAGCGTGACGAGGCCAACGGCGAACGGTTCATCCAGTCCACGAAACCATCTCTGGCGGTTAATCGTCCAGCTCTCTAGCGTTGCGTTCCCCGACACTGCTTGGGACGAAACATCCCGTGAGCGGCACTGAGGGCATGCTTCCTTGTGCGGATGTATCCAGAAACCGCAATTATTACAGTGGGTGATGCGCAATACACCGTCAGCGCCGGACCGCCAAAATTCGCCGCGTGGTCCGGGATCGATGATCGGCAGGTAGCGGCGTGGCGGAACGTTTCGATATGTGCAGTCGGTTTTCAATGCCGCCTCCAATTGGTCCGCTTATTCTTGGGCGATGATACGAACGGGTGCAAGCTGCGCACAATCGGCGCTAGGTGCTGGGAAGTGGCTGATCCCGGTCTCGCGCCTATCATCAAGGAATGATGGACCAAGATTGCCGAGATTGCGTATGATCGCATCACCGCGCATTCTGGAACACGTAGTGGCGATACACACAAAAAGGCATTTTTGAGGATGGCGGCAAACGACAGCAACAACGTGGCGGTCAGCGGGGTCGGGTTATGCGCGCCGAGCCGTGAAAATGTCAGGCCAATTATGAGCGTCATGCTGGATGCCGTGGACGAAGCCCTTGACCATGCTGGCCTGACGCTTGCGGATATCGATGGGCTGGCGACTTTCCCGAGCACGTATAACCTGGGATCTGCGGCGAAGAATGATTCCCCAATCGACGTGATCGAGCTCAAGGAAACCTTGGGGATCAATGTGTCGCACTTTTCCGGCGGTGTGGAAGGCCCGGGGCAATTCGCTTCCATCTTCGATGCGATCGGAGCGATTATGTCGGGCCAGGCGAAGCACATTTTATGCTACCGTACGCTTGCCCAATATACGCAGCAGCTAGAGGCTCGCGCAAAGCCACGGCAAGCGAGCGACGGATATGAGCGGGTTTCCGGGAAATGGATCTATCATCGGCCCTTCAACATTGTCTCTCCGGTAGCGCCAAGTGCAATGATGGCGCGGCGCCATATGCACGAATTTGGCACCACCAAAGAACAGCTGGGAGCGCTGGTGGTCAATACCAGGGCA
>CAJQMX010000204.1 GCA_905479515.1 uncultured Parasphingopyxis sp.
GCCCTGAACTGGGGTCAGGACCTCGTTACAGGAGAATGATCCCCATGCTTCGTATTCTGCTTGCCACTTCGGCCCTCGCACTTACCACGGCCTGCGCCACGACCGAGCTTGAACCTATCGATGCGAGCGCCTTTGTCGCGGCCAAGCCCGTCGAGGATAGGACCGACTATCCGGTGGAGATCGTCGAAACCGCCGTCGCGCTGCCGCTGCCCGGCCAGATGATGCCCATCGGCGCGCGTGTCACCACCAATGCCGATGGCAGCGTGACGCGGACCTACACAAGGACGATATCGCGTCCCTCAGTGTCACCGGCTGAAGCCATCAGACAGGGCCGCACCGGCGCGCTTATCGAACCTTCGGTCGATGGCTATGTGAACGCGATCCAGGTCTATCCCTATACAGAAGGCGCGCTCTACCGGCTCTATGCCAGCCCCGGACAGGTTTCGGACATTGCCCTGCAGCCGGGCGAGGAACTGGTCTCGGTCTCGGCAGGCGACACGGTCCGCTGGGTCGTGGGCGATACGATCTCCGGCTCTGGAAACACTTCCCGCGCGCATGTGCTGGTCAAACCGATTTCCTCCGGCATTCGCACCAATCTGATGATCGCCACGGACCGGCGCACCTATCATCTGGAACTTGAAAGCACGGACGGCGGCTATATGGCCGCTCTGTCCTGGCGCTACCCCGCGGATGAACTCGCAGGCCTCACTGCCCGCAATGAGCGCGCGATCGCACGGGACGCGGGAAGCATTGAGCGCGGCCTGACGCTGGAAGGCCTGAACTTCGACTATCGCCTCTCCGGCGACAGTCCGGACTGGAAGCCTGTCCGCGTCTTTGATGATGGCCGTCAGGTCTTCATCCAGATGCCGGAGGACATCGCCACAACCGACATGCCGCCGCTTTTCGTGCTCGGCACGGACGGTGATGCGGAACTGGTGAACTACCGTGTGCGCGGCAATTATTATGTCGTGGACCGGCTGTTCCGTGCGGCCGAGTTGCGCCTCGGCGAGCGGAACCAGACCGTGGTGCGAATCTCACGCAACGAGCGGCGCTCGCCGCTGGCTGGCCTGTTCGGGAACTGAGCCGATGTCCGAGCCCATTCCCTTCGACGAACATGCCGAGCGGCTGAAGATCCGCTCCAGCCCGAAGCCGGTGACGCGGATCAATCGCAAAGTATTGATGGTCGGCGCAGGCCTCGGCGTGCTCGCCCTGTTCGCAGCCATGAGCGTTGCCCTCAAACCGCCAACCGCTATCGATCCGGATGCCCGTCGCGAGCTCTACAACACGACGAACACGCGCAAGCCCGAAGGTCTCTCAACGCTTCCGACCAGCTATAGCGACATCACATCCGTCGAGGACCGCGTCACGCGTCTTGGCCCACCGCTTTCGGGCGATCTCGGCGCGACCATGCTGCGCGCCGAACGCGAGCTCGGTATCGAACCGGAATATGTGACCCGGTTCGAGGATGACTTTCGCCCGAACCCAGCCGACGAGGCCGAACGTGCAAGGCGCATGCGCGAGGCCGCCCTTGCCGATGAAGCCGCCCGCGCACCGGTCTTTTTCCGACTCGATTCTCAGAGCGGCACGGCAAGCACCACCGACACCCGTCCTGCTTATCGAGACCCCGCGCTTGATCTGGGTTCTGAGCTTCTGGCGCTCGCCGCTCTGCCGCAAGGCGCACGGTCCGCTTTCGGACAGCCTATCGATACAAATCTCCAGTCCCGCAAGCTCGCCTTTACGAGCGAAGGACCAGCAAGCGACATCTACAATCCACACGGCGTGGAAGACCCTGCCTCGCCGTATCAGGTCATGGCTGGCACGCTCATTCCGGCTTCAATGGTCACGGGCATCAACTCAGACCTGCCGGGCACGATCGTCGCGCAGCTCACCCAGCCCGTCTATGACACCGTCACCGGCCAATACCTCCTCATCCCGCAGGGCTCGCGCCTGATCGGGCGCTACCAGTCGGAAGTCTCTTTCGGGCAGGACCGCGCACTCGTGACCTGGGACCGGATCATCTTCCCGGACGGGTCGTCGATTGTGATTTCCGCGCCAGGCGCTGATGCGCAAGGCTTTGCGGGTCTCTCGGATCGAACCGATCATCATTGGGACCGCGTGTTCATCGCAGCAGGCCTCGCCACCATTCTCGGCGTCGGCGCAGAACTCGGTGCAGACGGTGACGGCGATCTCGAACGCGCGATCCGACGCGGCACGACCGACACCGTCAACCAGGCCGGCCAGCGCGTCGTCGAACGCAACCTTGGCATTCAGCCGACGGTCCGTGTGCGGCCGGGCTGGCCCGTGCGCGTGGTCGTCACCCGCGACCTCATCCTCAGACCCCATCCACAAGGAACAAGCAGATGACCCTACGCCTTGGACAGTTACCCGATCGCACCCCGGTGCGTATGAGCCTCTCGGTCGATCCCGACCTCGCCAGCGCCCTCAGCGACTATGCCGAAATCTACCGGCAAACCTATGGCGCGGAGGAAAAGCCCGAAGCGCTCATCCCCGCCATGATCGAAAGCTTCCTGGCGTCAGATGCCGGGTTCAAACGGGCGCGCCGCGCCCTTCATTCCAACGCCAGCAAAGGAGACTAACCCATGGCGCAGATCGGCACGTTCACCCTGAAAGATGGCAGCTATACCGGCACCATCCGTACCATGACCATCAACGTCAAAGCACAGCTTGTCCCGAACAGTGACAAGGCATCAGATGGCGCACCCGACTTCCGGCTCTATGCCGGCGGGGCCGAACTCGGTGCGGCCTGGCGTCAGGAAAGCAAGGACGGCGAAACCCCGTACCTCGCCGTCAAGCTCGACGATCCAAGCTTTGCCAGCCCCGTGCGCGCCGCCTTCTTCGAGAATGAAAAGGACGGCACCGGCGTCATGGTCTGGAACCGGACGAAGACCAACTAGCAAAGGGTCTGGCGCCCCAATGAGCCTCAGCCTGCATGATCTTGAAAAAGGCCGCCGCATTGCGGCGCTCGTCGTGCGCCATTGCGGTGAGAAGTATTTTCCCCTGTTCGACCGGTTCGACCGGGAAGTCCGCGAGCGGGCCTCGGCGGCCGACCGGATCGAGGACGCCATCGGCGCGAACATGCCCGCTCGGCCGAGAAAGCGAGGGCGCTCTTGATTTCCTCAGAAAGAACCGCTATATATCCCTTCAGTGGAAAGGATCGCTCAATGTCCCAAACAGCAGCCATCGACGCACAGGAACGGGCACGGGTGATGACCATGGCCGTGGTCCGGGCCGCTGAAAAGCTTGGTCTTTCCGGGAAGGACATGGCCCTGATTTTGGGGGTTTCGGAACCGACCGTGTCGCGGATGCGCAAGGATGAGTTCCGGCTGGAGGAAGGCACCAAGCCGTTTGAACTGGGAGCGCTGTTCGTTCGCCTGTTCCGGTCGCTTGATGCGATCACCGGCGGCGACGGCAAGGTGGCCAACGCCTGGCTACGCAATGAAAACCGGGCGCTTGGCGGTCGTCCACTCGATCAGATCAAGACGATTACAGGACTGACCCATGGCCTTGCCTATCTGGATTCCAGACGCGCTCCGCTCTGAGCGGCAAGGCGTATCCCGCGTTTTCTGGCGCTGCGTGGAGGCGCAACACATCGTCTCCACGCTTCAGCTTGTTGATACGCTGGATGAGCAGCGTATTCTCGAAGACATGCTCGAAGAAACAAAGCCGCCTGTACCCCCCGACTGCGCAGGGCTCCACTATCTCTACATGACGCCGTTCCGCTACGGCCTCTATCCGAACGGCTCGCGGTTCCGCCGCGCCGGACCGACGCCCGGCGTCTATTATGTGTCCGAAGAACCGGCGACAGCGATCATCGAAACCGCGTTTCATTTGCTGCTCTTCTACGCAGACTCTCCGGGCACGCCATTTCCGGCGCAGCCGAGCGAGCACACCACATTCGACGTGCCGGTCCGCACCGACGCAGCCATAGATCTCATGTCAAAGCCATTTAGCGACGCTGCCAACCTCTGGACGCATCCAAACGACTACGAAGCGTGCCAGCAACTCGAAGAAGCTGCGCGTGCGGAGAGTATCGGGCTGATCCGCTATGCGTCAGTGCGCGATCCCGAGCACCGGCCAAATGCGGCTATTCTCTCCTGCGCCGCCTTCGCCGCCGCAACCCCGACACAAAACCAGACCTGGCGGCTATGGTTCAACAAGACAGGCGTGCACACGATATGTGAGTTTCGGGGAGAAAGATTTGGTATTCCAGCGCTTGCATGGGAAACCGACGAAAGACTCAAGCGACTGTTTTCTGCAGATACCACGCAGAAAACTCCATAAAATTGAATTACATAAATAGTCGGATCCCACTGAATCGAATGCTCCATGGAAAAAACACAGAATGAGCGCACTGTCCTCTTCGTCACAAAAGCGACGCCAGAGGATAATGAATTCACAGAGTGGCTCGCCCCGCGCCTTGAGGCTGCAGGATACCAGGTTTTCGCCGACATTCTGAATCTCGAAGGAGGTGAACGCTGGCGAAAAACATTGACCCGTACTTTGCAGGACCGGGCGGTAAAGCAATTGCTGATTTGCGCCGGAGATGGCTTGCATAAAAACGGCGTGCAGGAAGAAATTGGCATTGCAGCCGACGTCTCCCGCACGACCGGTGATGAAAAATTCACGATACCGCTTCGCGTTAGGAGCTTCCGCAAAGTCTTCGGCATGGGAGAACTACAATATCTGAACTTCGAGGATAGCTATGCGGATGGTCTCGCTGATCTGTTAGAGACGCTCGAAAAGCAGAACGTCCCAAAACTCAATGAACCTTTGATTCAGCCGCAATGGGAGCAGCACCGAAGGCGAAATGAGATCAGACTGGAAAACCGCGCCGAAACCCTGACCAGCAATTGGGTCGCGATCGAAAACGCGCCAGACGAGATCGCTTATGTCGCGCCGACTGGACCTTGCGATCGCGACAAGCTGAAAAGGCGCGCGAACAGCTTCGCTTTTCCCACTTATCCTCACTTATCTGGTTTCATCACCTTCGCTTCCCCCTTGGAAATGGCCGAGCATTTCGAGGGGTTCGGACCGATCAAGACGATTGCTACGAGTCGCCTTTCATCTTTCATGGAAAAGGGGTGGTCGGAACTCGACATAAAGAGTCGTGAAGCCAAAAATATTTTAGTCGCGCTATTCCGTCAGGCCTGGGAGCGACGTCTCTCTTCGATCGGGTTTCAAGAATATGGGTGGGCGAGCGGTCTCGGGCATCATGCCGCCCCCGCGCAGATTCGCATCAACGAACGCGTGGCATGGGGGCCAAAGGAAGGCAAGCGTAGGTCGGTTCTGCGGAACGTCGCAAAGGGGCGGGTTTGGTCCTACGGCGTGAGCGCAATTCCCAATCTCTATCCCTTCCCCCATTTCCGGCTCAAGGCTCGGGTTCTGTTTTCGGATATCAAGGAAAACGCTAAAGGAGATGAGGACCGTCAGGGCAGCATCATCGACGATAAGGAGAGGCAGCACCGTCATCGGCGCAGCGACTGCAAGGGCTGGAGGAACAAGTCCTGGCACGGTCGCATGATGGCGTTTCTGGAGCTTGTGGCGGGAGGCGATTCCTATATCTCACTTCCCATCGGCGCGGGCGGCAATCTCGTCCTCAACGTAATGCCTATACAGATGATTTCACCGGTGACGACACCGATCGTCCATGACGACGAGGACGCCGAAGAAACTGATCCCTCGACTCTGGCTGGCGATTTTGACCCCGAGGATGGGGATACCTCCGATGAAGAGGAGGCGCAGAAATGAAATTTGACGTCGTTACGCCGAGACTTATTCACCTCCCGGAACCAGCTCTCTCATTCGGTTTCGGTCAATCGACGGACCATCCCAAAGACGGGCTATATCTCTACGGACCCCACAAAGCGGATGATCGCAACAAGGTCATCACCATAGGCGTCATCGGCACAACAGAGGGACTGGAATATTTCCGGCGCTGGGGGCGCAGCGTGCTCGGCGATGTGCTTGTGCCGCCCCCAAAAAAGACGGACAAGGAACATCGTCTCCATCTCAGCAATTTTCCGGGGATGCCTGCGGCCTTTGGTGTTAGCTTCGACCCCCGAGACTTCATTGAATACGTGGTCGACGGCGACAAGATTGAGACAACCACAGCCCTGCAAAACCACCATGAAGCGGTCGCCCAGACAGTTGAAGTTTTTCTCGAACGCGTTCGCCATCATGACGAAAACGAAGAAAGACGTCCCGACGTCTGGGCGTTTGTCCTGCCAGAAATTATCTATACGCGTTGCACACGCCAGGCTCGGCGCAGCGGCGTGACTCTATCTCCTGGCGAATATGTGAAGCGTCAGAAGCAGCGCAGCAACTTGCCGCTTCTGGAAGATGTAATCGATCTTACGAAAGAAGACATCTTCGATGACGTTCCGGACTTCCATCGTCAGGCAAAAGCCAAGCTTCTGAAGCTGGGCTACACTTCGCAGCTCGTGCGGGAAACAACGCTTGCGCCGGAAGCATTCACAAATGCCCACGGCTATCCTATCCGCGGTGTCCAGGATGCAGCCACAATTGCCTGGAATCTGGCTACTGGTCTCTACTACAAAACGCAGGCCGAACCGCCGTGGAAGATCGCTAATATGCGCGATGGCGTCTGCTATGTTGGGCTCGTCTTCAAGAACCTCCCAAATGACAGGAACAATCATGCATGCTGCGCGGCACAGATGTTTTTGTCAGAAGGCGACGGGATCGTCTTCCGTGGAGCAAATGGCCCTTGGCAAACGGAAAACGGCGAGTTCCACTTGAAGAGCACCGCCGCCCGGGATCTCATCGGCAAAGTCCTTGAGACGTATGAGGAGAAATTCGGCGCACCCCCAAAGGAACTCTTCATCCACGGGCGCGCTGGATTTTCGAGCGAAGAATGGCGCGCCTTTGAGGCAGCCGCTCCCAAGGAAACGAATATCGTCGGTGTTCGAATTAAGACGACGACCGGCCAGGTGAAGCTGTTCCGGGACGGAAAGTATCCAACCTTGCGCGGCACGGCCATGATCCTCGATCAGAATAACGCCTTCCTCTGGACATCCGGCTACGCACCGAGATTGGACACATACATTGGTCCAGAAACGCCAAACCCTCTGAACGTGACTGTACTAAAGTCATCCGGCGAAAGACCGGATATTGAAACGGTGCTGTCCGACATCTTGGCGTTGACGAAAATCAACTACAACGCCTGCAACTACTCGGACGGCCTGCCCGTCACCATCCGATTCGCGAATAAAGTCGGTGACGTTCTGATTATGGGTAGCGCGAGAGGCGGCGGAAAGCAGCCGTTCAAATTCTATATCTGACGGAGAACATGAATGGTCTATGTAAATGGAACCGCACATATCCGTCACGCTCAGAGCGGTCAGGTCTATGAGATTGATGCCGACATGCTCGACTTCGAAAGCGTCTCCAGTGAAGAACGCAGCATGGGACCGGAAACAGCCTATTCGGCAGTCGTTGAACATCCGGAGCTTGGGCAGCTCACCTGGTCGATTTGGGAATATCCAATAGGCGCAGAAAATTATCGCGAGACCGATGTCGGCCCGCATGAATTGCTGAACAACCTTGAGTTTGGACTGGAACACGAACCGCCAGACCCGGACGAAGACGGCGACGAAAGAATAGACGAAGAAGACCGACAGGCGCAGATAGACGCGCTGGTTGAATGGTTCTTTGAGCGTTATGAAGATCCGGCCCAGCGGCTACCCTATATCAGCGCCGAAGGCGGCTACCAATGGATTTATGGCGGCCCTTACGATGCACGCGAGGAACTGGCTGAGAACTTCCCAGACTTGCCCGACGACGTCATCGAAGCTGCTGTCGATGAAATCGAATCTGACGGATTGACGGATTGGGCACCCGTCGCAAGTGCCGAGGACTATGATCAGTATGAGGACAACGAGCCGGATGATTTAGAAGTTTCCGCAATCGCGCGCGACCTTGAAGATTTAATTCAAGGCCTTCCAGAGGCCGTTGCTGAGCCAGCGTTTGAGGTCGGCGGTGATGGCCTGATCCATATGGCGATCCCTCCTGATGCGACGACGCCGGATGCGAACAACCCTTTGCTCGATGAGTTACGTGAGGCAACGCAGGATTTACTACACGAACTCAATGGAACGAATGCGCATACGGATCTTCTGAATGCCGTGCAGCGCTATCACGCTACCATCAGCGCTGATTCGATTTCTATTTCGCAGGTTTATTCTCGCGGCATACGGCTGGCGAACGTCGGTGAGGCAACCGAAAAAGCGATCGCGCGGGACTATCTTCCGTCATTCCCGTTGAGTGTTGAGGCGCATCTGTCCTCTGTGCTGGACCTGAACCGCGCTTACATTATGGCCCACCCGGAAGGACGCAGGATCGCCGAGAATTCTGCCGCCTATCAACGGACGCCATCAGATACAGAAGCAATGCGAAGGGCCGCGGATGATTTTGCCGATGCCGTTGCCAGTGCACGAAGCCTGTTTGCCGATGACGTCCGCGAACTCGTTGTACAGGCATCGTCGCAGATAGGGCACGGCCCCCAGCCAGGCCGGTCGAATCAGAACGCCGCACACACGTTCGGCAACCTGACTCGGTTCATTCTAAAGCAAGTTGGGACCGCAGCCTTGTTCACAGGCGCCGCTCTCGGCGGCGCGGCAATCACGGGAAGTATTCCGGGCGGGGCGTTGGCTGCAACCGGAACCGAGTACATCAATTTATGTTGGAGCTTTTTGGTCGCAAACGCATCCGCCCTTCACGCGATTGCCGCCTCCTTTGGCGCAGACTTGTCCTGGATGTCGTCTGCTGCGCACATTCTCGAGCGACACAAAGCGCAAAAGCCTGACTCATGATTTTGCGGAGCCGCCGACTGCCCAGAGTACATTTTCGCGATCAAACAACTCCATCACCCGAGGATCAAACGGGTGGATGATCTTGAGCAGTTCGTCACGCCGATACTCAAGCGAGCCACCGTCGCCATAGACGGGTCTTGTCGTCTTGTGGCCCATGAGCAGGCATCGCAGGCCGTAGTCGATATTGGCTTCCTGCATGCGTTTCTCGAAGGCGTGGCGGAATGAGTAGATCTTGTGGTCGGGCGACTCCAGCAGGCCGCGATTGCGGAAGTTCTTCATCATGTTGGCGGAGAAAAGCTCGCCCTTGTCGTAGTAGTGGGCAAAGGCTTTCGGCGCCGCGCGCTTTGCCGCTTCGAGTGCGATGCCGACCAGCGGAATGTCCCTCTCGGAGGTGTCGGTCTTCACTTCGCGGTCCGTCCGTGCGCGGATGGAGATGTAGGGCACCGGCTCATCAATGTGAAAATCTTCAACGCGTAGGTTGATGATCTCACTCGGTCGGCATCCTGTCTCGATCAGCATCAGCGTAATGAGCTGCAGTTCCGGCCGCCATTTACGGGTAGCACCCGGCGCAAGAATCTTCTCCCGCACCCAGTTGGATGAGAATGGCGGCACTTCGGTTCTCGCCTTCGCCTTGAAGTGCATATTGCGGAAGGGGTTCGGACGTTCCTCTTCGCCAATGTGCTTGAAGTAATCGGCATAGAGCGAACGGATATTGCCGATGTGACGGTTAGCGGTGTTAGGCGCGACCGGCTTTGCGTTCTGATCCTTGGGTCTGACCTGTTTGGCCCAGTGCTTCTGGTAATTGAGCGCGAGGTCACGGGTGATCTCCTCAAGGGCAATGTCACCGGCAAAGTCGATAAAATACTGAACTGAGGTTCGCTTAGTTTTCTCCCACGATGCGCGTTGGTTCGGCGATTTGTACAGCTGCGCGTTGTACGCGATCTCGTTCACATAGACTTCGAAAGCCTCGGACACGCTGACAGTCGGTTTCGGCGCGCCGCCAAGCAGCGCTTCGGCGTCCCGCACTTTGGGGATTTCGGCGGGCCCTGCGTTCTGATGAACCGCAAGCAGCCGTGCCAGCGCCTCTTCAAGCGGCGCAACAGTCGCGAGATGGTCGATGGGCTGATAAGTGAAGCCGCTCGCCAGCGCCTTGACGGTCGCCATGCGATAGCGGCGACGAACGGCCTCCGAAGTTTCCCGACTGGATGAGGGCCCGACCTCTTCGGCGATCTTCAACGATGCCCAGTAATGGTCATCGGCTTCGGCCAGCAAGTCGCGCTTGTAGCGAGCCTGGTCGATTGAAGTGGTCCCCAGCGATTCCTTGATCCGCTTGCGCGAATCAAGGTGCGCGAACTTACTCGGCACACGGCGGTTATACCACCAGACGCGGCCTCGCTGTTCGAGGTAGGAATTGTCGTCGACGCGCTTCATGACGCCGACCATTGGTCCACAATCTGGTCCCATTTTGGTCCACAGATTCCGGCCATTTTATGCAAAGCGAAGCAAACGAGATCAAAAATATCGTTTAACTTCAATGCTTTACACGGAAACCATTTCGAGAGAAATGGCGCGAGTGACGGGGCTCGAACCCGCGACCTCCGGCGTGACAGGCCGGCACTCTAACCAGCTGAGCTACACCCGCGCATTTTCCGGGCCGCGTTGCGGCGAGCCGCCTCTTTATGCGCGGGCG
>CAJQMX010000205.1 GCA_905479515.1 uncultured Parasphingopyxis sp.
ATCTCGGGAGCGTTTGGATTCTGGCGCGCAATCGAATGCATCATTCCGACGGATTTGCGGAGCTGCTCGCGGCCTTCCAGCAATTTCACTGACCCTTCGACCATATTACCGTACAGATTCTGCGTGACGCTGATCGGCAGGTCGGCTGTCTTTGCGGTCTGCAATATCGTCGTCAGGAGAACTGCATTGGTCAAAAGCGCGTCATCGGCTGCTGCGATCGCCGCTTTTGTATCTTGCTGGATTACGGGGATTGATGCCGTGTCGAATTGGTACATGATTCCTCCTACCCGGCCGTGAAGCCGCGTTTAATGTCTGATAAATTTTCGATTTAGTCCGGCTTGTGCCGGTTTATTCAAAGACCCAGAGAATGCCGACTGAAGCGAGCGTAATCGCCAAAATGATGCTGAAGCCGAGAGCTGCGACTTTGATGATTGCGTAATGTCTTTCGACCCATGCTAGGTCATTTACCCCTCCTCCGATCTTCGGAAGATCGAACAGGCTGCTAAGCGAAACGTTCGAACTCCGGTGAGATGTGCTGGAGGTGAGAATGGCCGAATCGGCTTGGAAAACAACCGATTCCGGTGGGGGTCCCATTTTTTGGGACTGCTCTGACTTGACCACAATACGGGCTGCATCGCGCCGATTGCTGGCGCCGATGACCGGCAGTGCGCGTTTGATATAGGTGTCTACGGTATTGTGAGAAAGGCCGGTTGCACGGGCAATTTCCTTGGAAGACATGCCTCTGGCAACCAATCTCAAACAGGATCTTTGGCCTTCGGATAGTTCGGATAACTGTTGTGCAATCATAAGTTCACGTGATGCCTTTTCCCCGTCCTTCATACTCATCTTGTCTATGGCTGTGCCAATTCGGGGCAATTAAATTACAACACACCCAACGAAACCGATGGATTAATACTAAGCTATCTATCGACGTATGTCAGCCATTTACCAATTTTTTCCATCAAAACCATCCGACGGGAAGTGCGACCACGTGTCACCAGGTTCTGTCTATTCTGTGTGCCAATATGTCGGCCTATACGGAAATCATACCCCAAACCGGGAGCTTTTCTAGACCAAAGATTAATTTTTCGACCAGTTTCCGTAGCGTCAAGGTTCGCAGGAACCGGGTGACCCCGATAAATGGCGATGCTAGCAAGCGGGAAAAGGGGGCTGTGATGCGGATCATGCTACTGGGCGCGAATGGATTTATCGGGCGGCATCTGCTGTCTGATCTGCTCGCGCACGGCCATGACATGGTTGCCGTCGTCCGCAGGGTTGATGGCATCGAGGATGCGTATCCCGGAGTGCATTTTATCGAGATGGACCTGGCCGACGCAGTGAGCGAAGCGGTTTGGGCGGAGCATTTGCCGCGAATCGAGCTAATCGTGAATGCCGCGGGCCTGCTCCGCGGACCCGATATGACCGCTGTGCATGAGGCCATGCCCAAAGCGCTATACGCCGCTGCCGCCCATGCCGGGGTCAGGCGTGCAATCCTCCTCTCCGCAATCAGCGCACGGCCCGATGTGCCGACAGACTATGCGCAATCCAAATTGCAGGGGGAGGCGGTTTTGCGGTCCTCCGGCCTGGATTGGACGATCATGCGGCCGTCTCTCGTTTATGGCGATGGCAGCTATGGTGGCACGTCCCTGATGCGCGGGATGGCGGGGTTGCCGGGGTTCGTGACGATACCGGGCAAGGGCGATTTCGCCTTTACGCCGATCCATGCCAGCGATCTCGCCCGTGCCGTGCGCATTTCGTGCGAAGATGATTGCTTTGCAGGGCAGGTGCTTGAGCCCGTGGGGCCGAGCACAATGGATTTGCGCGATATGCTGGCGCAGTACCGGTCATGGCTGGGGTTCGGGCGACCGCGTTTCATATCGATTCCGATGCCGGTCATGCGGCTTTTCGGCAAAATGGGCGATCTGCTGGGGGATGGACCCATGGCCACCAACAGCCTTGTCCAGATGGTTGCGGGCAATGCGGGGGACAGCAAGGCATTTGAGGGCGCGATCGGCTTTGCACCGCGCAGCCTTGAAACGGCGCTGCGCGACCGGCCTGCTCAGGTGCAGGATCGCTGGCATGCGCGGCTCTTCTTTCTCGCGCCCGCTTTGAAGGCCGTGTTGGTTCTGATGTGGATCGCATCCGCGCTGCTGGGTCTCTTTTACGGCGCGGCGCAGGCCGATGAGCTGGTGCGGTCACTCGGCTGGTCAGCCTCCCTGGCCGATCCGCTGCGGATTGGCGGGAGCCTGCTTGATCTCGGGATAGCGGCGCTGCTGATTCTGGATCGGCGGGCGCGCTGGTCCACGCTTGCCCAGCTGGTCATGGTGTGTGGCTATACGCTCGTGATCGGGTTGGCCTTGCCGCAGCTCTGGCTCGATCCGCTCGGGCCGCTGCTCAAGAACATCCCCATTCTCATTGCCATCCTTGTCCATGGCGCGATTGGAGACAAACGCTGATGGACCTCTATCTGATCGTCAAATGGGTGCATATTCTCAGTTCGACGATCCTGTTCGGGTTCGGGGCAGGGACGGCCTGGTATCTGCTCAACGCCCATCTGACCCGCGATCCCGCAACGATAGCCAGTGTCGGGCGGATGGTGGTTCGTGCCGACTGGATATTTACGGGAACGAGCGGTGTCGTGCAGCCGGTGAGCGGTGTCGCGCTTGTCTATCTGGCTGGCTATTCGCTGACCGAGAGCTGGTTGCTGGTCACTTATGCGCTGTATGTGATCGCCTTTGCCTGCTGGGCCCCCGTCGTGGTGCTGCAGATCAAGGCGCAGCGGCTGGCACAGGCGGCGATGGATACGGGCGGCGCGCTCGGACCGGACTATTATCGCGCGATGCGGCTCTGGTTCATTCTGGGCTGGCCTGCCTTTATCGCGCTGCTCGGTGTGTTCTGGCTGATGGTGGCCAAGCCGATGCTCTGGGCTGGCTAACCGCCAAAAAGCTGCCGCCCGGCCAGATCAAGCATGATTTCCTCGGAGCCGCCGCCAATCGCGTTGACGCGGACTTCGCGATAGATGCGCTCAACCTTCGATCCCTGTAGATAGGAGGCGCCGCCCAGCACCTGCGCGGCATCGCGCGCGACCCGCTCAAGCATCTCTGTTGCCTGCACCTTGAGCATCGCGAAATCGGCGGGCTGGCCTTTGCCTTCCTGTTCGGCCCAGGCGCACTGATCGACCCAGGCCTGGGTCGCCCCGATCCGCCGCGCCATATCGGCGAGCTTGACGCGGATCACCTGATGCCCAGCCAGCGGCTTGCCGAATGTCTTGCGTTCACGCGCCCAGTCCGCCGCTTCCTTCAGACAGACCCGCGCAAAGGCACAGCAGCTCATCGCCATGCCAAGCCGCTCCCGGTTGAAATTGCGCATGATGCCGATGAAGCCGCTATTCTCCTCACCGATCAAATTTTCAGCGGGCACGCGCACATCGTCGAAATAGATCGCGGCGGTGTCCGAACAATGCCAGCCCATCTTCTCCAGCGCCGTGCGGTGGACACCTTTGCTGTCCATCTCGATCAGCAGCAGCGAAATGCCGCGAGACCCTTCGCCGCCTGTGCGCACGGCTG
>CAJQMX010000206.1 GCA_905479515.1 uncultured Parasphingopyxis sp.
CGAAACGGAAATGCCAAGTCTGGTGATAATCCGGTGTCTTCCCGGCGAATAGGGATGGATCAAATATCGCGCTATTACATCCAGCATCCGGATCTCGCACCGAGACTGTGCGGATAAGCTGCGCATCTGCTTTGCGGGCAACATCGGCAAATTCCTGACAGGCTTTGTAGTCATCCAGATGCGTCCAGTCTGATACCTGCGTGTCAAATGGCGGCTTGGAAAGATCAACCGCGCGTGAGGTCGAAACGGCAACGGAAAAACTTAGATGCTCGCTGGTCCGGTTCCCCGGCACAAAATCCGGTGATCGGCTGAAAAAACGCAGTCGCCAATAGGCAGTCTCTGCAATCGCTGTGGCTTCGGCCTCACTGGCATAGAAAATGCCGGGACGCTCATTCGCCCGCCGGAACCGGCTCAGACTTTTATGACCGTATCGAAAGGGTGAAGCGAGAAGATAATGCAGACCCTGAGCAGACTTCGGAAGGTCGGGTTTTGCTGCTTCGGCAAGCTCTTCAAGGCGTGCCTGATCTTCGAAGGTTTCCGCCAAGCGATTGGTCGATATACGGTGCTGCGCTTCGACCACCCGCCAAACGGTTTTGCGGTAGCGGCGAAATTCAGACGCGAGCGCGGTGGGCGTCCACATAGTCACATACCGTCAAAAGTCCCTTGAAACTGTCGATGAGATCAATCGGCCGCGCCTCGAGATCAAGGTTATGCGATGTCAGCCAGGATTTGGCTGCATCATCATCACTGCCCATAAGCGCGTCCAGACTGCGGAACAGCCGCAGGAGAAACTGCCCAGCTTCAAAAGATTTGGATGCAGGATCCAGAAATGTTTTTCCCGAACGAAGCCGGGAAATGGTTGCTTCCGACAGGCCCAGCACCGCACTTAATTTGACATTGCTCAGGTTCCAGAATTTTGCAATTCTACCAATTGCAGAACTTAGCAACCTATCATCGCTCCGTTCTATTTTGAGTGCCCGTTTAGTCATTTTCATTTCTTTCTAATGAATGTATTTTACAATAATCTTTCATTTGCAAGATTGCAAGTTTTTTGCTCAATCATGCGGCATCGGATAATTCACCAGACTCTTGTTGCACATAACCGCCAAGGCTCAACAGCAGATTTGACGCCTCTTCCGCGCGCGCCGCCGCTGTCAGTATAGCGCGATCATCCTTTTTGAGCAGCTTTAGCCAACTGGCGATATAGCTTGCATGATTATCCAGATGTCCGACCGGAAGGCCAAGCTCCGCGCCCAATATGGCACTGGAAAGCTCTGCTACCAGCTCTTCGGCGGCATAAGCAGCACTGCCAAAACGGTTCTTGAGATCACGATTCAGGCGCGACTTATGGCCTGACCAGTGACCAAGTTCATGAGAAAGGGTCGCACAAAATTGGTCATAGCCATCAAACAGACTGATGGGCGGCATCGTAATACGGTCAGCTACCGGTTCATAGTAGGCGCTGCTGCCATGCTCGCGGGTATTGGCACCAATTCGCGCAAAGAATTGATCCAACTCTTCCGCTCGTCCCTCCGGTTCGATATCCAATACTTCAGCCGTGGGATGGTAGCGTTCGGGCAGACCGTCGCATTGATCGGCATTGAATATAGCATAGGATTTGAGCACGCGGCGGGTTTCCTCCTGCGCTTCACCATGATCCGCAGCTTCGACTTCTTTGGTATAGCTTTTGTAGAATATGGCGATGGACGATTTTTCGCCCTTGCGGACCTGACCGCCAAGCGATGCGCATTGCCGGTAGGTCATCCAGTATGGCGCGCTATAGCCGTTCTCTTGCGCCATCATCCAGAGCCAGAATACATTCATTCCGCGATAGGGCGTACCGCAACTGCGCAAGGGCCGTGAGACTGGAAGTCCTCTCCAAGGCTGTATCCAGGGTTTTGTTCCAACTTCCAGTTTTTCAATGATCGCGGCGGTGATCCTTGCGGCTGGGGATATCTTCGGTGAGAGATATGATCTTTTGGGCATGTGTATTCTCCTGAATATATCCAGCAAAATTGCCGGATCAGACAGGCCCAAGCCCCCCTCTCCTCTCTCATCAGGAAGTCAGGCTATCAATATAACTTGCAATTCTGGAACTGTACTCCATAAATGCAAGGATGATTAACCGCCGAATCCACGATATTTTGCTCGAAAGACTGGATGAAAGTCCAGCAGTAGCCTTGCTTGGGCCGCGTCAGGTGGGTAAAACGACTCTAGCGCAGGAAATTGGTGAAAGCGGTCCTTCCCTCTATCTCGATCTGGAATCGGATGCTGACCGGTCCCGATTAAGAGAACCGGAGCTTTATCTTGGCAATCATGAAGACAAGCTTGTAATCCTCGACGAAGTTCACCGTGTTCCGGATCTTTTCCAGAACTTGCGCGGATTGATTGACAAAGGGCGTAAAAAGGGAAGGAGAACGGGCCGGTTCCTCCTGTTAGGATCAGCATCTCTGGACCTGATGCGCCAGTCGGGCGAAAGTCTGGCGGGCCGCATCTCCTATCTGGAAATGCGGCCACTTGACCCTCTGGAAATTGATCCAGGCGATTTGAATGAACTTTGGGTAAGGGGTGGCTTCCCGGACAGTTATCTTGCCAAAAGCAATCAGATGAGCCTACGCTGGCGCAGGGATTTTATCCGCAGCTATCTGGAGCGGGACATCCCGCAACTGGGACCGAGAATTGCCGCTGAAACACTAAGACGTTTCTGGGTCATGCTCGCGCATCATCAATCAGGCTTATTAAATGCTGCCGATTTCGCAAGATCATTGGGGGTCGATGGAAAAACGGTTGCATCCTATCTTGACTTGATGGTTGACTTGCTGCTCGTTCGGCGTCTTGAGCCCTGGCACAATAATACCGGCAAAAGACTGGTCAAATCTCCGCGTGTTTATGTACGCGATAGCGGCATTGTTCACGCGCTACTGGGCATAGACAGTCTCGAAGCCCTGCTTGGCCATCCGGTCGCCGGAGCCAGCTGGGAAGGATTTGTCATCGAAAGCCTGATCGCTGCCGCACCTGAAGCTGCGCTGGCTAATTTTTACAGGACATCGGCAGGAGCGGAAATCGATCTCCTTTTGACGCTGCCCACAGGCAAACGATGGGCGATTGAGATCAAGCGAAGCTTGACGCCAAAATTGGAAAGAGGCTTTTACAACGCCTGCGACGACATACACCCGGATCGCAAGCTTGTCATATATCCAGGCTCCGAAAGCTATCCTCATTCCGAGGGCATTGAAATTGCATCACTCCCGGAAGTTGCCGGTCAACTGGCCGCGATCCGGTAACCGCCTACTGCCATGATTTTGATGAAAAGAAGCGGCTTGCCTTAAAAAGGCAAGCCGCTTCAGCCAGAAGACCACCTGTCAGGAGGAGGATCAGGCAGCCTTGTCGGCTATCTCTGGAATATCTTCTGATGCGCCGGCTTCCGAAGCTTCATCTTCCAAAACTTCATCAGCCGCAGACAAATCAGCAAAGCGCATCGCATCGGGAACCCACCGCGCAGCTTGCTGTTTGACTTCAGCCTCTGCGATGAAGTTTCCGGAGAAGATGCGTTCGGCGGTTGCTGCAAGATCGGATTTTTTGGACGCGCCGTAGCGGTTTGAAAGCTCCAAACCGCCGACCTCATGCATGCCGTCAAGCGTTTTGGCCTTGGGTACACGGTCAAAATAATTGGCCGCAGTCGGTCGCCACCAAGCCGCCATATCGATTTCCAAGATACCGCCCAGATAATCGTGCATTGAAACTTGGCGATCGCCTTCAACATTCAGGCTCGCAATCAGCGTTCGCGAGACAACATGGCCGAGCCACGCGCTGCGCGCGTCATCGCTGAGCTCCCGAAATGCCACGAAACGCTCGACATCGGTAGTGCTAGCTTTCCAACTTTCATCCAGCGATCCGCGCAATTCCGCTAGGCTTGCACTTGCCGGTGCATCCTTTGCCTCGAAATTATGCGCCGGACCATTTGCAACAGGGCCTTTCAGCGTCGATGCCTCCTGTGCCCGCCAGTCATGGCTGTCGCTATCCGCAAGCGTAAAGATCATAAAATCGAGCGCGAGCGCCGGATCGCTTGCCACATGAAGCGACAAAATATCGCGCCGCTGCATCGCCAGTTCATCGACAAGGCGTTTGGAAAGCGCCGTGCGCTTGGGTTGGGCGGCCTCGCCTTCCTCGACTAGTTCAACGCCTTCATCTTCATGCTCGACATCAACCTTGTCCGTATAATATTGCGGAACCAATGTCGGTATCCCGTCGTTACCAAGTGCCAGAAAAGCGCCTGCTTCGCTGCGAAGCGCATCGGCCAGAACTGGTTTGCGATCATCCAGCGAGCGCATTTCCTGTTCGATTTCCGACACGCGTTTCTCGGCTGCGAAAACGTCATCTTCGCTGCTGTCTTCATTTTCGAGGATGACAGCTTCGCCGTCATATTCGATTTCCAATTCAGACAGACGCGCGATTGCCTCCTCGCTAAGCGGTTCAAGCTCGGTAGGAAGCCGGTTCAAGCCTTCGACAAGTTCATGCGAGACATAACAGTCGAGCGTCGGCTTTACCCAAGCAAGACCATGCTGATCTTTGATCTCGTCGGATCGCCATTCCATTTTCTCAGCAGCGAGACGTTCAAGAAGAGCAA
Source organism: uncultured Parasphingopyxis sp. (assembly GCA_905479515.1). Next base: position 4,628 of record CAJQMX010000206.1, read on the forward strand.
CGTCAACCCAGCTTTCAGTTTCATCATCATCGAAGAGCTCCCGGTCGATCTTGCCGCCTGCCTCGAGATAAGCATCGCGTCCGACCAGAACGGCGCGGGGATCGCTGGCCTGGACACTGGCGTCCAGAACCATGCGCCGGATGCTGTCGGAATTTACGCTGTAATATCCTCCAGAGACTTCCTCGAACACCTGGGCCTGACGTTCGACATCCGAGGTCGCGCCGTAAGCTTTTGCAATATCAAGCGTGATGTCACCGCTTGCCAACGCCTCAAAAACCACTGGTGCGAGCTTGGCGAGCCGCAAACGCCCTTCGACAAAGCGAACGGTCTGACCAAAGCGAATGGCAACATCTTCAACGCTTGCGCCGTCGTTCACAATATCCTGAAACGCTTCGGCTTCATCAGCCGGATTGAGTTTTACGCGCTGGAAATTCTCGGCCAGACTGATTTCCCGGATTTCATGCGCTTCGCCGTTTTTGACCAGACATGTGATCGGCTCGGTCTTCTTAATCGCTTTGTCCTTGGCAAGTGCCTTCAACTGGTTGAGACGGCGGCCACCTGCCGTGACCTCAAATTTGCCGCGCGCAATCGCGTTGACGACCAGATTTTGCAACAATCCTCGCGCAGCAATATCCGCCTTCAGCCATGCATCGGCTGCCGGATCAGTCCGCTTGCGGACATTTTTCTTGGATTCAACGAGTTTGTTGAGTGGAATAGATTTGAACATTTTTAACTCCTGATTGATCGAACTAACGATTTTCGGCGACCATCGCCAAAACCGGGTTCAAAAGAGCCAAGCCTCCTCCCCTCTCATTCTTAGAGATCACGCGTTCGCTTTCTGGTGGTTTGAGATTGAGGGAGAGCGGAAGCGCTTAGGCAGTCAGTTTTTCCAGTATCTGCGCTGCTTCATTGACCGGCACGAATAGACGCGTGCGGTAGCGGATAATCTCGGTGAAACAGCCTTTGGATTTATACCAGTTGAGACGCTCGGCTGAAAAGCCCGTCAGTTCCAGTCGCTGGCTGCCATTGACCAGTGAGCGTTTGGCCATAAGGTCATCATGGCATTGAACTGAAAACGGCTTGCCGCTTTGCATCACCATTTCCGCAATCCGGGAGGGATTGATTGTCTGATCAAGATCGAGACCAAAGGCCCGTGCGAGATCAGCCATATCGAGTTCGGAAATTTCGCGGCCAATGATCGAACACCCGTCGCTCGCAGCAATACGGGTGACACGGACAAACTCTCCTGGAATTTTATTCCAAACTGGCAGTAGCAATCCGGTGGCAAGATGAACGCGTTCATGGGCCGTTTCGGACGCCGCTTGTTCTTCCTCCTCCAACCAGCCTTTTCGAAAGATTTTGAAATCAACCCGCTCCCAGAGACTTTCCGACAAAGCTTCGAGTGTCCAGTTTACCGTTTTTAGCGGCCTGATCAGCCGGCGACGTTCGATCGTCTCTCCCTCATCGGTGATCATACGCCGGGTCGGAACAGAAAGGGCGACACCCCCGGAGCGCGCATTGCGTAATAATTGAACTTGCGGCAGGCTGAAATCGTAAAGCTTGTAAAGCCGCTTGAAGCGAAGCGGTTTGAGCGGGCGCTGTGTTTTCAACGTCACAAGATGCGTGGTTGCCCCAGAGACGCTGTCCGTTCGGAGCAGCTTGTCCGACATAATTTCAAATGTATCAACCGCAATCGTTTCAACGCCGAGATCCAAGGTTCCCGCTTCGCGCGCTGCTTCCACGCGGGCTTCAATCAGCGAGAGATATTCATCAAATATTGCATTCTGCAAAGCGATGGGCAGCGCGAGTATCCGGTTTAGCCAGCGCTGGATGGTTGGCAGTTTTTCAGCCAGATCACCATCGGGTGTTTCAAGCTTAAGGCCCGTGACATCCTGAAAGCGGTCCAGTGATACGGCATCCAATTTACCTGCATAAAGCAGGTGGAACCA
>CAJQMX010000207.1 GCA_905479515.1 uncultured Parasphingopyxis sp.
CGAAACAGATCCTCGTCGCGGGTCATGACGCATCCTCCGGCCCGCCGCGCATCCGCTCAGCGAACTGTTCGAGAACCACGCGATCGGCATCGGAAAGCGGCTTTGGCGCCTCGGTGGGAAGTGCGCGCGCTTCCATCTCCCGGTTGAGACGCAGGACAGATTCGATAGCCCTCAGGTCGCCGCTGGCCGCCTTGTTGACCAATTGGGTGACGGCCGCGTCGAGCTTGCTGATTTTACGATCCCTGCCATTTTCCTTCACGGTTAGCCGCACGGCCAACGCCTTTTTGACGACCGTGTCGAGATTGCGTGAACCGCGCGGCCGGCCCTTGCGGTTGCCGGGACGATCCTTCCCGAACTGAGTGTGAACGGGCGGCTTGCCCTTGCCTACGGCATATGGGCGATCACGATATTTACTGGGCATCGCCGTCCTCCCCTTGGCTCGGCGCGGCGCGCTGAACTGAAACTTCTGAAAAAGTCAGACCGGTCCGGCGATTGACAGGTTCCTCGCCGAAAGCCTGCAGGAAGCGTTCGATCGCGACGTCGCAATAATGCGGGTCGAGTTCGATGACCTTTGCGCGGCGGCCCATTTTTTCCGCCGCGATGAGCGTGGTCCCGCTACCGGAAAACCCGTCAAATACGACATCGCCAGGCCGCGAAACATCGAGCAAGAGATCGCAGATCATTTCGACCGGCTTGACGGTTGCGTGGATCGACAAAGCACGATCACGGCCCCGGCCAAAGCTGTTCATCCCGGGATAGCGCCAGATATTATGCCGGTCCCGGCCGTGTTTGCCGAGCATGATGTTGTTGATATGCGGGGCCTTGCCATGCTTCGATACTGCGATGAGTTCATGGGCGCTCCGATATAGCGAGCCCATTCCTCCTTTGCCCTTGTCCCAGACAACAATGGTCTTCAGTTCAAACCCGGCTCTGTCGCCTGCCTCAAGCAAGTCGCCGATATGCTTCCCGTCCATGAACCCATAGATGAGCGCCCCATCGGCAAGATGCGGTTTTACCGCTTCGTATGAGCCCGTCAGGAAGGCCCGGAATTCCTCCTTGCCCATTTCGCCGGCGCCCATCGCGAAATCGCCGTGCTGATGCTTCCCCTTGCCGGAATATTCCGCGGCCCGAAGATTATAGGGCGCATCCTGCTCGACGAGCTGTACTATTTCGCCGCGCACCGCGGCGGCTACGGTTTCAGGGTTTGTGCTATCGCCGCAGACGAGTGTATGACCGTTCGCATAATCCCAGTTGTCGCCCAATTGGCTGATAGTGACTGACCGCATGGCGCTGGGCGGCTTGTCGAGATCGGACCAGTCGGTCTGCTCCAGGCTCGCAATCGCAAATTCGATTGTCGGATGCTCAAAGCCTGACAGGGTCAGATCGAGATCAGGTGTTTCGAGCCGCAACTCTCGAAACTCTTCTGCCCTGGCGGTTTCGTTCCACGTAGAGCGCTCGGCGATCCGGTTGTCCGCCAGGGCATATAGCCTCAGTTCTTGCTCACTCAGATGATCGACCCGCAGTGTCGGAATGGAATTCAGGCCGGCACGTTTCGCTGCTTCGACACGCCCGTGTCCGGCAACGATGCGGTTATCGGCGTCTCGGATTACCGGACTGATCATGCCAAATGCGGAGAGGCTGTTTTCCAATGCGGCTAATTGCGCCGGACCGTGGTCGCGCGCATTTCTCTCAGCTGGCCTCAGCAATTCTATCGGGGTTAGTTCATACGGGAGTAGCCGCTCTCCCTGAACCGGGGTCGAGCTACCATCTTCATTGTTCATAGTCATTGTCGGCGTCCTTAGCTTGGACGTCGAATGCGGCAGGTCGGCACAATAAGGCCTCAGCCATATGCACCGATCCGCCTCATTCGAGACGTCACATTGATTACGCTTTGGATTATTCGCTCGACGGCGTTGTTAACGCTCGTGCCCGCCGTCCCCGGCGGAAAGGATTATTCGCTCGACGGCGCTGCGAGCGCTCGTGCCCACCATCCCGGCGGAGAAGCTGACAACCCCTCTACGGATCCGCTTGCTTTTTTTTCAGACTGCCCGGCTCCGGTGCAGCCTGTCGCTGATGGCAATCTAAACGGCATGGTTAGCAAAAAGCAAGGGGAGGGTATGTCGGCTTACTACGCAGATCTGCGCAATATTTTCCCAGTAAACCTTCACGGGTAAAATGCTTTGCTAACGCCGGAAATCCGTGGTTTATGAGTGCGGTTTAGGAGCACTTAAGCGAATTTACCCAGTAAATTCCCGTGTATCAGGGAATTCTACGCCAGAGACCGGTTCGCTCCAGACTGCGTCGCGCACCACTTTCTACAAACCGAAAGACGGGTCAGCGCCTTGGTTTGCGGTCAGAATAACAGCGATAGTTCGGTAGTTTAGCAGGCATTGTAACGTTAACTCGAGGGGCGACCTGCCTGGGCGATGACTATCCTACAACAACCCAACCAATTTCCTTTGATCGCCATCGCTTTCCATCCGAAATTTTCCGGTACGCGGTTTGGACGTTTCCTATGAGACAGTGCGTCGCTGATATTTGAAGTGTGGGCCGTCTATCGCGCGCAACTTGAGGTCAGCCCAACCTATCCCCACCGACCACTGACATCTGGGGCTGGCGGCCGAGCATGTGACCGACAAACCAGCCTGCTTCAAGTAAACTGGCAACGCCTTCATTCCTGCTGGCAGCCAATGCTATCTTGCATAACCTACAAAATAACAGCATTATGGTGCAATGCAGCATCGAGACGACACCAAAGCTAATACTGCCCATATGCTCGCTGAATCCATCAGTATGCAGAGGATGATCCACACAAAGTATAATGGTGTTCAACTAAGGCTGGCGCCGCACCAATTGTTTGTTCGTAATGAGGCAATATATCTCGGCGCATTCAATCCTGAGAAAAATCGCCGGAGTGACGAAGCGCCAAGCCTGGGGTTTTTCAATGTGTCTGGGATGTCCGGCGTCGAACTCTCCAACGCGACATTTGAACCCATTCCAGATTTTGATGGAGAACCGCCCAGGTCTTGTGACATGATGTTGGTCACTTTGCAGCTAGAGTGAAGATATCTTGTCATTTTCCAGATGGACAGACTATGCGAATCCGGTCGCCTTCGGCCGTTCGGTTTCATTCAAAAGCCGGATAATATTCTGCTACGCTTGATCCAATAACGCCGCCGATCGATTGTCCGCCACCTGACCGGAAAGTCTCAACCCGCGCCCCAAGTCTATGGCGACACGCTCAATGGTGGCTGGGTGTGGATATTCTTCCAGCAAGCGCTGCGCCGATCAGGCCGGCATCGGGCTCGTCGAGATAGCTAACCGGCACTGCACGCAGATAGTTTTCGAACCGCCCTTTGGCAACAAAGCGCTCCGCAAAGGGCGAGTCCGCCAGCCGTACGCGGAACCGGCCCGCCAGCCCGCCAGCAAGCACCAGCGCGTTCGCGCCCTGCGCAAGCACGATATCGCCCGCGGCCGAGCCGAGGGAGCCAAGAAACCTGTCCAGTGCCTGAGCGGCATGGAGATCGCTGTTATCGAGCGCGGCTTGCCAGAGATCGGCATCATTTGTTGGCCCAGCATTCTCGGTTCCAGCCAATTCGCGATAGATACGCATCAGGCCCGGGCCAGCGACGATCCGTTCAATCGAAACCCTCCCAAACTCCGCACGCGCTCGATTGAGAACTCGCGTTTCGAATTCGTCGGAGGGGGCAAACCCAATGTGCCCGCCCTCGGTTTCCAAGACATGATAATGATCGTCCGCAAGAACGAGTTGGGCGACACCAAGCCCCGTGCCCGGCCCGATAATCGATACGCTTCCCATCTGCGGCAGCAACTCGGAGGGGCCCAATATCGGGAGAAGCCGGCTTTTACCAACTGCCGCCACAACATGGCCGACAGCCTCAAAGTCGTTACAGAATGTACAGCTATCGAATCCGAAACCGGCAATCAGCGCATGCCGGTCGATCACCCAGGCGCGATTTGTCAGCGTCACGACATCGCCGCTGATATCGGTGGCCAGCGCAAACGCCGCTTCACCGGGTAGCGGGACCGGCAAGGATCTCGCATAACTGCTCAGGACGCTTTCGAAACTGTCAAACTCGTTGGCAGAAAACTTTGTCTTGTTCTCAAGCCGCGGTGTTTGGTCACCATCGAAACTGGCTAGAGCAAAACGGGCATGTGTGCCGCCGATATCACCGACAAGTAATTGCAATCGCCTAACCCTTTAGATCAGCGACGAACTTGTCGCGCCACCAGTTGACGTCTTCATCCCGGGTCCGCTCATACATGGCGCGCCAACGTTCCTTGCGTTCGTCGAGATCCATGTCGAGTGCTCTTGTGATCGCCTCACTGATCTCGTCGGCGCTATAAGGATTGACGAGCATCGCTTCCTGGAGCTGCGCCGCAGCACCGGCAAAGCGCGAGAGAATCAGCACGCCCGGATCCTCCGGATTTTGCGCGGCGATATATTCTTTTGCGACGAGGTTCATCCCGTCGCGCAGCGGCGTGATAAGCGCAATCGCCGAAGCACGATAGAGCCCGGCCAACGCATTGCGGGGATAGCCGCGGTTGACGTACCGGATGGGCACCCAGTCGACATCGGCATAGCGACCATTGATATGACCCGACTGGGTTTCAAGCCGTTCGCGAATTTCCTGATAGGTATGGACCTCGCCGCGCGAGGGCGGCGCGATCTGGAGCAACACGACGCTATTGGTGCGCTCCGGATTGTTGACGAGAAAGCGCTCATACCCCTGGAACCGCTCTTCTACGCCCTTCGAATAGTCGAGCCGGTCGACACCGATAATCACTTTCTTGTCTAGCGTACTGGCTTGAAGCTGATCATAGGCTTGCTTGGCCTCGACACTCTCGCCGGCCTCAGTAAACTCGTCGAAATCGATGCCGATCGGATAGGCTCTGGCGATGACCGTCTTGCCCTCGCAACGAACGGTGCCATCCTCGTCGACGGTGCCTCCCATTTCCTTTTCAATATAATGGGCAAAACTCTCCAGCCATTCCTGCGTCTGGAATCCGATCACGTCATAGTCGAGCATCGTGCGCACCAACCGCTCATGATAGGGCAGCGAGACGAAGAGACGGGTCGGCGGCCAAGGGATGTGGAGGAAGAAGCCCAACCGGTTCTTGACACCGCGGTCGCGCAGCATCTTGCCCAGTGGGATCATGTGATAGTCATGGATCCAGACAAGATCGTCGGGCTCAATCAGCGGAGCGGCGGCATCAGCGAACAGCTCGTTGACGCGTTCATAGCCGCTGCCGAAAGTGCGTTCATATTCGGCAAGGTCAATCCGGTAGTGGAAGAGCGGCCAAAGCGTTCTGTTAGCATAGCCGTTGTAATATTCCTCGATATCCTGGCGCTCAAGGTCGATCGTGACGGTCGTCACGCCATCCTTGCGCTGCATGTCAAGCTTGCCCTCGAACGTCTCGCATTCTTCGCCCGACCAACCAAACCAGAGGCCACGATTTTCACGCAGGGCGGCCAGAAGCGCTACGGCGAGCCCGCCTTGCGCGCCGGACGCACTTTTCGCCTTGGGTGCGGACACGCGGTTGGAGATTACAATCAGCCGACTCATCTTACAGTGTTCCAGGGGATGGAGAGCAATCCCGCACAATTGATAATACCGACCAACGAATAGGTCTGCGGGAAGTTGCCCCACAATTCCCCTGTCTCGAAATCCATGTCTTCCGAAAGCAGGCCCGATTGAGTGCGATGGTCGAGCATTTCCTCAAACCAGGTGCGCGCCTCCTCTCGGCGGCCGACCAAGTATAGCGCCTCTATCATCCAGAAGGTGCAGAAGTTGAATGCTGTCTCGGGCAGGCCGAAATCGTCCTCGCTATCGTAGCGCAAAAGATGATTCTCGCGGCGCAGCCGCTGCTCTACGGCATCAAATGTCGCCAGGAATCGGGGATCATCAGGCGTGAGGAAACGCATGTCGACAAGCTGCAACAGGCTGGCATCCACATCGCTGCCCCCGAAGATCGCACCATAGCGTCCGGCTTCTGCGTTCCATGCTTTTTCATCAATAGTTTCGCGGATCGTGTTGGCGCGCTCGGCCCAGAAATCGACCTTATCTGCCAGGCCGAGCATGCTCGCGGCATTGGAGAGCCGATCGCAGGCCGCCCAACTCATCACCGCGCTATATGTGTGGACGGCGGTCCGCGTGCGGAATTCCCACAGACCGGCATCGGGCTGCGCATAATTGGCCCAGGCAACGTCGCCCACGGCTTCCAGTTTCTCGAAATCAGCAACATCCGAGACCCGCATCAGCCGCTGATCGCAAAAGGCCTGGATATTGGGCATGATGATCTGGCCGTAAACATCGTGCTGCGTCTGAAGATAGGCCGCGTTGCCGACACGCACCGGCCCCATGCCGCGATAGCCGGGCAAGGTTTCTGCCGTCCATTCGGTAAGGTCGGTATCCCCGCTGACCGAAAAGAGCGGCTGAATCGCGCCTTCTTTCATCTCATCGACAAGGTTGCGGAGATAGCCGAGATATTTTTCGAGTACGTCGAGCGCGCCGAGGCGGTTCAGCGCCTGAACCGTGTAATAGGCATCACGCAGCCAGCAATAGCGATAGTCCCAGTTGCGTTCCGAATGCGGCGCTTCTGGTATTGACGTCGTCAGCGCGGCGACGATGGCACCCGTCTCCTCGTGCTGGCAGAGCTTCAGCGTAATCGCAGCCCGGATAACAGCATCCTGCCATTCGAACGGGGTGGCGAGACCGCGGACCCAGAAGCGCCAGTAATCAAGCGTAAGATCACGCGTCGAACTGACTTCCCGGCTGATATTGCCGACAAAGGGTTCATCTGGCCCGAGAAAGAAATGCAGCGGCTTTTCGACGCGGAATGGGCGTCCATCCTGGATGTAACCGACCGGAGCATCAGTGCTGAGTCTCAGCGTCAAAGCGCCGACGAGATAACGGATATGGTTGGTGCCGTTGGTCCGCTCCACATCCCTGTCACCCCAGTTTTTGGTTGGGGCCAGCCGCGTGCGAAGCCGGGGCGAGCCCGCGAGCGGGGTCACGACCCGGCAATAAGCAACGGGCCGGTACATGCGCCCCGAGCGTTCGTAACGCGGGCAAAAGCTCAATATTTCGACCTCTCCGCCATGGGCGTCGGTGAGTATGGTCGCAACAATCGGCGAATTGCGCAGATAATGCTGTCGGGCGCTGATCTGGTCGACGAGTTCGAAGCTCCAGATACCACGCGGTTCCTCGCCCTCGGCCGGATCGTCGAGCAAGGCGCAAAAGACCGGATCGCCGTCGACACGCGGAACGCAGCCCCAGACGAGCGAACCGGCAGAATCGATGAGCCCGCTCACCTGGCAATTGCCGATCGGCCAGAGGTTTAAATCGGCCGTCATGTCGTCCCCTCAGCAAAACTTTCGAGGAGTGTATGGACCGCCCCGATATCGGGCAGTCGCGCACGCGCTGCCGTTTCTTGGCGATCGCCGACGATCACACCGAGACCGCCCAGCTTTTGCACCGCGCGAAAACCGTCCTCGTCCGTGATGTCGTCACCGATAAACAGTCCGACAGTTCCGGAAAAAGGGCTGCTGCCCATGATATCCAATACGGCGCGTCCCTTGTCGGACGCTGCGGGCAGGATTTCGCAAACCATTTTGCCAAGCTTGAGGGCGAAGCCGTGACGTTTTGCTATCGTCTCTGCCACTATCCTGACACGATCAGCCAGATCGGGTGCCTGCCTGTAATGCAAGGCGACACCATAGCGCTTACGTTCGACAAGCAGGCCGGGAAGCGTTTCGCTCACCGATTGCGCCTCAGATTCTATCTCTGCCATTGCGGCGGCTTCGCTCGCGATTTCACTTGTTGCCCCGTCGAGGCGCAACTCCATGCCATGCGAGCCTGAGACGGACAGAAAGGGATCGCCAAGATAGCGGTCAATGTCAGATATTGTCCTCCCACTGACGATCAGCAAGCGCCCGTCGAGACGGTGTGCTGCAGCATGGAGCAAATCAGGCAAATCGGTGGGCACTTCGATGAGGTCAGGCGTCTCGGCAATCTCGACAAGCGTGCCATCAAAATCGAGAAAAAGACTGAGTTCTGATATAGGAGCCGGAATTTCTATGATCGGGCAATCGGATTTCATCTCCGCATTCATGACCGATCTTCGACGACCCGGCAAGCGTGAAGACCCGATGCATGCTCAACTTTCGGTAACATGCGGCTCGGCATTGTCACGGTAACTTGAGTGACGGTCTAGCGATGCAGATTGCATCAATAGCATTTATCCAGAGTCACCCACCGACCACGCAGTGATAATTCAGTTTCTACACATCCACACTCATCCGTGCGTCTTTGTGCATACAAGATGATATTTCTATGCGTGGTTAGGCCAATGCTAGGCCCCTTCAATTTGGGTTTTTCCACCTATGATGCTTGGAACCGGGCTTTATCGAAGCTGCGCTTTTGCTGTAACATCGGGTGACTGGCGGGACATTGTGTGGAGCCAGGTCGCATATCGAAAAATCCTGCTGAATTGCGGCGCAAAATCCTGTCATTGCTCCCATTCCAAGACAGCGTTATAGTCAATTTACTTGATTATTAACGATGGCGAGAGCAAAGTTACCGGGTCAGCTATCGTGCACTCGCGCCTTTGACGGAATGCAATGCTATCCGGGTCAGTCCAAGGGTAGATACCCCCCGGATCCCGCAATCATCTGGGCTGGGTTTTCGCTAGTAGCCAAAATGAACATAGGATCCCGAATGACGAAACTGCTATACATTGAAGCCAGCCCTCGCGGCGAAGACTCTTATTCCTCACAAGTCGCCGCGGAGTTTCTTGAAGCCTATAAGGCGAACAATCCCGATCATGAAATTGAGCATTTGCCGCTCTTTGATGTCGAGCTGCCCCGCTTTTCAGCTCAGGGTGCCAACCAAAAAATGGCGAATATCGCGCAAGTGTTTTCCGGAAAAGATGGCATTGGAGAAGTCGGCGAATGGGCGGGCGTTCTGGGAGAGATTGAGCGGCTGAAAAGCGCTGATAAGTTACTGCTGTCAGCACCAATGTGGAATTATTCGATACCCTATGCCCTGAAACACTGGATTGATCTGGTTTGTCAGGTTGGGGTGACCGTCCTCGTCAACAGGAAATTCGAATATGTCGGCCAAGTCACGGGCATCCCCCTGCAAATGGTGCTGGCCAGCGGAAGCCCATATGAAATGCGGTTCCCATTGGAAACGGACGGCACAAAAATTGACTTCCAGCGGGCCTATCTGGAGCACATATTCGGCTTCATGGGATTTACTGATATCCGGCTCATCAAAGTGCAGCCAACGGGCATGCCAGGCCCTGACCTTGAGAGCATGATTGCAGACCGCAAGGAAGAGGCCCGGAAAGCTGGCGCCGAGTTCTAGTCATGAACCCCGCAATTCGTCAGCTCCCGAACTCGTCGTGCTTCGCCCTGCCTTGTTTCGCGCTTCGAACCGCGAACCCCAAGCGGACTTCTATGACGGAGTAGAGGATGATGGCGAAAGACGGAGCAGGAACCTTCAGGCTGGGCGATCGCATCGTGAACCGCATTGGCTATGGCGCGATGCAGCTTGCCGGCCCCGGCGTGTTTGGTCCGCCCAAGGATCGCGATGCCGCAATCACGGTTCTACGCGAAGCCATCGCGTTGGGCGTCAATCATATCGATACGAGCGATTATTATGGTCCGCACATCACCAACCACATTATCCGCGAGGCGATCTCTCCCTATCCTGACGACTTGCTTCTCGTAACGAAAGTTGGGGCAAAAAGGGGCGCAGACGGGTCTTGGCTGCCAGCTTTCGATCAAGACGATCTGGAACGTGCCGTCGAAGACAATCTTCGGCATTTGGGCCTTGATGTCCTTGAGGTCGTCAATCTGCGGATCATGTCAGCCGGGGAAACACCATCCGAAGGCGCGATCAGCGAACCAGTCACCGCACTGGCTCGCCTGCAACAGCGAGGCCTGATCCGCCACATCGGCCTGAGCCATGTCACACCGCAGCAAGTCAAGGATGCGCAAGCGATATGCAGGATCGTTTGCGTTCAAAATTACTATAATCTCGCCGTCCGGGGCGATGATGGCCTGATCGATACCCTCGCAGCTGACGGGATCGCCTATGCTCCGTTTTTCCCACTCGGCGGCTTCAACCCGCTCCAATCCTCGGTGCTGGACGAGGTTGCGCATCGGCTGGAAGCAACCCCGATGCAGGTGGCACTCGCCTGGCTCCTTCAGCGCTCTGAGAATATCCTGCTGATCCCCGGCACCTCAACGCCGTCACACCTGAGAGAAAATGTGGCCGCGGCCGGACTCCGAATTCCAGGCGATGATGTGCGCATTCTCGACAGGATCGCAAAGGATCCACCTCAAGATTGAGGGCCTGTGAAACAATCCATTAGCGAGTCCGGCAGCTGGAGATGATCTTCGGAATAACCATCGCTACACGCGCAGATCCTATGGCGCCTGAAGCAACCGCCGCGCATTTCCATGACCGATACTGTCGAGATCACGGGGCGAGAACCCTTCAAAACCCTGAAGCATGCCCCCCATTCCTGCGGCTACTTCCATCGGCAGAAATGGTCGATCACTGCCAAACACAAGCCGGTCAGAGCCGACAAATTCCATGACCGCGCTTAGCGAGGCCGGTGAAGCGGAAACGGCGGTGTCGTAATAAAGTTGTTCCAGATAGGATTGCACGGTCCTGCCGCGTTCCCGGAATGCGGCATAGGCATCGCGGGGAGAGTGTTCGATAAGGCTCAATCGTCCGGCAACGAACGGCAGGGTTCCGGCAAGATGACCTGCGACCCAATTGGCACCTGAATAGCGATCAAGCGCACCGGTGAAGATCATGTCCGCCAGCGTCCGGGTTGTGTCGAAAACAAACTCCATCAGTGGCGGAGGCAAAGCCAGATCCAGCGCCTCGACGCCCGCCGGCAATGTTGGATGCAGGAATATCAGCGCACCTTGAGACGACAGTTCGTCGAGCAGCGGTGCAAAATCCGGGTGCCCCAGATATTTGCCGCCATAGTTGGTCAGCAGGATCACACCTGCCATCCCTTCCGATCGCGCCCGTTCCCATTCGGCCAGTGCCGCATCGACATCGGGGAGTGGGAGAGTCGCAAACCCGCCGATGCGGTCGGGGTGACGAACCACCATATCGGCGAGATCAGCGTTGGTGCGCCGCGCGAGATCGGTAGCAAAAGCCTGTTCGCCAAAATATACACCGGGCGCAGAAATGGAGAGGATCGCCTTCGCGATTCCCAGTTCGTCCATCTCCCTCAAACCGGTTTCGATCGACCAGGCAGGCAGCGGCACCCGTCCGACGGAATCGATGCCCGCATTTGCCAATGTCTGGCGATACACATCGGGAATGAAATGATTGTGCAGATCGATCCATCCCGTTTCTGGACCATTGGTAATCGCCGCCGCTCTGGCGGAGCCCGCAAGCGCTATGCCGGCAACGGCCGTCTTCATGATCGTGCGCCGTCTCACATCAATTTTTTCCGGATGTTTGTTTCGATCTGTCATGACTACCCTTTCTTCAGCGACGGAGCTTTACCTTGAGGGACTTGATTGCCGCGACAAAGTTCGAAGCGACGTAAACCGGCGGCTCGATCACCTCATGCTCCGGAAAACGGTTCAGAAAGGCAGTCAGGAGCAAGCGAAGTTGCAACGCTGCCAGCCGCGATCCCAGGCAATGGTGAATGCCCCAGCCCATCGAAAGATGGCGAGATGCATTCGAACGCTCCAGATTGAGCGTGTGCGGATCTTCAAACATAGCCGGATCGTGATTGCCCGCGCCATAAAGCATGCCGACCCGTTCGCCCTGTGTTATGATTTTGCCGCCCAGCTCAACATCACATTTGGCCGTTCGTGCCATGTGATAGGCCGGGCTCACCCACCGCAGAAATTCGTCGATTGAGCCAGAAATTAGTGACGGGTCGTTGATGAGTTTTCGCTTTTCCTGCGGGAATTTCGCCATCGCCCAAATGCACCCGGCAAGTGTGGTGCGTGTGGTTTCATTGCCTGCGGCCAGCAGGTTGGAGAAGAAGCTTTTCTTCTCGATCTCACTGATCGGTTTGCCATCAATTTCTGCAAATTCGATACGCGTCAAAAGGTCATCTTGCGGATTTTCTCGCCGATCCCTGAGCACATTGAGTCCATAGTCGAATATTTCGAGATAGCGCGCATTCGCAACTTCCAGGCTCGGCGTGAAATCGGGATCGTCCGTGCCAAATACTGCATTGGTGAATTCGAAAACCCGATCTTCTTCTTCCGGGGGCAGCCCTAGGAACGCGCAAATCGTCTGGATCGGTACTTTCGCTCCGACATCAGTGACAAATTCAACGGTTTCCCTGTTTTCGAGCGATGCTATCAACACATCAATCGATCGTTGAATTCGCGGTTCGATGGCCTTTATGGCGGAAGGCATGAAATCACCACTCACCAGATTGCGAAAGGCAAGATGCTCGGGGTTATCCATGCCCAGCATGAAGCGGCTCAGCGCCTGACCGATTTTCGGATCCATACTCGCGCGATTTTCGGTCAGTAGCCTAAAGCCTGCCGTCGACGTGAAATTGGCAGCGTCCTGAGACACCGACTTTATGTCTTCGTAGCGTAATAGAAGCCAGAATGGTGGCTGCGCAGTCGAGCCTTCATGCTTCAGAACCGGAGCCTCTTCGCGCAACCGATCATAGGAGGCATGCGGATGCCCCTGCGCAAATGTGCGGACGTCCAGCATGTTGAAATCGGTCATGCCTGTATCGTCCCCTTTTGCCGCGAAGGGCCAGCCATCTGGCCGCTGTCGGAAGAAATGTGTCGGTTCGCCATCCAAGCTCCCAGTCCGAGCACAGTCAGGCAATATTATTCAGCAAGGGCATATTAGTCAATTTTATTGACTATAACAGTGGCCAATCGCAGGTTAGCGGCCGCGATATTCGGGCTCCCTCTTCTCCTTGAATGCCAATACACCTTCGCGAAAATCATCGGTACGACCGAGCATCACCTGGTTCCGGTCCTCAAGCGCGAGCGCTGCTTCGATGCTCGGCGCGTCCAGATTGACGTTGAAACATTCCTTGGTGAAACCCAGCGAGAGCGGTGCGGTGGCGAGCATAGCATCGATGATCGGTTGCGCCTCGTCCTCCAGTACGTCCTCCGAAACCAGCCGTGAAACGAGGCCCATCGCCAAGGCGCGCTGGGCATCGATTGTCATACCGGTGAACAGCATCTCGGCCGCTGCAGATGCACCAACCAGCCGCGGCAGAAGATAGCTGGCCCCAATATCGCACCCGCCGAGACCGATCTTGATAAAAGCCGCATTCATCCGGGCGGTATCCGCGGCTATCCGGATGTCTGACGCGAGGGCGAGGACAAATCCTCCCCCACTGGCCGCGCCATGAATGAGAGAGATGATAGGCTGCGGACACCGCCGCATGGCGAGCACGATATTGCGAATGTTCCGCTGGATCGTCATCGCCTGGCCGATATCGCCTTCGGCAAAATTCGACGCTTGCTGGCTTCCCAGATCAAGCCCGGCGCAAAAAGCCCTTCCGGCGCCGTGTAATACGACGACCCTGCAGTCCTTATCGTCGGCCAGCGCCTCGAAATAGTCGCGCAAGCGGCCGGTCATTTCATCATCAAAGGCATTCAAACGATCCGGCCGGTTGAGTGTCACCCGGTCGACGCCATTTTCGCGATCAACCAGGATCGAAGATTGGCTTGAGCTCATCATTGGCGTTTTCCCTTTTCCATCATGGTCAAACCCGTGCAATTTCAGCCGTCCGCAGGCCTTGGAAGCGCGCGGCATTTGGGAATGCTTCGGTCGAGCCAGCACACGAATGCAAGGCCGTTAGAATATTGGACATAAAGCTCTTCCTTGGCGAATATCCACGGTTTCAATCCTTGTATCTTTCTGCTGTAATATGTAAAGTATATTGACTATTAACTGAGCGAGCGACGAGATGACCACGAAAGTCACAACAATGACAAGGCCCTCCATGACCGATGAAACGCTCGATGCCGAGACGCTGAAAAGCCGTGCGCGATCGCTCGTTACGCACCTGCAAAGCCGGGGCCTGGAAGGTGACAAACAAAGCCAGGTTGCAAGCGAATCAATCGATGAAATGATCGAGACCGGCATTCTGCAGATGATGGCGCCCAAGGATTTTGGTGGGTCCGAAGCGGGCATTGAGACATTTTTCGAAGTGGGTTCGATTCTGGGAACAGGTGACGGATCGACGGCTTGGCTCTTTGGTATTCTCGCCTGTCATCATGTCATCCTCGGCCATTTTCCGTTGGAAACACAGGAAGAAATCTATGGCGAAACCAGCCATGCGCTCTTCCCGCTTACCTTTTCAGGCAAAGGGGGAAGTGCCGCGCGGGTCGACGGCGGCTACCGGGTATCCGGCGACTGGGCATTTGCGACAGGCATTGATTTTTCGGACTGGGTCGGCGGCATCGCGCAAATCGAGGGTGCGCCAAACGCTGCCGTCAACGTGCTGATACCCAAGGATGAAGTCGAGGTAATCGACAACTGGAACGTCTCGGGCATGCGGGGGACGGGCAGCCGCAGATTTGTGGTCAAAGACGTTTTCGTCCCTGAACGGCGCACGCTTTTGCAAAATGATCTGATGGCAGGAAAGACTCCGGGAAGCGAACATTTCACCGAAATGGCTACGCTGCGCGTACCATTGCATTCCATGCTGCTCGTCACGCTGCTCGGGGCGAGCTTCGGCCTTGCCCGACGCGCAATAGACGAGTTTGTGGAGCTTACGAAAACGCGTTCTGGTTATGGCGGGATCGACCATGCCGCCCGCAGCAGCACGCAAGCAAAGATCGCCGACGCAATGGCGCGCTACGATGCCTTTTACAATCTCGTCAGATCGAACTGCGCTCTGATCGATGACCATGCGCGCACCCGCTCAAAAACGAGCGTCGAGGAAAGGCTGCGTCACCGGCGCGACGGAACACTGGCTGCCGCGACTTGTGTCGACATCGTCGATACCATGGTTCAGGCCGCCGGCGCCCGGTCCCAGCATCGCAGTTCACCCTTTCAGCTGATCCAGCGCGATATGCACACAGCCGGTACCCATGTGATACTGGACCGGGATGACGCCAATGAACTCTACGGCAAACATATTCTCGGCCAGGAACTCGGCAAAATCCGGCACTAAGCGAGCACCCGTTCGGTCATAATGTCCATTGGAATGCCAACCCCGGCATGTGCCGGCCATCGTCGATCCCGACTTCGGCGTCGACAAGACGGTTGACCTTGGCATTCAAGGTCAGGATCAGCTCCTGATACGCTTCGGCGTCAGCCGCGAGATTTACCTCTTCCAACGGATCTTCGACCGTGTCGTAAAGTTCCAGATCGTTGCGTCCGATCAGATCTGCCCATGTTTCAGGTGTGTGATGATCACGCGGGCTGAAATAGCGCGCAAAGCGATAGCGTCCGTCCGAAACCCCGCGATACAGGCTGCGATTCTCGAACTCGACGAAATAGGGCGGTTCGGACGCGAGGCGGGATCGTTCGATATCGTCTTCGGCAAAGGAAATGGCGGCACGCTTGCGCCGCACATTCGGGCTGCCGGTGTAAAGCGCGCTATAGATATGAAGCACGCCATCCTCGCGCACATCATCCCCCATTGGATCAAAGACGAGGCTGCTCATGTCCTTGCCGGGAAGAGTGGATAAAATCTCGGCGCTTCTGTCTTCGTCCGGCAATCCGGCCAATCCAATGAGCGTGGGTGCTACGTCGATCGCCGATCCTATGCTGCTCACAACCGATCCGGCGTGCGTCGCATCAGGATGGCGAACGATCATCGGCACACCGATATTTTCCGTGTAGATGAACGGTCCCTTCTGACGATAGCCGTGCGCGCCTGCCATCTCGCCATGATCCGCAGTGAATGCAACTATCGTGTCATCGGCCATGCCCGAGCGATCGAGTGCATCGAGCACGGTGCCGAGATGGCGGTCCACGTCGCGCAGGCAATCGGCATAATAGTTGACGAAGTTCAGCCAGGCTGCATCGATGTCTCCATCAAACCGCCCCAGGAAAAGCTCATCGGTTTCTTCAAAGAGGCGATGTGCAGGAACCGCATAGCGCGGAGGGGAATGGAAAGTTTCAGGAAGCCCAAACCGGCGTCCGGTACCATAGGGAGGTGCCACTGGTGCTGTTTCCATATCGACCACGGAGCCTCGTACAGGCAACCGGGTTTCGTCCATCCGCCCGGTGGCATCGAAAAACATGATGTCATGTGGATTGAGGAAGTTGACGCAGAGCAACCACGGACCGTCCTCTCGTCCGTGCCGCAAAAGCCAGCGCGCAGCATCCGCAGCCACTTCGGGATCGTGGTCATAGCCGTCATGAGCCAGGCCATAGGCTTCACCCGCCGTTTGATATTCATCGAATCCAAAAGGTTGGAGTCCCGCCATATGGCTGCCCGATTCATCAAGCGGTATATACGATAAATGCCATTTCCCTTTATAGGCCGTTTCATAACCAAACCGCTTGAACATCGTCCCAAGAGTCGGGATCGCCGGATCAAGACTGTTCTGCCAGGGGGGGAATCCCGGATTGTCGATGATCTTCGTTTGCTGGACATGGCGGCCAGTATAGAGATTGGACCGCGATGGGCCGCACGGCACGCTGTTCACCAACCAGTTTTCAAAATGCACGGATTCGCCAAGCAGCCTTTCATGATTCGGCAGCCCGATCTGGTGCGGCAGCTTGCCCCAGACCTGTTCCTGATCAGTCGTGATTAGCAGAATATTTTTGGGGCGGCTGGAAGGCGTTGCGGCCAGCGCCGGGAAGCCTGCCGAAATTGCGATGGCAGAGGCCGCCCCGCCCTTGACGATATCACGACGTGTGACACCCGGTCCCATTGACCCACCACGTGACAATCTCCGCATCCTACACTCCTAATTGTCAATTTTATTGACTTAATATACAGTGCGTTTCTCAATCCCGCAATGTAAGGCAAATGCGATATGGGCACATTCGAACATACTGACCTGCCTTCCGACCCGGGGGCCGATATTTCGCCCGGCCGCGCCTGGTGGGCAATCTTCATATTGTTCCTCGCCTATATGCTCTCCTATATTGACCGGACGATCATCGCGCTGCTGGTCGAACCGCTCCGCCTGGATCTTGGCCTTACCGATACCGAGATCAGCCTTTTGCAAGGCCTGGCTTTCGCGATTTTCTATTCAACCATCTCGCTGCCGATTGCCGTTCTTTCGGATCGCGCGTCGCGCCGAAAAATTATCGCCGTCGGCATCGCATTCTGGAGCATGATGACAGCCGCTTGCGGGCTTGCCGGAAGTTTCTGGCAGCTCTTTCTCGCCCGTATGGGGGTCGGTGTCGGAGAGGCCACGCTGGGTCCCGCCGCCTACTCATTGATCGCTGATCTGTTTCCGGAGGAGAAGCGCGGACGGGCCATGGCCGTCTTTTCGTCCGGCGTTTCGGTTGGCGGTGGCTTGGCATTTATCGTCGGCGGGATGATCGTGGCCTTCGCCGCAACAGCCGATTTTTCCGGGACCATATTGGCCGATCTCAGGGGCTGGCAGATTGTTTTCTTGACGCTCGGCCCTCCCGGGATCCTTGTCGCTTTGTTGATGCTTACCATTGCCGAACCGCGCAATTCTCACCCAAAGCCTGTCAAGACAGCCTCACCCCCTGCCCTGCCTTTCCTACGCCGCAACGCTGTATTTTTCGGGGCTCTCTTCATCGCTTCCGCGCTTTCCGGAATGATCATGACCGCACTTCTGTACTGGGGCCCCGCCTATCTCATGCGGCTACACGGGATGACGGCGCCTGAGGCTGGGCAAGCCCTTGGCTTTGGCCTGCTAATCGGCGGCCCGATCGGCGCGCTTTGCGGCGGCACCATTTCCGATTGGTGGACGAAACGCGGCTGGCAAGCGGCACCCATATGGACCATTGCCATCGGAATTTCAGCCATGAGCATTGCCGGCATTGTGGCTGCTCTGGCTACATCATCCACACTTGCGGTCTGCGGGCTCTCCTTCGCCTTTTTCTTTGGGAGTTTCGCCTATCCCGGCGGTGCTGCGGCACTGCAAAAAACAACTCCACCGCCATTGCGGGCCCGGGTTTCAGCACTGTATCTGTTTGTCGTAACGCTGTTTGCCGCCGCCATCGGCCCGACTCTCATCGCCCTGATTACCGATTTTGTTTACGCCGATCCCGATGCCGTCGGACGCTCGCTTGCATCCGCGCTCATTATCGCCGGGCCGCTGGGCGTCGCCTCCGCCCTATTGGCCGGACTGCGGCTGCGGGCGGGTATTTCCGAGGAACTCCCAGAATGATCCGCGCCGAGAGCCATCGCGATTGACGCCAGCGCGGAGCCGTGAAGTCCTGCTTTAAATCGTCCCGCGCTTTTTCAATTCCTGACGTTCCTCTTCGGAGAGGCTGAGAATGTCGCCAAGAATTTCGTCATTATGTTGACCGACCTGCGAGGGCGCGGGCGTTCGAATACTGCCCGGCGTTTGCGACAAACGGGGGAAGACATTCTGCATCTTCACCCCAGACCAGCGCTCACTGGGCACATCAACGATGGTTTCACGGGTCTGATAATGAGGATCTTCCAGCATATCCGCTGGTGCAAACATCTTTCCCGCCGGCACACCATGATCAAGCATGGCCTGCTCGACCTCTTCGACCGTATGTTTGGATGTCCATTCGGCAATCAGCGAGTCGAGTTTTTCCTGATTGTCCCCACGCGCATCATGGCTGACAAAATCCGGAGCATCCGCGAGTTCAGGCTGGCCCATCGCCTCGCATAGCCTGCGGAACACGGTGTCTTGATTTGCACCAATCAGATATTCGCCATCGCTACACGGATAGACATTGGACGGGGCGATCCTCGGCAGGATCGAACCCGAGCGTTCCCGTGTCGTTCCCGCCACCGTATATTCCGGAACCAGGCCTTCCATCACCTGCAGCACGGCTTCGTACAGCGCGCTATCGACAACCTGCCCCTTGCCGGTGATATCCCGGTGATGAAGCGCCGCGAGAACGCCGAGGCAACCATAGGTAGCGGCCAGGCTGTCTCCGATCGACACACCCATTCGCGAGGGCGGACGATCCGGATCGCCGACCAACCGCCGCCAGCCGCCCATTGCTTCCCCGATGCCGCCATATCCCGCACGGCCTGCATAGGGACCGGTCTGGCCGTAGCCCGACATGCGGACGATGATCAGTCCCGGATTTTCCTTGTGAAGGGCCTCGGGCGAGAGCCCCCATTTTTCAAGCGTACCGGGCCGGAAATTTTCAATCAGGATATCGGCCGTTGCAATCAGGCGCCGTGCAAGCTCCTGTCCCTCGGCCTCGCGCAGATTGAGCGAAACGGATTTCTTGTTTCGCGCGATCACCTCCCACCAGACGGGGAGCCCCTGCCCCCATTCGCGCATTGGATCGCCTTTGCCGGGTGGTTCGACCTTGATCACTGTCGCCCCCATGTCGCCGAGCAGTTGACCGCAAAATGGACCAGCAATCAGCTGGCCCATTTCGATCACCCGAAGATCGCTTAGCGGTCCGTGCGGAGAAACGCCTTCTGGCCCAGCTCCCTCGGTCAATCTTGATCCGCCAACCAGTCCTGAACCAGTCTCGTCGCTTCCTTGGCAAGTTCCGGCTGCCCAAAATAATAGTGATTGGCGCCTTTCACCACATGGTGGGTTTGTGAGCAGTTCACCGCAGCAGCGCGCAGCCGCTCACTATGGCTTGGCGTGCAGGCATCATCGGCGCTGTTGTCAATCACCAGCATCGGGCAACTGATGCGCTCTGCACAGCGGATGCCATCAGCGTTGGAATCGTCATAAGACCATTGCGACAACCAGCTCCGCAACGTTGAGAAACGTGCCAGACCCACCGGCCCATCGTTAACCACTCGCGGATCGCCCAGCATGCAGGTGCCTGGCGTCCGGTCATTTGGGTCAACTAGTGGATCTAGCCAGCGCGGATCCGCCATAGTTCCATGGACGGTAAAGCAACGCTCGTCATTCGGCCGTCCGGCGGCACGCAGCGCTGCCAGCTCGTCTTTCACCCATGCGGTGATCCGTCGATTGCGGGCGATTTGAGCCGCCCGATATTCTGCGACGAATTCTTCACTATACGGGGGCTGCGGCCCGGCTGGATCATAAAGATTCAAGGCGGGATCGCGATCAAAAGGTCTGCTCTCGTCGGTGATCGACGGGTCCATCCATTCGGTCAATGTCCGGTTACGCGAAAGATGCGCAGCAAGCAGCATGATGCCGTCCGCCGGAATAAAATCGAGCTTGGTGAGGTCTGGCCCGTCACCTGCAGGCGTTTGCGTCACTTGAGGATCCTGCGCCTCAGCTTGATAGAAGAGCGATAGCGAGCCGCCTCCGCTCCAGCCGCCCAGATACACGCGCTTGTAGCCAAGCCGCTCCTTAGCATCGCGAACACAGGCTCCCAGATCGGCGCATGCGCGTTCCATCGACAGAGCGCTGTCATTGCCGCGATACCGTGTGTTCAGATAGATCGTCGCGATCCCTTTTCGGGCAAGGGCATTGGGCAACGGCAAATAGGCACCGCCACCGATCGGGTGCGAAAAGATGACGACCGTATCCGTCTCTTCTTCCGGCTTGAGATGATGGGCTTCAAGCACGACTTTGCCGATCTCCCCGGCATAGGTATCTTTGAAAGCCGCAGCTTCATCGAAAATGACCAGATAGGGGATACGCTCATATTTGCTCATGGTTATGCGCTCGCTTTGGTTTTGCTACGCGAACGGCGATCAATCGCCTCAGCGCCGAATTTCTGGCTCTTCATTTCACGCGTTCGCTTTGTCCAGTCGGCAAGAGTTTCCGAAAATTCATCGCGTTCCTTGGCAAAAATCGCATCATGCTCATCGGTCCGGTAAGTCAATTCGATCTGCACGCCATTGGGATCGTACATATAGACCGAGCGCACAAAATCGTGATCCACCGGGCCCAGGCAACTAACGCCGCAACTGTTGATCCGCTCCTGCATCTTCAGCAGCGCCTCTTCGGATTCGACTTCGAATGCCCAGTGCATGTCAAAGCTTTCCTTGCGATTGAAGGAATCCGGCGTTGCCGAGCCTGGCGCATCGAAAAAGGCGAGATATTCACCATTCTTCATGCGAAAGAAGATGTGCATATAGGGGTCTTCAGCGTGTGTACCGGGGACTTCGTCAAGAACGATGCCGCCTTCGGTTACCAGGCCAAGGACATCCTCGTAGAACCAGCGTGTCTGCTCGGCATCGCGGCAACGAAATGCGCCGTGATGGACGCCGATGATCGGCTGGGGATCGGGCCGTTCGGTCATGGCTTTTCTCCTGTTCTTTCATGGTGGGACTATAGCCAACCAACTTATGGCATCATGCCACGATCTCACGTCCACGCCAAGTTTTTAGTCAACTTTATTGACTTTAATTGACGTTGCCACGGTCACCCGGCCCGCAATGCCGCCCAACCTGCTTCAATGCGCGCCAAACCGCGATCGACGTGCGGGTCTTCTCTGCATTTGGCATAGTAGGTTGCGATATTTCCGAAGTCGGCAAATGGCTGGGTCATTCCGAAAATTGGCGGATATTCGGCAACATAGCGCAGGATGGGAGCGGCGGCGAAGTCCGCAAGGGTCAGCATCCCGGCCGTCGCAAAAGGCTCCGGCGCGATCCAATGATCAAGGGCCTGCAGGCCTTTTTTGATCGTACGCAATGCGTCGTCGACAACAGCCTGATCACGCGATTTGCGCGAAAGATTGGCAAATAGCGGAGCCATCGGATTCATCACGTAAAGATCGCAAATCCGCGAAATCAGGCGTCCCCTGGCGCGGTCCGCCGGATCGATCGGGAGAAGCCGCGGCTCAGGATGAACCTCTTCGATATATTCGCAGATAATTTCTGACTCCGGCAAAATCACTCCATCGGCCTCGAGCAAAGGGATTTTGCCGATAGGATTGAGATCACGAAACGTATCGGATTTGAGGCCCCCAGGCGGCGGCTCCACGCGAAATTCCAAACCCTTATATTCGAGCTGGAGCGCCACTCTTTGTGCAAAAGGGGATATATCGGCACCGTATAGAATTATCATGGGTATCTGCTTTCTGCCTGTTCACACCAGCGATTGACCATCGTCGACCACCATTGCGGTGCCTGTAATTGCCGAGCCATCTTCGCTGAGCAGCAACCGCATTGTGCCGTCCAGCTTGTCGACCGCCATCAGCCGGCGGCGGGGCCAACCGGCAATCTGACGTTGGCCGGGATCGGACTCGAACCAATCCTCTACGATATCGGTTGGCATATATCCCGGGCACAGGGCGTTGACGCTGATATCGCGGCGCGCCCATTCCAGAGCCAGAGATTTGGCCAGCATGATGACACCCGCCTTTGTCGCAGCATAGGTCGCAGCGCCCGGCGTCGGCTTGAGGCCCAGAATGGAGGCGATGAATATGACACGCCATGGTTTCTCGACACCCGCCTTGCCAGCCGCCAGCATACGCCTGCCACCTTCCCGGGCGGTGAGCATTGCCCCGCGCAGGTTGACGGAAAGCACCTTGTCCATATCTTCAACAGGCATTTCGGTGAACGGGCCTGCGTGATTGATGCCGGCATTCACGACAACGCTGTCGACGGTACCGAAATGGCCTTCTGCACTATCAAATGCGGCGGCGACGGACTCCTCATCAGCAACATCGCAAGGGGCTGAGATCGCTACACCCCCGGCAGCCGAAATCCGCTCGACAAGCGCATCAAGCATCGTCGCCCGGCGAGCGCAGCAAACGATATTTGCGCCATTGTTTGCCAGCATTTCGGCGAGATGCTCGCCCACTCCCGACGACGCACCCGTGATGAGAATCGTGCGGCCGGACAGGGCCTTATCAGGCTCGCTGGACCGGCTCATGTCGCAATAGTCCTGTTTAGAATTTGGAGGCTGTGGTGCCTTATTGGCCGGCGTGCAGCCTTGCTGTTCAGTCTTCCGTCGACATGAATTCCGTGGAACCCCAGTCGGTCTGTAGTGCTTCGGCCAGTGCATTGAATCGCCGCTTTCCGATTCTTCCAGCAACCTCTGCCTCGATTTTCAACAATGTTTCCATCGCGTCGTCTCGAATGCTTTGGGATTTGTCGCTGAAATTGACGATCTGCGCGCGGCCATCTGTCGGATCGGACGTGCTTTGCACCAGACCGTTGCGCTCCATTTCCGCAAGCATTTGGCTGATCGCCTGACGCGTCACGCCGAGATTCCGGGCCAGCTGTGAAGCGCGGCGAACACCGAAGGTGATATTGGCGAGGATAAGCGACTGCGAACGCGTAATATTGTCCCAGCCTTTTAACCGCAATCCTGTCTGCAGGGCCTCGTCGACCCAATAAAATGCGCGAAGCAAATCCAACATCAAAAAACGCTGCACGATTTTCCTTCCCGTTACTTAGCACCGGCCACATGCCACGAGAATCCATCCACGCGAAATTGACGGTCATTGTCCGAATATCGCTGGAAGCTCGTGCCGCAGAACCTTGCCCGAAGCATTGCGAGGTAGGCAAGTCGATTCATAAATTCGTGTTGGGCATTTATAATGGGCCAGTTGATCCCGGCAGCTCGCAACCACTGCGTCATGGTCAATGACGCTGCCTTCCTTTGGCACGACTACCGCCACAACCGTTTCACCCCAGCGCTCGTCGGGAAGCCCGAATACGGCGGCCTCCTTCACGCCCGGAACACCGACAAGGATGTTTTCCACCTCAACCGGGAAAACATTCTCGCCTCCCGTAATGATCATGTCATTCTTGCGATCGGTAACCGAGAGATAGCCATCCTCGTCGAGATGACCGACATCGCCTGTATGCAGCCACCCCTCGGCATCGGTTACGGGCGATAAAGCTCCGTCCCGCTCCCAATACATGCCTATCGGATAAGGCAGGCGCGCCAGGATTTCGCCAATCTCCCCTGCTCCAAGGTCATCGCCATCACCGCCGACTATGCGAATTTCCACTCCGGGATTGGCAACCCCGGTCGCTTGCGACTTTCCTTCGTCGAGTTGGCGGTGCGCTTCGGGCGGAAGGTGCGCTATCGGTCCCACGCATTCGGTCAGGCCATAAACCTGCGAAAATTCGCAGCCGAAGCGATGCCTGCATTCGGTGAGGAGCGCTTCCGAAATTGGCGAGGTCCCATAAGCGATCATCCTGAGAGACGACAGCTCAGCCTTGTTCTCCTCCAAAGCATCAACGGTAGCCCGCAACATGGCCGGCACCCATTGTGCATGGCTCACTTTCCAGCGCTCGACCGCACTCAACATTTCTGCCGGCACCGCTGATGGCAACTGAATTTGGGTCAATCCCCCGACAAGACCATATAGTGTCCACACCCATCCAGCTGTGTGAAATACGGGGGCCACAATCAGGATGCGCGAATGATCGTCGAAATCGAGTGTATGCGGCCCAAAAATCGTCTTCATTACGGCTTCAGCGCTATAGACAAGCG
>CAJQMX010000208.1 GCA_905479515.1 uncultured Parasphingopyxis sp.
AATCTTGGCATCCAGCCAACCATCCGCGTGCGGCCCGGCTGGCCCGTGCGCGTGGTCGTGACGCGCGATCTTATTCTCAGACTCCACCCTCAAGGAACTTCACGATGACCCTACGCCTTGACCGTCTTCCCGACCGCACGCCGGTGCGCATGAGCCTCTCGGTCGATCCGGAGCTTGCCAGCGCCCTCTCGGACTATGCCGAAATCTACCGCCAGACCTATGGCGCAGAGGAAAAGCCCGAAGCGCTGATCCCGGCCATGATCGAAAGCTTTCTGGCCTCCGACGCCGGGTTCAAGCGGGCGCGCCGCGCCCTTCACGCCAATGCCAGCAAAGGAGACTGAAACCCATGGCACAGATCGGCACGTTCACCCTGAAAGATGGCAGCTATACCGGCACCATCCGCACCATGACCATCAACGTCAAAGCCCAGCTTGTCCCCAACACGGACAAGGCCTCAGACGGCGCGCCGGACTTCCGGCTCTATGCCGGTGGCGCAGAGCTTGGCGCGGCCTGGCGCCAGGAAAGCAAGGATGGCGAAACGCCATACTTGGCTGTGAAACTGGATGATCCGAGCTTTGCCAGCCCTATGCGCGCCGCCTTCTTCGAGAATGAAGCTGAAGGCACCGGCGTCATGGTGTGGAACCGGGCGAAGACGGGATAATCGGAGTGCGTCATGTTGCATCGCGTAAAGGAGGGGGGGCGCACAGGGCTCAAGGAATTCGCGCGGGACCTGAACCCGCCTCCAAAGGCCCCTGCCCCAGTCACGTCAGCCGATCCTGAACGGATCACGCCTGCGGATATCTTCAGGCGACGAACCGTCAGGCGGCCGGAACTCCGCAAGCTCGTGCCGCTCTCCGACACCACGATCTACGAACTCGAACAGAAGGGCGAATTCCCACAGCGCTTCTATCTGACCCCCCGATGCGTCGTCTGGCCCCTCGCCGAAGTCCTCGAATGGATCGACGCCCAGCGTCGCAAGGGCCGCGAAGGTTGCGGGCCGCATCCTGATTATCGGATGCGGTGAATTGGCTGAAATACCCTCGCGCAAAAACATCTCCACATTGTCGATATGGCAATGCGGAAGATACGCGCCTTTTTCTGGAGTCGGAACCTTGAAGACGTTTCGTCCCGCCCTCACACGTAGAATCGGTAGGACGGGTTTGGAAGGTCGTCTTCTCCAAGTTCTGCCATCAGTTCGCCAACCCGGCGTGCAAACAGAAGCGTGATCGGATAAGCACCGAGCGCATCGCTCGAATTCCAGTTCATCTTGGTCAGCGCCAATATCTCCTTCGCTCTCGTCTCCATGTCGGTGTCTCTGGGCGATCCAATCTCTAAGGGAGCGGGGATATGCGGTCCCGGATATTGATTCCACCAGGGCACATATCCGCTCGTATAGAGATATGTATGCTTGTCGAACGAACAGAGCGTTCCGCGCCAGGGCTCGAAATTGCCGCGCCTCACCATGCGGAAAGCCGTGCTCCGCACCCAGATTAGATCTAGGAAGGGGGCAATGTCTTTCGCTGCATTGTCAAAACCTTCCAGCTCTTCCGGCTGATACTGCGTCGTCTTGTGAAGCACGATCCGGGTCGGCGCGACGCCGGCGCGCTTTTCGTAGTTCTCGGCGACATCCCGCAGCAAAGCCTCGGCCTGTTCGGCGTTCAGAAAAATCTGACGATCCCGCCGCTGATTGTGATCGATGTTCGCGCCCTTCAAGGCGAACGGTTCGACATCGCGGGAATAGGCTTGGGCAACGCTAGCATAAACAAGATGCCCGCTGCGCCGTTTCATGTGGTGGAAGGACACCCCCACAAAGCAGACATCTTTGGGCAACGCCGTCGGACGCCAAGGCGTCCCCTTGGATTTATAATAAAGCGACACGGCGATGTTCCAGGCGCGCGTCGCATGGCTCTGACCCGTGTCATTGCCCTTTTCGACGGTTTCGCGCCTCAGCACCTGGATCGGCACCGCATCGTCATGCGTCATGACCCGCGCCTTCAAGGCGCGATAGAAAGTGCGGAACAGCAGATCGTCCGCCATCGAATAAAGCGCCTCTGCAGCCTTCAGCTCGTCGGGCGACGGCTGGAACAGCGCGAGCTGGTCGCTCTCCTCTTCCGCCCTGAGCGTTTCGAGAAGAGCCCGCTCCTCCGCGCTCAGCCCAGGATTTGAGACCCTGAGATCGCCAAGCTCATTGGGGATGCAGACGACAATGCAGTGCGGACTGTCGTCGCCAAGCAGCGAAGCGACCTTGTCGTCGAAAACCTGAACGAGTTCATCAAAGACCGGACCATTTTGCGCTCTGGGAAACCGGGTCCGATACGCCTCAACCGCAATCGGCCTCACATATCGGTCATCCAGATCCAGCTCCACGCCAAGGGCATCTTTAAAACCAGGCCAGTCGCGATACCGGCTGGCGTTGGATTCATAGGCAGGATGAAACTGCGCAAGCTTGGCGAACCAGGACCTCGCGGCTTCGATATCCTCCTGTAGCCCGACAAAGCCGATTTTGAGCTGTTGATCCCCATTATAGTCGGCGGGCTTGTTCTCCGCGAGGCCGCGACGACCGTCGACATCTTCTGCATAATTATAGAAGGAGACGGTCGGTTCAGGCAGTACGTTTATGGTCAGCGGCTTCGTCATCATCCATGAGTCCAATTTCTTCTGTCTCGACCGAAAGGAAGGCGCCCTCAAGAATCAGGTCGTCCGTGACGCCAGCGCCGAGGTCGATCGCCTGCTGTCCACCACGCAGGAATTGTTCGAAAAATCCCAGATCGCTGTTTACCGCCGCGTTCCGGTCGTACTTGTAGCGGCGGGTGGAGAGTTTCGTGCGGACATAACCTGGGAGCGGTGTTTTCCCGTCCTTGTCGAGGAACATGTAGAACGGCTTGATCCGCAACGCCCATGTCTCGCTCAGGCGCACGACATCGTAGCCAAACCCTTCGCATTCGAAGAATCCCTTGCTGTCGTCGCCGCGCTTCTTGACTAGGGTGCGGGTAATGCCGCGTTTTTGCGGCGTATCGTACTTGATTGCCCGGTTCCCGCCCCTCAATGCAGTGAAATAAGCGCGTTTCGTGGGACGGCCTTTCGGAGTGCGTTCGATGAGGAGGCCGGACGCTTCAAAGCCCTTGAGATAGACTTCAACGTGTCGCCGCAGCAGCCAGGTGATCTTCCGCTGGATGTCTTCATCCTCGCCGATGTCGGCAAGCGCGATCGGCTCCGCCTCGCCATTAAGCGCGTCGCGAAAAGCGTCCTCAACGCACTCTTGCGTTGCGAAGGTCCACAGCCTCAGAGATTTCGGTTCAAATACGCAAGGCTCAACGGCCCGCGCGCCTTCCGTCTTCCAGAAATCCGTATGCGTCAGATCAAGCGTTGCACATGTCACATGCGTCGGCATGGACGAGAACATCATCATATTGACCGTATAGACGCCGACCGGCCGCAAATCCTTGGCGATGCGAGCCGATCCCGCCGACGCACTCGGCGGACATAACCGTGCGATATAAGTGTCGGCGCCGGGCGGGAATGCAAAACGCGACACGCCGCCGTTCTTTCTCGTCAGTTCGTCAGCGTCGACAAGGCCCGTGCCCCCTTGCTCCATTGCGCTGATGCCGAAGAACACATCACACAAGGACCTGTTCCGTAAATCGGTGACTTCCGCCACGGGGCGGAACGCGCCTTCCTCGTCGAATTCAATCTCGCTTCGCAGGGACGACGACGCATCCCCCGGATTCCTGAACTCTATCGCAGAACCCGGCAGTACATTGATCGTCGAAACAGCCGACGCCTCATAGTCGCGATGAACGAGCAGGTTGACGGCCAATTCTGTCAGTGCACGGTCATGATACGAACGACGGTTTTCATGTTTACGCGCGCCTTTGACTTTAATCGACGGATTGACCCTGTCGCCGGACAGCCATTGCAGGAGTTCATCATACTGCGTCAGCAGGTTGCCCCGAATGTTCCGGCGATCCTTGCCGTCTACGGTTACGCTGATCATAGCGTGAGGAAAGAAGCGGTTGGCGTCACGGCCGAATAACAGGATCGCCCCGCGCGTCGGGCGAAGCGCGCCGTCAATCCGCTTCAGAAGGCCTCGATCCTCCATGAAACGCTGCAATTGGTCCGACGTGAGCTCCCCGAACTCAAGTTTCTCACTATAATCCCGCAACGTCGCCAGCGCTAGGCTGTGATCAATGTCGCCCCAGACGGCACCCTCCATTACGGTGTCGTCGTAGCTGGGATCATCGTTTTCGGCGCTGACAGCATAGCGCTGGACACCGGAAAGACGCTTGTTGAGGCCCGTCATCAGCTCGTCGAAACCGTCGATTTCGAGCCAGGTGAAGTTTCGGCCGAGCCGGTCCGCCAATGCCTGCACACGGGGGTGCGGCGTTTCCCCCTTTCGGTGACACCAATAGATCCCGCGCCGAAAAGCCGGTCCATCTTCTGATCCGAGCAGCGAGTCCGTGATAGATTTCTCTGCGCCGCGATAGCCGACCACGACGAGCGGCGTATTCTCGATGAGCGGGCGCATGCGTTCGACAAGTTCGGGCGCGAGCGCTTCGGTCTCCTCGGCGAGATTTTTGTCGCTGTAGAGTTCTGCTTTGCCATGCAACCAGACGATTTGGGCGCGGCTGTAAGGAGAAAATTCCGCGAAATCGCCAGGTTGCCGGTTCACTTCGTCCACATGCGCCAAATGCGGGCGCTTGGCGTCCAGCGCCCGCGGCAAACAGGGATCGAAATTGGTCGTCAGAATGGTTGACGCCAGCCCTTGCAAGACCAATTCGGCGAGCGCCTTATAGCCCGAGCTGACTTCGCCCGGTGGCTCCACAAGATCGACGATGAGCCTCCGCCGATAGGCTTCCGGCGAGAGCAGATGATGGATGATGAGCGGGAAGTTCTCCGCCAGCCGATCCGGATCGGAGATGAACCAATCCTGTTGGTTGAGCCAAGATTTCCACTGCGATGTCTTGATCTTGTCGGGTGTCATGCCACCACCGGCGACACGCTCGGCATAATACTGACGAGCAAGCCGGTTCACGCTTTCAGCCGCCAGCGGAACACCCGAAGAGTAGGACGCGCCGGCTCCCAACAGAAAGGTCGGCGGCGCCTCCTGTTCGGGGCGCAACAGCGATTCAAGCAGTGCGATGGTGTTTTTGTGGGACATTATATCCCCGTGGCATGAGTCGGGAGAACGAAACAAGCACAAAATTTGGCTAACCGTGTCTGTTCCACCGATTTCGTGCCACTGGCAATCCCATCAATGAGGCTTGCACCCGGCTTAGCGACGGGCTGAGCGCAGCATGGTCTGGGGACGGTCGGACATTTCTGCGTGTTGGCGCCGTGCGCCATTGGCTCAATCTCTCGAAGTCTGAATTTCGAGCTCGAGTGTCGGCCTGCAGCATTTCAGCCAGGTTACTTTCACCCCACCCGCGGATCAGCCGCGTAGACCGCCATGCTCTCGGGGATGATGTTCGGCTTGCGGCTTTCGCCGGCGGCCCAGGCGTCGATCATGTCGGCCCATTCCTGCATCATGTGGCGGCGCTGGTCGGCATATTCCGCCTTGTTGTAAACCCCGCGCGATGAGCGCCGGTCCTCATGGGCAAGGCTCTTCTCGATCCAGTCGCGGTTGAAACCCAGCTCATTGAGGAGCGTCGATCCGGTGCGCCGGAGGTCGTGGACGGTGAACGGCTCCAGCGGCAGTTCCATCTCGCTCGCCAGCTTGTGGGCGCTGTCGGTGATCCTGTTGAAGGTCGCATTCGAGATCGGGCGGAATGTGTCATAGCGCGACGGGAAGACGTATTTCGATCCGCCTGCGCAGGTTTTCAGCGCCACCAGAATGTCGAGCGCCTGGTTCGACAGATAGACATTATGGTCGAGGCCGGTCTTCATCCGCTTCTTCGGGATGGTCCAGACCGCATCCTGGAAACTGACTTCGTCCCAGGTCGCATGGGCAACCTCGGTCTTGCGCTTCATTGTCAGCAGGATGAATTTCACGCCGAGCTTCAGCGTTGGGTTGGCGGTGATCTCTTCGAGCACGCGATATAGGACCCGGATCTCCAGCGGCGTCAGGGAGCGGTCGCGAGGGCGCACGCGCGCGATCGAACGGGGATCGACCTCCTCGGCAGGGTTTTCGACGCGGATGCCGTGCAGGTTGGCGTAGGCGTAAGTGAGCTTGATGAACTCGCGGGCGTGCAGCGCCGTTGAAGGCGCGCCGCGCTTCTTGATCTTGTCGCAAAGCTGACGGACATCCTCGCTGGTCACTTCACGCAGCGTATAGTTCCCCAGCGGCGGGATCAGGTCGCGATCGACAATGTGACGCCGCATGTCGCGGGTGGAATCGGACATTTCGCTCTCAGCAAGCCAGCGCTGAGCAAGCTCTCCGAACGTCCCTTCGGATTTCGCCTTGGCCTTGGCCCGCTTCTTTTCCTTCGCGGGCGAGACGCCCTCATCCACGAGCTTCTTCGCATCGATTAGCTTCTCGCGTGCAGCGGCGAGCGTGATCCCGTACTTGCCATAGCGCCCGATGGTCAGCGTCTCACGACGCCCGTTCACACGGTAATCGTAGCGGAAGGTCTTAGTGCCCGTCGGCGCGACGGACACATAGAGACCGTCTCGGTCTGCAACCTTGTAGGGTTTATCTTTTGATTTCAATGACTTGATCGCAATATCGGTCAGCATGCTGCGCCTCCTTCCCACCAATTTTACCGTCAGGCCAAAATGGCCATTTTTCGACAAGGAAACGCATGTTTTTCAATGCGTTATGCCGAAAAAATACCGTCAGGCCGCCAAAATGGGCTGACGGTATTTTGACTTTAGGCAGGAGGAGGCAATTTGTATACCGTCAGGCGATACCGTCAGGATGTCCCGTTGGACCCCGATAGAGGGCGATAGACACCGAACGATGATCGGCATCAAGCTATTGTTTTTGTTGAACTTCTTGATCGTTCGCGATAGTCCGCGAAGGACGCGGAATCATTCCCACTCGATTGTACCGGGCGGCTTCGACGTCACATCGTAGACGACGCGATTGACGCCCTTCACTTCATTGATGATCCGGGTCGCGACGCGGCCGAGGAATTCATGCTCGAAGGGATAATAGTCCGCAGTCATACCATCTGTGGATGTCACAGCCCGCAGCGCGAGGACGGCTTCATAGGTGCGCTCATCGCCCATCACGCCGACCGTGTTTACAGGCAGCAGGACGCTGAAAGCCTGCCAGATCTCATTGTAGAGACCCGCCTTGCGGATCTCTTCGATATAGATCGCATCGGCCTTGCGCAGCGTGTCGGCCTTCTCGCGTGTGA
This sequence comes from uncultured Parasphingopyxis sp., assembly GCA_905479515.1. Next base: position 7,299 of record CAJQMX010000208.1, read on the forward strand.
TTGCACCCGGAATACGGATCGCAAGGCCCGGGCCCGGAAACGGATGACGGTCGACAAAGGCATCGGTCAGGCCAAGCTCCCGGCCAAGCGCGCGGACCTCATCCTTGAACAATTCGCGAAGCGGTTCGACCAGCTTCATGTTCATGCGTTCCGGCAGGCCGCCAACATTGTGGTGGCTCTTGATCGTGACGGACGGTCCACCGAGCGCAGAAACGCTCTCGATCACGTCCGGATAAAGCGTTCCCTGAGCAAGGAAATCCGCGCCGCCGATCTTCTTCGCTTCGTCTTCGAAAACGTCGATGAACAGGCCGCCGATGATTTTCCGTTTGCGCTCCGGATCCGTCACACCTTCGAGCTTGCCGAGGAAGAGGTCCGACGCATCCACATGGACCAGCGGAATATTGTAGTGTTCGCGGAACAGGTTCACGACCTGATCGCTTTCGCCCGCGCGCATCAGCCCGTGATCGACATAGACGCAAGTCAGCTGGTCGCCGATCGCTTCGTGGATGAGAACAGCGGCAACCGAGGAGTCGACCCCGCCAGACAGGCCGCAGATCACGCGCCCCTCACCGACCTGATCACGGATCTTCTGGACTGCTTCAGCGCGGTATGCAGCCATCGTCCAATCGCCCTTCAGACCGGCGACACCATGCGTGAAATTGCGAAGCAGCTGGCGGCCATGGGTCGTGTGAACGACTTCCGGATGGAACTGCGTTCCATAGAAGCGCCGCTCCGGGTCCGCGATGATTGCGTAAGGTGCGCCGGGGGATTTCGCGATTACGCCGAAGCCTGACGCCATGTCGGCAACATGGTCGCCATGGCTCATCCAGACCTGCTCGTGGTCACCGGCGTGGAAAAGGCCTTCAAGGATCGGGTCATCGACGACCTTTTCGATGAACGCCCGACCGAATTCGCGGCTGGTACCACTTTCGACCTTGCCGCCCAGCTGTTCCATCATCACCTGCTGGCCATAGCAGATTCCAAGTACCGGAACGCCGAGGCTGAAGACGGCATCGTCCGCCCTTGGGCTGCCTTCCCAGGTGACGCTGGACGGGCCGCCTGAGAGGATGATGGCCTTCGGGGCATAATCTGCCAGAAACGCAGCATCAACTTTGTTGAAGGGGTGTATTTCGCAGTAGACGCCGCTCTCGCGAAGACGCCGGGCGATCAGCTGAGTCACCTGGCTTCCAAAGTCGACGATAAGGGCGCGTTCGTGTCTCTGGTCAGTCATGGCGCCGCTTAGCCGAGGATGAGAGATTCGTCCACATCAAGATGCGGCTGCGGCGCTACTGGCGCTTGACCCTGCTGACGGACCGGCATTTCCTGCCGGAATGACAACCACCCTCCCCCTGGAAAGCCGCAAACAGGCTGCGTTTGAGCATGCCCGCGCTGGCCGATTTGGCGAGGCAGCCGAGTTGCTGCTCTCTGTTCTCAAGGAAGTGCCGCAGGACATTGGAGCATTGTTGCTGCTCGGAGACGTCCAGCACGTCGGCGGACGTACTCAGGATGCGAGCCGCGCCTATTCTGGCGCCCTGCAAGCGATCCAGCTTGCCGGCGGACAAGTGGCGCCAGGGATCCGGCAAGGTGTCCAACGGGCGCAAGCCCGTCTCGCAGAATATGCGCAAGGCTATGAAGCCTTTATCGAAGGCGAGCTGCCGAAGGCAGGGCGGAGCAAACGGTTCGACCAATCGGTCGATATTCTCCTCGGCAAGTCCGGTATCTATCTCCAGCAGCCAACGAAATACTATTTTCCCGGCCTGCCTCAGATCCAGTTCTACGACACCGCCGAATTCATTTGGGTCGCCGGCCTCGAAGCGAAGACGGCCGACATCAAACGCGAACTGATGGGCGTTCTGGAGGATCATGCGGCCTTCCGGCCCTATCTGGAGCGTCATGACAGCCAACCGAACGTGAAGAGCCACAAGCTTGTCGGCAATGATGATTGGAGCGCCTTTTACCTCTGGAAGGACGGCGAGCGCGTGGAGGAAAATTGCGAACGGTGCCCAGTCACCGCCGCCGCTTTTGAGAACATTCCACTCGACCGCCTGCCCGGACAGGCGCCGTCGGTCCTGTTTTCCCTGCTCAAACCTGGCGCACATATTCCACCGCATCACGGACTGATCAACACCCGCCTGATCTGTCACCTCCCGGTCCTGGTGCCCGGCCCCGCCTGGCTTCGTGTCGGAAGCGAAACTCATTATTGGCAGGAAGGTAAAGTGTGCATCTTTGACGATAGCATCGAACACGAAGCGAAGAATGATGGGAACGAAACCCGGGTAGTCCTCCTGTTCGACATCTGGCGTCCGGAACTGTCTGAGCAAGAGCGTACCGAAATCGCGAAATTCCTCGGCGCGATTTCCACTTTCTCCGGAGAGAAAGTCGTCACCGGGAATTGACCGGACAAGGCCTGCGAAAGGACGACTTCCATGGACAGCAATCTTCAGAAGGCGCGCCAGATTGCCGGTCAGGGCATGCAGGCGCTCAATGCGCGCAATGGCCAGGCAGCCGAGGCGGCCTTTCATCAAGCAATAGAACTTGGCTGGCCAGGCGCCGATATCTGGATTGTGCTGTCTCATGCGCGATCGCTGAACAAGGACATGGCCGGATCCGAACAGGCACTTGCAGAAG
>CAJQMX010000209.1 GCA_905479515.1 uncultured Parasphingopyxis sp.
GAGTGGCGCTGTTAAGTTCGACCGCCCAGCCATTCTTGCCCCTGGTGACGAAGACATCGGGGACGACGGCATCGGACCGTTCGGACGCGGCCGTGAAGCGGCAGCCGGGCTTGGGATCGTAGGCCCGAAGCTCGCTGATCATGTCCGCCATGTCCTCGTCATCCACCTGGCAGATCCGTTTCAGCGCCGCGAGATTTCCCCTGGCGAGATAATCGAGATTGGCGATCAGCCGCGCCATCGCCGGATCGTAGCGATCGGCCTCGCGGGCCTGTATTGCGAGACATTCAGAGAGGTCGCGTGCGCCCACTCCGGTCGGTTCGAAGCTCTGGATGATACCGAGCACGTCTTCGAGCGTGGCAATCGGCACACCCAGCTGGTGGGAGAGGCGCAAAAGATCAGCCCGCAAATAGCCGGTTTCATCGATCCGCTCGATCAATTGGCCAGCGATCAGATAGTCTTGGCCTGAGAGGCTGCTGCCCGCCTGCGCGAGAAGATGGTCGTGGAGGGAGAGGTCGTCGGCGGCCAGCATATCGAGATCAGGGCCGTCTTCACCGCCGCCGCTTCCCTGGATGCCGGTCATGCCCAACGCGCCGTCCATGCCAGCATCGGAGCCGGTATCGTCGGAAAGCGCGCTGTCTTCGATATCGAGCCGGGCCTCGTCGTCTGCGCCGCCATTCTGCAGGAGGTTGTCGGCGGTCGCCGGGCCGGATGTTTCGTCACCGCCCTCGCGTTCAGACGATGCCATATCCTCACGCCGTTCGTCGTCTGCCGTATCGAGCAGCGGATTTTTCTCCAGCTCCTCGGCGATAAAGCCTTCAATTTCGAGATTGGATAGCGCCAGCAGCTTAATCGCTTGCTGCAGCTGCGGCGTCATTACCAGAGACTGGCTCTGCCTGAGATCGAGGCGCGGGCCTATGGCCATTCCGGCACCTTAGCGCGTGAACCCTTCGCCGAGGTAAAGTCGCCTTACCTCGTCATTGGCCACCAGATCATCAGGAGAACCCGAAAACAGCACCTTGCCATCATAAATGATGCAGGCTTGATCGACGATGCCCAGTGTCTCGCGAACATTATGATCCGTAATCAGCACACCGATATTGCGGTTTTTGAGATCGGCGACGAGCTCGCGAATATCGGAAATCGAAATCGGATCGATCCCCGCAAACGGCTCATCGAGAAGCATGATAGACGGGTTGGCAGCCAGTGCACGGGCGATCTCGCAGCGCCGTCTCTCACCGCCGGAAAGTGCCATTGCAGCGGAATCGCGCAAATGGCCAATGGAGAATTCTTCGAGCAGTTGTTCAAGTCTCTGGGCACGGGCATCCTTGTCGGGTTCGCTCATTTCAAGGACGGCGGCGATGTTCTTCTCGACGGTCAGGCCGCGAAAGATAGAGGTTTCCTGCGGAAGATATCCCAGGCCGAGGATCGCCCTGCGGTACATGGGCAGCCCGGTTATATCCGCACCATCAAGCATGATCCGACCGGAATCTGGTCGTACCAGCCCCATGATCGAATAGAAGCATGTCGTTTTGCCGGCACCGTTGGGGCCGAGCAGGCCGAGAACATGGCCGCGCCCGATATGGAGTGAGACGTCAGACAGCACCTGCTTTTTGTCATAGGATTTGGCGATCGAGACGACGGACAGCCCCTCGGTCTCAAATTCAGGCCCCGATTGGTCCTCAGGAAGGTCGATTGTCTCGGCTCTGTTCATCGCGTCGCTTATTGGCATCATCTATGCATGTTGGGAAGCGCAGACGCCCTTTCAATAGGGCTCTTTCGCGCTAGTGGCTGGCTTAATTGGTTCGTTGCGGCACTGTGAACCGGCCTGTGACACGGCCCGTGGGTGTTCCTTGTGTCGTCAGGCCATCGCCGCCTTGCGAACGGCCATCGATTACAGCCCGGCCAGAATCGAGATCGATTACCAGCCTGCCGCCGCGGATGACGTTGCCACCCTGATTAAGTTCAACCGCTCCGATCAGCGTAATCAGCCGCCGGTTGAGGTCATAGACGCCAAACTGGCCGCGCGCTGTTTCAGACGGGCTGCGGACGAAAACACCGCCGCTCGCATCAAGCCGCTGCACTTCAACGCCGCCCGTTACGCTGCCCGAATAGGCAACGGTAATCCGCGCTGCATCAAGCGAAAGATTGCCCTGGCGAACCTGAACATTGCCCGAAAAAATCGCGCGATCAGCCCGGTCCTGAACTTCAATCCGGTCGGCCGAAACATCGACTGGTGCGTTGGTATTGAGGCCCCCAAGCGCCGATTGGCTGGAGGCAGGCACGGCAGCCAGCATCATCAACGCGAATCCGGTGGCTGCAGGCAAAAGGAAAGATCGGGTCATGGCTGCTATCTGCCTTGGCCTTGGACGATGCGCAAGCGCGCACGCCCTTCCAGAAATACCGTGCGCGTCGGCAGGTCGACTCGCATCCGGTCTGCGCTGAACGCGCCGAGGGGGATATTACCGTCAACTTCCCCTGCGCTTCGCATTTCGCGATCAGCCATCCGCACCAAAACATTGCTTGTTTGCAACCGATAGCCGTCTGACGCACGGAATTCGAGCGGGCCTTCGATGGATACCGCTTCCTCGTCCATGTCATAAAGCCCGCGATTGGCCACGATGAAGGCGAGGCCGTCATCCATTTCGAGTTGTGCGGATAGGTCTTCCAGCTCGACAATTGGTGTTGAGGAACTGCGCTGTACCGCAGATGCCGCATTCAGCTCAAACGGTCGGCCTGCGCCATCGGTACCGCTATAGCGAGCAGCTTCGACACGAAGCCTTTCGGGCGCGATATCGACATTGTCACGGGACAGGAGAAAGCTCAGCTCATTGCTCTTTTGCAACGGTGCCATGGTCAGAAAGGCTGCAAGAACGCCAATCGCGACTGGCAGGATAATCTGCAAATATTTGACGAGACGGTCATGCCGCCCACCCGGTGCTGCCCAGTTTTGGCGTCGATCCAGCCGCTCCCGGGCTGCCTCAGACATGCGCGAAAATGTCGACTTCTGGCCAGCCGGCAAGATCCAGTCGTGCACGATGAGGGAGGAAATCGAAACAAGCCTGCGCTAAATGCATTCGTCCTTCGCGCTCAAGCCGCGTGTCGAGCACCTCTCTTAGCCGGTGCAGAAAACGCACGTCAGATGCAGCATAATCCTTTTGCGCATCGCTAAGTTCCGGCGCGCCCCAGTCGGACGATTGCTGTTGTTTGGAAATATCGGCACCCAGCAATTCGCGGCAAATCTCTTTCAGGCCATGCCGGTCGGTATAGGTCCGGACCAGCCGAGAGGCGATCTTCGTGCAATATACGGGTGCAGCTGTAACGCCGAGATAATGCTCTATTGCGGCGAGATCGAAGCGCGCAAAATGATAGAGTTTAACACGGTCGGGATCGCTGAGCAGGGCTTTCAGATTGGGCGCGGCATAATCGCTATCGGGTGCAAAACGGACAAGATGCTCATCGTTACCGCCGTCCGACAGCTGAACGACGCAAAGCCGGTCCCGGGGTGTCTGCAGCCCCATAGTTTCGGTATCGATAGCAATATCTCCGCTGCCCAGGGCATCGGCGGGGATGTCTTCTTCATGGAAATATACGGTCATGCCTGCGCACATAGGCGCTATGGGCCGACCGCTCAATGGTTTCCGCGCTACTCTGTCGCCGAATCTGTCTCGCGCATTCGCTTCTGCCGCGCCTTACGAGCCAGAATGTTGAGCGTTTCGACCCCGGCGGCAAAGGCCATGGCGGCGTATATATAGCCCTTGGGGATATGCACCCCGAACCCGTCCGCGATGAGAACGAAGCCGATCATCAGCAAAAAGGACAAGGCGAGCATCACCACGGTCGGGTTGCGATCGATAAATTCGGCCAGCGGATCGGCAGCAATCAGCATAACGCCGATTGCGACGATCACGGCGACGACCATGATTGGCAGGTGATCGGTCATTCCAACGGCGGTCAGGATCGAATCCACGGAAAAGACCATGTCGAGCAACAGAATCTGTACGATCACGGATGCGAAACCCATCGTGGCCTTGCCCTTTTTGTCCAGCATCGTCCCAGAAACTTCGTCATCCATTGCGTGATGGATTTCTTTGGTGGCCTTCCACAACAGGAAAAGGCCGCCAGCGATCAGGATCAGGTCACGCCAGGAAAAAGCGGTTTCAAAGGTCGGTTCGCCATGTTGGCCGGGCGACCCCATAATGCCGAGATCGAATACCGTTTGGGTCGCCTGAACTATCCAGGCGATCATTGAAAGCAAGCCGAGCCGCAAGATTAAGGCTAGCGAAATGCCGATCCGCCGCGCCTTTTGGCGTTGCTCCTCGGGCAATTTGTTCGACAGGATCGATATGAAGATCAGATTATCAATGCCGAGTACAACCTCCAGCACGATCAACGTGAAAAGGGCGGCAATGTTGGCGGGATCCGTGAAGACGGCGAGAATGCTTTCCATAAGGGCAATCATTGCCTTGACGGTGACTGCGGTGCAAGCTTCATAGTAACGGAATAGTCGATAGGAGCGATATAATGGGGGATGACCGGCATCGACGGGGGAAACTGGAATTTGATCCACCGAACACCTCCCGGCCTTCACCCGAGGAAAGAGAGACAGTCCGGCCCCGCTCTTCTGAGCCGAAGCAAGGCTCCACAGAGCGGAGAGGCGCAGACCCTCATACACGCCAACAGGCTGCCGCTGGCTCGGGAACGAACAGGCCGATGGTCCTTTCCATCCTCTATTTGACCAGCGTTGTGATCGGACTCACCGGGCTGGTCGCCTTCATATTGGCGCTGGTCTGGAATTCGGAAGCGGAGGAGGGCTGGGAGGCCTCGCACTACCAGTATCACATCACGACATTCCTGCTGTGGTTCGGAACGACGATACTCTCGATCATCCTGATATTTACGATTATTGGGGCGCTTATCGGCATTCCTTTGCTGTTTTTTGCGGTCGTCTGGGTGTTCATTCGGGCGATCATGTCGCTGATCCGGGCATCGAACCGGGAGCCGATGCCCAATCCGGGAACGTGGTTGGCGTAAATAACTCGCGAAAGCAGTGTTTTTCCGTTATACCGAATCACGGCACGGCAGATTCGTGCCATGAAGTTGGCGCGTCCAGCCCGGCGTGTGATCTTCGATTGAGAACTTTGGGCGAACGGGAAGACTTTAGGCACAATGAGTTTCGACAAAGACCGGCGCGGACGCCGGAAGGATAAGCGCGACAGTTTCGGCGACGAAAACTACCAAGGCTATAACGAACCAAGCGGTTTTGGCGGACGCCATGAATCGGGCGGCCATGATAATCGTGGCGGCGGTGGCTATCGCGGCGGCGGCAATGCTGGCGGCGGCGCCCCTGGCGGCGGCTATCGTGGTGGCGGCGGCGGAGACCGGATGCCAGCGCAGATCGTTGGCGAAGGCAAGGGCATCGTAAAATTCTTCAACAGCCAGAAAGGCTTCGGCTTCATCGTTCGTGACGATGGCGGTGAGGATGTGTTCGTCCATATCAGCGCGGTCGAGCAGGCGGGCCTTACCGGACTGGCTGAAGGCCAGCCTCTGGGCTTCAACCTGGTTGATCGCAACGGCAAGGTTTCAGCCAGCGATCTCGTAATCGATGGTGATCCACTGCCGGTTCCGGAGAGTGAAGCGAGGAGCGGCGGACCGCAGCGTGAGCTCACCGGTGAAAAGGCGAGTGGCACGGTCAAATTCTTCAACAGCATGAAGGGTTTTGGTTTCATCCAGCGTGATGATGGCCAACCTGACGCGTTCGTGCATATCAGCGCCGTTGAACGGGCTGGCATGCCGACGCTCAATGAAGGTGACCGATTAAACTTTGAACTTGAGGTTGATCGCCGCGGCAAGCATGCGGCTGTGAACTTGGAGCCCAATCAGGAATAGTTTGATTGCGATAATTGTGCGCGCCGTGCAGTCGGCGTGACAGTCATTCCATAAAAGGGCCCCGACGGTTTCCTGCCGAGGCCCTTTTGTTGGTCTCTTCGGCTTTAGAAGCGGAAGGTTGCCGTTGCGCGATATGACTGATTGCGCACATCATTCCGCCAGACAGTGGTGTCGGCAGCGAGGTCGAGATCAATCGAACCGGTCGTGATCTGAATACCGGCACTGACTTCCACCCAATCCCTGTCCTGGCCTACGCCGAGAGCAAAAGGCGCTCTGCCGATTGCCGGGCCGCCGACGAAATTCGCCTGATAGATCGCAGGGTTGTCGGAGAAATCATGGACGTAGGAAGCATTGAAGCGCGGACGAACCGATGCGGAGCCAAATCCCAGATCCAATCCAAACCGGCCCTGGAAACTATCGAGCGAGCTAGATGGACGCTGGAACTGCAACGCAACCGCGCCGCCAGTTTCATTGGCCTCGTCAAAATCGATCATGCCATAACGAAGGGCGACATTTGGTACCAAAGAGAGGTTACCACTGCCCAACTCTTTCCCGACCATGGCTTCGGCCGAGAATGTAAGAGCATCGTCTTCCAGTGCGAGATTGAAAGTATTGGGACCAATCGCGACTGTCCGGCGTGAGCCACTGTCAAATGAACCGAGGCTCGTCTGACCGGAAACGATAAAGCCACTCGCCGTCGTCAACGAGCCGTAGATCGTTCCCTGCAACAACTGACCCTCTGCTGTCTGTCCAGCAGAAGCCTACCGTCCAGATCGGTATAGGATACCGAAATACCGATAACCGAATTGCGGTTTGGCATGTGCTCAAGGCCGCCAGCCAGGAAGTAACCATCAAACTGGTCCCGGCCATTGGAAAGGGCGGCTGGCATTGAACGGAGGCTACCATCGATGAAACCGCCAGCGAGGAAGATCGCCATGCTGTCATCAATGCCCCGATCAACCATGGAGCTGCCTCCGGTTGGGCTGTCTGAGGCAATCTGGCTTTGCCATGGAGCGCTGCCGGCCCCGCTTGACGCAAGTGCTGCGACCTGAACCGGATCACCGACCATGCTGATCGTGCCACCGCCACTATAGCCATTGCCACGAATGGCCGACAGGCGATCGCGCGTGAAGCGTGATGCCTGCTCATAGGCTGCGATACCAAGGCCAGTACGGGTTGATTCCGTCAATGGTGCGAGGTTTTCGAAGACCTGCTGAATCTCGGCTGCCGAAGCGAGGTCGAGATAGTCATATACGGGTCCCAGACCAGCCCCGCCGCGATTGCCATCGAAGATATTGGCGAACGATGTTTGGACCTGCGAAGATCCATCCACGATATCCGCATAATTTCCGGCGACAATGGTGATGCGAACGCTGTTCGGATTGTAAGCTACATCGGCACCAAGGATGGCACTGATCTGGCCGACGGTATCAAATGTACCGGTTACACCGCCAGCGGCCGTGATGACCGTGTAGATGTCACCGTTACGCGGCGTTGTTCCGGCAACAGGAGCAAAAGCAATTGTGCCGCCGAGATTCGCACCGCCCGTTACAGCGAGCAGATCGGACGTCGGCACATTGCCGAGATCGAACATCAGGGTCGAACCCGATGATGCGACAAGGCTGCCATCAATCGTAAGCGTGCCGACCGTACCGACGCCGCCCGGAGCAATGCCACCCATGATGTTGGTCAGGAACGGCGTTTGCACGGTGCCCGTACCGGTCAGGATGCCTCCCATAAGGAGATAATCACCAGTAGCCCGCAATGTGCCATCGACATTGATGCCACCTCCGATCTGGGTGATATCGATCAGCGAGGTCAGGTCGCCGGCCGCAGCCACATCGAGGCCTGCATTGCCGCCGACCGTCAGGCGGTCGATTGTCACCGTGCTAGACAGCGTGGTCACACCGTCAGCCGTCAGTGAAACGTCAAAATAGCGACCGGCTGTTGCCGTCGAAGCAACAGGATCGAAATTATCAGGCACAAAGCCGGTTGCACCGGGAAGGCCGTTGTCCAGCGTCGGCGCCGGGTTCGGGCCTGCCGCGAATTCCGGTTCGCCGCCGCTGATGCCCTGTGGCTGCTCTTCTGCCGTCTCGGCACCATCAGCCTGAGCTTCATTATCAGCCATATCGACGCCGGCATGCGGCGCTTCGATGGCGAAATCGACGCCATTTCCATGGGCCTGATGTTCGGCACCCAGGATCATACCTGCGCGGGTACCGGCGCCGGAAGCCGAGGCAACCTGTTCTGCCGGGGCGCTTTCTGATGCAGCTGCCACGCTAGGAGCGGCGGCGACGGAATCGTCCGCTGCCTGGTCGACATCGGCTGAAGCCGGCTGGCCATCAATATTGGCCTGTCCGATACCTGAAACCAACGTGTCGCCGACTTCTCGCGCCGGAGGAGTTGGGTCACCCGTTCCGAGATCCTGGCACCCGTCGCCTATATTGGCTCCTTCCGGGTCGAAACAGACTTCGCCGAAATCAGGCGATCCACCTTCAGGGCCCAGGCCCGGCGAACTTGGCAGGCCGTTTACGACATTGCCGTCGGCATCAATGATCCGGAAAGCCGGGTCGAGGTTGGTAACCCAATGGTTGGGGTCTTCCCAATTGCCATCACCGGCGGTCGCGCCGACATAGCGATAAGGGCTGTTGGCGACGATATAATCCCAATAGAGATAAAGCGGCTGATAGAAGCTTTCCGTGCCATAGCTCGAAAAGACCTGCGGTCCGAAGAAGCGTGAGCCGCCTGAAAGAACACCAACGACGAGATCTTCGTCAGTAAGATCGTTATTCGCTGCGTCGAGCACCAGCGGGCCACCGGAATCGCCCCCTGCCGTCGTCGCTTCGCGTTCGGTTGGTTCATCCTTGTACAGGTTGAAGTCAAATGGGTTGGTTTTGTTGGGATCGTCGAAATCGAGACGATAGAGGCTTTGTGGAAGATCGCCGAAGGGATTGCCGAACAGGAACTGGTTCCGTTCGTCAAAAGAGGTCAGTGCGCCGATATAGTTTTCGGCGAGCCTGCGGCGCCAATCGATACCCTGCGTATCGCCAGTCGTGCCGCTGCCCGACCGTCCATAGCCGGTGATATTGACGTGATAGCCGGTGCCGGTCGTATCATCGATCGCATCAGGTGTAGGAAGCGCCGAGAAGAGAAGCGCCCAGGTCGGAATGTTGGCGGCTGGCGTGTCGAGTGTCGCGAGCGCGACATCGCCCTCAAGGAAGCCGAATGCATTGGGGTCGGCGAGCGAGCGAGGATCATACACGATCTGGCTAATATTATAGACGAAAGCCTGTGGGTTGCTTGCAAAGCCGTTGTTTATCCAGTCAATGAAGCCCGGCAACGCATTGTCGTCGAACGAGAAAGCAGACGAGAGTCCGACGCCAGTCTCAAAATCGGTGGCCGGGTTGCTGTTCACACAGTGCGCAGCAAACAACACGGTCCGTGGGTTGATCAGCGTACCCGTGCAGACAAAGCCGTCACTGCGGTAAAACATGCCGACACCATTTGGTCCGGTCTCATCGATAATGTCGGCTGGCGTGAAGTTGTCGTTGGGAACGATGGCTTGCGCCGATGTCGCCAGCATGAGCGCCATCGCGCCGCAGGCGGTCGTCGTGGCCAAGGAAAGAATACGAGAAGATTTTACCGACATTGTCGATGCCCCTTATTTGGAAGTCGCAGATAGAGATTTTGTGAGAGTATTTTGGGCGCTAGTCCATAGCTTCTGCGCGAGTTTTTGCCTGGCTTCGCTAAAGTGACTGGATTCGGCGGATTTTGCGCGGGGTTTCCGGTAAAATCGTCGCAGGTGATGCAAATATGCATCGCTCCGCCCGAGTCGCAAGCAACGACAAACAAAAGAAAAGCCCGGCAGAAGCGAATTCTGCCGGGCTGTTTCTGGTCTGGTGGTCGGGGCTATTCAACGCTGAGCGAATATTCGCCTGTTGCGCCGCCACCGAGGGTGGTTGCCCGGATAATCAGCGTGCCCGATTGCTGGAAGGTGATGGTGAGCCGGGAATCCAGCCCCAGCGACTCTTCTCCATCACCGGCAGCGCCGTCATCATTGCTCTCGATCACGGCAAATCCCAGCGGTGTCTGTCCGCCAATCTCGAGGAAGCTGTCGAAATCGGCTGATCGCAGCGTTACCGTGCGCGTATCCCCGGCGTTGCCGCTCAGTTGGTAAAGCGCATAATGGCGGTCCATCCCGCCATAGGAATCGGATGAATAGGTCGCGCTGTCGGATGTCAGCATACCGTTCATGGTCCGGCCCGGCCGGATATTGATCGGGGGAGGGGGCGGCGGAGGCGGTGCCAGCTCGCTGACCTCGATCGTGTAGTTGCCTGTCGTGTCGGCGCCGAAGGTTCGTGCGCGAACAGTGTAGGTTCCGCTTTCCGGAAAGGTGAAAACGAGGCGGGAGTTAAGGCCATCGCCGCCATCATCGTCAACGAAGAGTTGCTGGAACTCGCCTTCAACCATGCGGCCAAGCTCGATCATTGTATCGAACTCCGCCTGCATCTCAATCACGACCCGGTCTCCGGCATCGCCGCTGATCGTATAGCTGTCGAGATAATAGTCATTGCTGGTCACGCGTTCGCTTTCGTGGGTCAGTTCACCTTGCACGGCGCCGTCAAGCGGCAGCGCTGTCTGCGCCATCGCGGCGGGTGACATTGCTGCGACGAGTGCGGCGGCGAGGGCGATCTTTGATAGCTGACTCTTCATTCGAATTCTCCCTGTTTGATTGGAGCGGCTGGCTCCTCTTCATCTCCGCGACCCGAGAGTGGCTATCGATGAAGCGTTCTTTATGGACGATGAACGGACTAGAGTAAAATCAGTAGCGCACCCCCCAGTATCGCGGATATGGCGATAATCCGGCTTATAGTCACGCGTTCACCAAGTATGGTGATGGAAATCACAGTCGCGGTGATCATCCCGGTTTCGCGCAGCGCAGCCAACTCCGCCGTGGGGCCGAGCGACAAGGCATAAAGCGCCAGGCCAAAAGTGCCGAGCGACAACAGGCCCGCAAGCGCCGCGCTACGGCCATATGCCCGCGCTGCTTCTCTGATCCGATTGGACGTGAAGCGCGGAAGCAGCAGGAAATTGCCGATCCCCATCAAGAGAAAAAGCCACAGGATAAAGCTCAGCGGATTGTCTGTAGCGCGCACGCCATGGGCGCCCACGATCGTATAGGCTGCGGTCATTGCGCCGGTCGCAAGGGAAAGCAGGACGACTTCATGGCTGGCGTGGCGGCCCTGCAGCATCAGCAATATGCCTCCACCGATAAGGGAGATCCCGGCGAGCGCGCCAATGCTGGTTGCGTCGCCGAGAAGGCCGATGGTGACCATCGCTGTGAGGAATGGGGCGCTTCCCCGGTAGATGGGATAGGCCGCCGATAGCTGCCCCTTGTCCAGCGTCCGCGCGAGCAGAACGAAATAGATCAGATGCAGGATGGTCGCAATTGCGAGCCAGCCCCATGCGCCGCTTGGTAGCGGTACAAAAAAGAGAAGGGGCAGGGCAATCATGCCGCTGGTAAAAGACATCAGTGCCGTGTGAAGATACCGGTCACCGCCGCTTTTTATCATCGCATTGACGATCGCGTGGAGGCTTCCCGAGGCAATCATTAACAGCGCGGCAAACGAGAATGCAGACATTGCGGCGCTATTGCCCAGTCGATCCTCGCTCGCAACATCGCAATCACACCATCTGCATATGGCCGTGGGAACAGCCGGTCGCTAAACATGCTCGGATATGATCAAGCGCCTGCTCCTGATATGCATCCTCTTGGTGATCGGGTTCACTGGCTATTCCTATTGGAGCGCGGTGCGCGACCCGGTTCAGCGGGAGGCGCAGATTGCCGTGTCCAACTGGCCGAGCGAACTGCCGGCACTTCGCATCATCCTGATCAGCGATATCCATGTTGCCGGGCCGGATATGCCGCCCGCTCGGCTGGAACGGATAGTGGAAAGGCTCAATTTGCTTGAGGCCGATCTCATTTTGATCGCGGGCGATCTGGTGAGCGACAAGCGCGTAGCGACTGCCCAATATTCAGTGGCTGAGGCAATCGGGCCTCTTGCACATTTGCGTGCTGAAATTGGTGTGTTCGCGGTGCTGGGCAATCATGACCATTGGCGAGACGCAATCGGTATCCGGGCCGAGCTCGCAAATTCCGGGATCACCGTTCTGGATAATCAGGCTATTACGGCTGGCCCGATAATGTTGATCGGCATTGATGATGATTTTACCGGCCATGACGATATCGAAGCGGCTTTTGCCTCAGCCGGCGAACCGGGACAGCTGGTTTTGGTTCTCAGCCATAGTCCCGATATCGTGCCTGACCTTCCGCGCCGGGTTGCGCTCGTCGCTGCGGGGCATACCCATTGCGGGCAGATCAGCCTGCCACTTGTCGGGCGGCTGGCGACGGCCTCTCGCTATGGCGAACGTTTTGCGTGCGGATTGATCGACGATGGTGGCCAGCAGGTGATTGTCGGTGCCGGCCTCGGGACGAGCATTCTGCCGCTGCGGTTCGGCGTACCTCCAGACTATTGGGTCATAGATTTGGGGCCGGAAGGGTAATCCTGGGCAGTCAGTCGATCCGCGTGAAAGCGAATGTTTCGATCCGAACCTCACCAGCGCTGTGCAGACGCAAATGGACCTGCAGCCGGTCATCGCCGATCCGCTCATAGGTCAGACCGGAAAAATAGGCGGCATTGTTTTCGATGGCGACGAGCGGAAATTCGAGCGCAGACTCGGCACTATTGTCCTCCCAGCCCGAAAGATCGCCGCCGAAATGTTTGAGCCTCAGAACGAGCGATCCGCCGCGCTCCACCACCTGAAGAATTTCGTAAAATTGCAGCGCTCCATTGCTGCTCTGGTGGAACACTCCGGCCATCTGCCCATTGACCGGCGGCAGCCAGCCTTCGTGGCTTTCGCCTCCGAGCCCGGTTCCTTCCCATGTTCCTGCGAGCCAAGCGATCTGGTCGAGGGTGGCGGGAGGAGAGGCGGCTTCGCCCAATGTGCGGACATCCTGCGCGGCGAGCTGGGAGGGTAGCAAAAGCGAGGCGATGATGATGATCAGGCGCATGGACAATCCTCTCGGTCTTCTTTTTATACCTACTGTCTAGCGGCTTCAAACAAAAAGGGCCAGCCCAAAGGGCCGGCCCTGATTATTGGATGCGGAGTGTCCGCACCGGGGTAATGGTTGCGGCTATATTCTTCGCGCGCCAAGCAAATGGAGCACGAGGAAAAGCACGAAGATTGCAACGGCGACGAAAAAGAGGATCTTGGCGATACCGATAAAGGCGCCGCCAATGCCGCCAAAGCCTAACACGGCCATGACAAGGCCGATGACCAGAAATATGAGTGCCCAACGAAACATGTTTTTCTCCCTTGTTAATAAAGGGTAAACTGACGAGGCAGCTCTATGTTCCGTATTGACTATATGTTTTGCTTAAAAAAAAGGGGCCAGCCTCTGGGCCGACCCCTTTTCTAGGGATTGTTGATAAGGCGTTAGCCTGCACGGCTTGCTTCAAAAAGAAACCATGCCCGTTCTTCTGCCTGATCGGTCCAATCGTCGAGAAGTCCATCGGTAGCATTGTCGCCAGCCGCCTCAGCAGCTTCCTTGGCTTCGCGGAGCGATTCGACAAGCGCGAGATTGTCCTTGCGCAATTCAGTCAACATATCCGCAGCGCTGACAAAATCTTCGTCATTATCGCTGATCGTCTGGTGGCGTGCGATGTCTCTGATTGACCGCAGAGTCGTGCCGCCGGTTTTGCGCACCCGCTCGGCAATGATATCGGTCGTGGCCAGAATTGCCGCTGCCTGATCGTCAAGCATCAGGTGATAGTCCCGGAAATGGGGCCCGGAAACGTGCCAGTGAAAGTTTTTCGTCTTGAGATAGAGCGCGAAGCTGTCGGCAAGAATGCCGTTCAGAGCTTCGGCGACATTTTTCACCTTGTTGTCGTTGAGATCGGTTGGGGTCGCGAGATTTGCGTCGGCCATTATGATGGTCCTCCTTGTTGCTTGTGAGACTATGCTATCAACGCCTTGATAGGCGTTTGGATCCACAAAATCGCGAGTTTTCGGGGGAATAACTTCAATCGCTGTGATCGGCTAGTTAGATCAATGAAAAGACATTGATTGCTAAAACCGATGATACGAGCGCAAACAGGATGCCGACTGACCGGCGGATCAGGACAAGCGGTATGCGCTCCCGCAGCGCCTGACCAAGAATGATTGCGGGCGCGCAACCGAGTATGACGCCCAGGGTCGCTCCGAATGCGGTCAGCATCCAGTTTGATGAAACGGCACCAAAGCCGGCCGTGATGAACTGGGTCTTGTCGCCAATCTCAATAAGCAGGAATCCGATCGCGCTCGTCATGATGATCCCGATTCCCCAGATGGACTCTGCACCAGTGTCGTCGAACGGGACAAAGGCACCGACGGCAGCAAAAGCAAAGCCGAGAGTGAGAAACAGCAGCGCGGCATCCGGCGGAATCATGGTAGCGATCAGGGAGCCGCCAAAAGCCGCAAGCCCCATATTAATCGCCGCCGCTATGCCGACACCAATAAAAACGGGCACCGGTCTTCCAAACCGCGAGCTCAACATCATCGCCAGAATTTGAGTTTTGTCCCCCCATTCAGCCAGAGCGGCGGCAACAAGGGGAAGGAAAAAGGAATCCATAGAGGCGGGCGCTAACCCGTCATTCGCACAGAGATCGCTGCCAACATCGCATCGCGTGCGCGCACATCGTCGATTTCGATGCATCCGGTGGCCAGTTTGAGCTGATCGAAATAGAGGCCAAAGGCGGTCGCTTGCCTGTTCCGGGCTATCGATCGCTCAAAGGCATGGGCAATGCCTTCGACGACAAGCAAGTTGTAGGCATCGGCTGTAGACCGGATTTCATCAATGGCTTCATGGAGCGCAGGCAAGGTCATCGCCCGGCAATTATGTTCCAGTTGCTCGATCTGGGTATAGAGATCGGCGCAAATCGGTAGGCGGGAATCTTCGCGAAGCTGCATTGTTCTGGCTCCTTGGTATCGCGATCCCATCTGTGCGCCTTTATGGTTAGCAAAGGGTTAATCGGGGCTGACTGGCGATGTTCTGGTTGACAACTGGCATGATGGCGGGCAATTGCGCGCGCTTCGGGCAGGCATTGGCGTCTTTAACGTCAGCGCGCCCTAAACAGCTATTTTGATGAAAAGGTTAGGGCCATGGCCAAACCGGCGACCGTGAAAATTAAACTCGTCAGCACCGAAGGTACGGGCTTCTTCTATGTAACGAAGAAGAATCCGCGCAACCTTACGGAAAAGATGGTCATGCGGAAATATGATCCTCGCGCCCGCAAGCATGTTGAGTTTAAAGAAGCCAAAATCAAATAGGCTTTGGTGAGACTGCCGGGATTTAGCGCCCGGCCTTTTTCGCGCCTGACGACTGACCGGATCCCGGTCAGATCAAAGTGCGCACTTCCTCGACAAATTTGATGACCGATATCGGCTTGGAGACATAGCTTTCCGCGCCTGCTTCGCGAATCCGCTCCTCATCACCCTTAGCCGCATAGGCTGTCACCGCCATGATCGGTATGGCCTTGAGGGCATCGTCACTCTTGAGCGCGCTAATCAGATCAAGCCCGCTGACATGCGGCATCTGGATATCCATGATGATCAGGTCGGGCGACTGGGCCTGCGCCGCTGCCAATGCCTCTCGGCCATCTGCAAGCGGTTCCGCAACATAATCATGCGCGCGCAGCAGATCGCAGAAAAGTTTTCTGTTGAGATCGTTATCCTCGACAACGAGCACCTTTTTCGCCACGTCCCACCCCGGTCAATTGTTCGGGAAATATCTAGGCGATGCGGAACGACGATACAAATGGCGATGCTGAATTTGATGCCGCTGCCCTGGCGCTTCGCGCGCTGGTCTGGACCTTGGGTGAGGAAGACCGCGCTCAGCGCCTGCTCGCTCTGACCGGGCTTACCGCCGATCATTTGCGCGCTGCGATCGGGGAACCGCCAGTGCTCGCCGCCGTGATAAAGTTTCTGGAGGCCTATGAACCGAACCTGGTCTCTTGCGCTGAGGCGATCGGCACCTCACCTCAGAGCCTGGTTACCGCGCGAAGGGAATTGGAAGCATGAGCCGACCGCTCGTCATTTGTGACTGCGATGAAGTGCTGCTGCACATGGTCAGCCATTTCGGTGACTGGCTGGATGAAGCGCATGATCTCGATTTCGTGCTCGAGGGGGGAAATTTCATTGATGCCGTGCGCCCGCGTGATGGCAGTCCGGCACTCAAGGGCCCGGAGATATGGCCTCTCCTCAATGGTTTTTTCGATACCGAGATGGACCGTCAGACTATCGTTCCCGGCGCAAGCGAGGCTCTGGTTTCGATTTCCGAACATGCCGAGATCGTGATCCTGACCAATTTGCAGGACGAGTTTCGCACCGCCCGGGCAAAGCAGCTTGCTAAATTCGGGATCGATTTCCCGGTCCACACCAATCAGGGCGGCAAGGGTGACAAGGTACAGGAGCTTTTGGCGGACCATGGGGCATCGCTGGCGCTTTTCGTTGACGATCTCGGCGTCCACCACGAATCGGTTGCGCGCAGCGCCCCGCAGGTCTGGCGTCTGCATATGATCGCCGAACCCACACTCGCGCCCAGTGTTCCGCCCGCTGCGCATGCCCATGCGCGTATCGATGACTGGCATGAGGCTCAGCACTGGATTATTGATAGGATAACGGAAGGAGAATCGGCATGAGCGGATTGATTGAGGCGCGGCTGAATGAAATCGGCCTGATCTTGCCAGAGCCAGCAGCGCCCGTCGCGGCTTATGTGCCTGCGGTGGAACATGACGGGCTTCTTTATCTATCCGGTCAGCTTCCCTTTGATGATGGCAATCTGATGCTTGGCCGTCTTGGCGAAGATCGCGATATCGCTTTCGGGCAAAAGGCGGCACGGGCCTGCGGCGTGATGCTGGTTGCGCAGATGAAAGCGGCACTCGGCGATCTCGACCGGGTCGTGCGGATCGTGAAACTCGGCGTGTTCGTCAATTCTGATCCCCGGTTCACCGATCAGGCGAAGGTCGCCAATGGTGCATCCGAACTGATGCAGGAAATTTTCGGCGAGCCGGGCCGCCATGCGCGTAGCGCCGTCGGCGTTCCCATATTGCCGCTGGGCGTTGCGGTGGAGATTGATGCGATCGTTGCGGTCTCCGATGGCTGATCTGGCATTCCTGACGCGCACGCCCTTTGCCCATCGCGGGCTGCATGGGCCTGGCGTGGTGGAGAATAGCCGCGCGGCTTTTGAGGCTGCGATTGCCGCCGGTCATGGTGTCGAAACCGATGTGCAGGTCAGCAAAGATGGCGTGGCCATGGTGTTCCACGATTATGAACTGGACCGGCTGACGCGCAAGCAAGGCCTGGTGATCGACCGCAAGGCCGCGAAGCTCGAAAAGATCCGCTTCAAAAACAGTGAAGAAACCGTGCCGCGCCTTACAGAGATGCTGGCGCTGGTGGATGGCCGCGCGCCTGTGCTGATCGAACTGAAGGCCAAGAGCCGCAAAGTGAAAAAGCTGTGCCGTTCAGTGGCGGAGGCGCTGGCAGACTATTCGGGCGAGGCGGCGGTCATGTCGTTCAATCCGGAGGTCGGCCGCTGGTTTTCCAAACACGCCCCTTCGGTCGTGCGGGGACTGGTGGTGACCGAGCATGACGAAATATCGCTGGCCGCGCGGATCAAGGGCGCGATGCAGCGCTCGCTCTCCGTGTTTCGCGCCGAGCCCGATTTCCTCGCTTATGATGTGCGGGATCTGCCCTCGGCCTTTGCAGACTCTCTGCGGGCAAAGAATGTGCCGGTCGTGACATGGACGGTCCGCACCGATGGGGAGCGGACATCTGCGGCTGAGGGCGCGGACCAGATTATCTACGAAATTCCATGAGTGAGGGCGATCCCGAGCCGGTCGTGGCGCGTATTTCCGATGGCGTCGCCTCGATTGATGCGGCGGGATGGGATGCCTGCGCGGGTTCGGACAATCCTTTTCTCAGTCACGCCTTTCTGTCGATCCTTGAAGAATCGGGGAGTGTCTCCTCTCAAACCGGCTGGCAGCCCGTGCCGGTTTCGATTTCGGATCGCAGCGGCGCGATTGAAGCCGTCGCCCCGGCCTATGTGAAGGGCCATAGCCAGGGCGAATATGTGTTCGACCATGCCTGGGCCGATGCCTGGGAGCGAGCAGGCGGGCGCTATTATCCGAAGCTGCAGGTTGCTGTGCCGTTCACACCCGTACCGGGGCGGCGTTTGCTGGCGCGCGATTCGCACCACATTCCTGCGTTGATCGCGACGCTCGAAACCATCACGCGCGACAACGGGATGTCCTCCGCCCATGCGACCTTCATTGCCGAGGACGAGATTGTCTGGTTTAAAAATGCTGGCTGGCTGATCCGCGAGGGTAGCCAGTTTCACTGGGAGAACCAGGACTATTCGGACTTTGACGGCTTTCTGGAGGCGCTGTCATCGCGCAAGCGCAAGGCGATCCGCAAGGAACGACACAGGGCAGTCGAAGGACTGGAGATCGAGCACATCACGGGCGGGGATCTGACCGAAGAGCATTGGGACATCTTCTGGGAATTCTACCAGGATACCGGGATGCGCAAATGGGGCCAGCCCTATCTGACGCGCGAATTCTTCTCTCTGCTGGGTGAGCGGATGGGCGAGCTGACCCTGCTGATCC
>CAJQMX010000210.1 GCA_905479515.1 uncultured Parasphingopyxis sp.
GTCGTCGGCCGACGGCGCGGTGAGTTTCGGTCGGCCAAGCACGTGCAAATGGCTGCTCGCTGCAATACCGATGTCGCCGAGCATCACCCGGCCCATATAGCCCGCCGCCGGTTGCAGAAGATGCGCGGGTTTGCGGGCCCCCAGCGCCACTGTCACATCACATGAGGGAACCGGCGACAGAAGCGCACCGCTATCAGTTTCAATCCCGCTCGGCAGATCAACCGCGATACTGTGACGCGCTTTTTTGACGTGATCAGCCAGTGCCCTGGCGAGCGCCTGATTTAGTGGCCGGGCCAGACCTGTTCCGAACACTGCATCGATAAGCAGCGGAGCACTCTTTGCTCCCGCAATGGGTTCGACCGACCCTTCCCAGCGCATGCGTGCCGTCTTCGCCACATCGGTTTGGGGATCGGCAAGCGCCGCAACCCGCACGTCGCAGCCGCGTTCGGCAAGCAATCGCGCGACGACATAGCCGTCACCGCCATTGTTGCCCGGCCCGCACAAGATAAGCACTTCACTCTTGCCGACCATCCGCCAGGCGATATCGGCAACCGCCCTGCCCGCCCGTTCCATCAGCTCACCGACAGAAACACCGCCCGCCATTGCCGCGTGTTCCGCAGCCACCATCTCTTCAGCGGTCAGGATCGGTGGGAAAATCACCGCACAGTCGCCGGGAGACGATACCGATCCAGCGCAATCGAAACTTCTATTTCACGCTCGGAAATTGGCTCCACAATCGCAGGTTCGGCGCCGTCCGCAGCAATCAGGCCGCGCCCGTCATCGGTAATAAGCAACCGGCGAAATCCGCCATCAGGATGCCGCATGGTCAGCACAATGCCATCATTGCCCTGGGTCTGTTCGATCTGGCAATCGGGTCGGAAATTCGCTTCGCCGCCCAGCGCGCAATAGATCATCCCGCTTTCTGCCAGTTCGCTCCGTGCCTGGGCTTCCGCCTCCATCAGAGGATCAGAAGCACTTTGCGTCGCTGAGTCTTGCTCCCCGCTACCGCAGGCGGAAAGCACAGCAAGCACTGCAAAGGCGCTAAATATCCGCATAGACATGGGTTTCCGCCTTCGCGCCGGGATGGGTCAGCGCGCCGGTTCGGGCCGGGCCGACATTCTGGGCATAGCGCCAGAGCGTACCGGATTGATAGTCGCTTTGGCGCGGTTTCCAGGCAGCACGACGTTCGTCCAGAACAGCGGGATCCACATCGAGATCGATTGTCCCGGCGTCAGCGTCGATACTGATCTGATCGCCATCCTCAACCAGTGCAATCGGCCCACCATCAGCCGCTTCCGGCCCAACATGACCGATACAGAAGCCGCGCGTCGCGCCGGAGAAACGGCCATCTGTGATCAGCGCAACCTTTTCGCCCATGCCTTGCCCGTAAAGCGCGGCAGTCGTCGACAGCATCTCACGCATGCCCGGCCCGCCCTTGGGGCCTTCATAGCGGATGATGATGACAGACCCTTCGGCAATGTCGCGTTGCTCGACGGCATGGAAACATTCTTCCTCGCTGTCGAAGCAGCGGGCGATGCCGGTAAACTGCAACCGCTCCATCCCTGCGACCTTCACGATGGCGCCATCAGGCGCGAGCGAGCCTTTCAAGCCCACCACCCCGCCGGTCGGTGTGATTGGCGCATCTACAGCATAGATGACCTTCTGGTCCGGGTTCCACGTAACCTCATCGATATTCTCACCGAGCGTTTTTCCGGTCACTGTCATGCAACTGCCATCCAGCAGTCCATCAGCAAGCAACGTCTTCATCAGCATGTAGACGCCGCCGGCTTCGTACATATCCTTGGCGACATATTTTCCGCCGGGTTTCAGGTCAGCCAGATAAGGCGTTGATTTGAAGGTTTCGGCGACATCGAACAGATCGAAATCAATTCCGGCCTCGCTCGCCATGGCTGGCAAGTGCAAGGCGGCGTTGGTCGAGCCGCCAGTCGCCGCGACAACCCGGGAGGCATTCTGGAAAGCCGCCTTGGTGCACAGATCGCGTGGCCGGATGTTGCGCGCGAGGAGTTCCATCACTTGCTCGCCGGCATGACGCGCGATATCATCATTCGTCTCATAAGGCGCCGGAACCATATTGCTGTTCGGCAAAGACAATCCGATTGCTTCACCGACACAGGCCATGGTGTTGGCCGTAAACTGTCCGCCACACGCGCCGTGCCCGGGACACGCCACTTTTTCGAGCTCGATCAGCTCCTGCAACGGGCAAGCATCAGCTTCAAACTGGCCGACCTTTTCGAACACATCGACCACGGTCACATCCCGGTCGTGAAAGCGGCCCGGCAGGATCGACCCGCCATAGACGAAGATTGATGGCACATTGAGCCGCAGCATCGCCATCATCATGCCAGGCAAGGATTTGTCACACCCGGCGAAACCAACCAGCGCGTCATAGCAATGGCCGCGTACCGAAAGTTCGACGGAATCGGCGATAACTTCGCGGCTGACCAGCGAGCTTTTCATGCCCTGATGGCCCATCGCGATGCCGTCCGTCACCGTGATAGTGTTGAACCGGCGCGGCAGTCCGCCGCCTGCGACAACGCCCTCGCGGCAAATATTCGCCTGATGATCGAGCCGGGTGTTGCAGGGCGCGCTGTCATTACCAGCGCTGGCCACGGCGACGAAGGGCCGTTCAATTTCTTCCTCGCTCAAACCCATCGCATAATAATAGCTGCGATGCGGCGCGCGGGAGGGGCCGACCGAAACATGGCGGCTGGGCAATTGCGATTTATCAAAACGATTGGACACTGTGATTCCCTATATAGTCTTTAACTCAGCACATCCCGGGTTTCGGCGATCACCGGAACGAGCAATTCGGCCCAGTTCCTTGCGCCTTCTTCGTCTGCGATCAAGTCATTCCGCACCTCTATCGCGAGATAAGGCAGTCCCCGCGCCTCGGCATGCAGGTTCATCGTCGCGTTCAGTTCTTTCCCCGAATAGGGCTCATTGTCCCCGACATTGAGGCCAAGCGCCTGCAATTTTGGAATCGCGATGCGCGGCGCGCGGTCGTCCTGATTGTAGAGGATACCGGTTTGCCAGGGGCGCGCTTCCTCAGTGCGGGTTTCGAGCAGCGGCGTAAAACTGTGCAGCGTGAACAGCATTTGCGGCTTGTGCGCCTCGATCATCGCGGAAATCCGGTGATGATAAGGATGCCAGAAACGCTCCATCCGCGCCGCCCGGCCCGCGTCATCCAGCGCCGCATTCGCCGGGACATGATGCCCATCGGTGAGGACTGGAGTCGCGGCCGGATTGTCATGCTCACGGTGCAGGTCAACAACCAGGCGGGAAATATTCGCAAGGATTGCCGGGCAGCCAAGCCCCTGCGCAACCAGTTCGGAGAGTCGCTCGATCCCGATATCCACCGCAACATGCTTGTCGAGCACAGACAGATCTACGCCGAGATCGATATCCTCCGGCACCCGGTTCGACGCATGATCGGCAATCAGCATCAGCCCAGAGGCAGAATCGCCCGCCACTTCTATATAAACATCGTGCATCACACCCAGTTGCCGTCCTGCGCCCTCTATGTCACCACCAAAGACAATCAGGAGGTCGCAAATGGGTTTCGAAATAACACGGCGCGAGATGATTGCCGGGCTTGCCGCAGGAACAATTCTGGGAATGAGCGGGTGCGCATCGCTTTCCGGACAAGCCGCGCGGAATTGCAATGCCGGGTCAGTGCTGGCGAGGGAGGCGGACCATCTGCTTGCGATGCTGCCTGAAGTTGCGACCTATAATGGTGCCGATGCCTCATTAAATGGTGGCCCGCTGGCTCGCACGCTCAACGATTATTCGCCGACCGGTGAGCAGGCGCTTAGGGATGGCACGTCCGCCAGCCGGGCACGCATAGCCTCGCTCGATTGTTCGTCGGGTAGCAGCAGCGCATTGCATGCCGCCGTATCCGAAGCCGTTCTTGCCAATGCAGGACGATCAGCGGGCATAGCCTATGGTCACATCAACCCGTTCAGCTACGTCAATCATCTGCCCTATCTGGTCTCCCAAATCAGCGGACCGCATATTGATTCCCAAGCGATCATGACATCGCAGCAATCGCTGCGCACGCCCGATGCGATCGATGCCTGGCTTGAGAAACTGGAAAGCTTCGAAACGGCATTTGCCGGAATTACCGAGAAAGTCCGCAGTGACGAGGCCGCCGGATGCCACCCGCCACAGGCGCTATTGGCAAAAACGCTCCCCGTGCTTGATGCCTTTCTTGCGGGGCCTGCTGATGCCCATCCGCTGATCCAGGCACTGGATACGGGGATGGCCGATGCCGTGATCGACCACAGCATGCGCGAAACGGCGAAGCGACGGGCTATCGCGGCGCTCGAAACGCGGGCCCGGCCCGCCTATGCGCGCCTCAGGGAGCAAATCGCAGACATACTTCCACGCGGTCAGGAAAATTCGGGCATCTGGGCGCAACCGGACGGCGAAGCTCTTTACGCGGCCAACATCCTCGCGCTGGGGGACAGTGATCAGTCTCCCAATAGCATTCACCAGATCGGGCTGGATGAAGTCGCGCGGATTACATCGGAAATGGAAATATTGCTGTCGGCCCAGGGCATGACGCAAGGCAGCGTTGGCGAGCGGATGCTTGCACTCGCTGATGATCCGCGCTTCCTCTACGAAGACAGTGATGCCGGGCGTGAGGAATTGCTCGACTATCTGCGTACGCTCGTCAACGATGCCGAAAATCGATATCCCGAATTCCTGCCTGCAGACATTGTGCCGCAGCAGCCCATGCGGATTCGGCGGGTTCCCGTGGCAACGCAGGACGGCGCGCCGGGTGGCTATTATGACGCCCCGTCGCTCGATGGTACGCGGCCCGGCACCTATTGGATCAACCTGCGCGACATGTCTGCCGTGGCACGGTTCGCCCTGCCAACGCTCAGCTATCACGAAGGTGTGCCGGGCCATCATACGCAAACCGCCATTGCCAGTGGATTGGGGGAAGCGCCGCTGATCATCCGGATCGCCAGCTTCAACGCCTATCAGGAAGGCTGGGCGCTCTATTCCGAACGGCTGATGGCTGAGCTGGGCGCCTATGAAGACGATCCCTTTGGCGATCTTGGCCGCTTGCAGGACGAGCTTTTCCGCGCGGTCCGCCTTGTCGTGGATACCGGCATGCACCATCGGCGATGGACCCGTGAACGCGCGATCAGATACATGCAGGACGTTACCGGGAATCCTGAAAGCACCTGTGTCGCCGAGATTGAGCGCTATATGGCCTGGCCGGGACAGGCGCTGGGATACAAGCTTGGCCAGCTACGCCTGATCGAATTGCGGGACCAGATGCGCGCTGCACAGGGCGCATCCTTCGACTTGCGGGCCTTTAACGCACGCGTGCTGAATCAGGGGGCAATGCCGCTCAGGCTGGTTGCCGAACGCATCGCGGCGGCAAGCGCATAAACGAAACGGGCAGCTACACCGAAGTGCCGCTGCCCGTTTCAATGACGTACGACTCTGATGCGAGCGTAGATCATTGGCGGACGATGCCGCGAAGGCCTGGCCCGTTCATTCCCCAATTGTACGCAAAATCCTTACCAAAGGACTGAAAAACAAGGTTAACGCGCAAAAAGCATCAACGTAGGGTCGAGCGCATCGTCCACCAGTCAGGGTGGTTATCGGCTAGGGTTTCCGCCGCCGTGTCGCGTTCTCCGATAGAGTTGAATAGGGCAAAACAGGTTGCTCCGGAACCCGACATGCGCGTGAAAACTGCACCTGAACAGGCTTTCAGCGCCGCCAGAGCCTCACCGATCACAGGTGCCAGGGCCTTTGCCGGGATCGTCAGATCATTGCGCCACGCCGGATCGAGTTGCGGTAGGCCAGCAAGCGAAAGGCCTCCCCGGTCGATTGCATCCCAACCGGCGAAAACCGGGCCAGTCGACACAGCAATGCCTGGATTTACGAGGAGAACAGGGACTCTCTGGGAATTCCCAAGCGAAATTGGGAGCAATTGATCCCCCTTCCCGTCCCCACGGCAGGTCTGAGACAGCAAGCAAGCCGGGACATCCGCACCAAGGCCTGTTGCGATTTCGCTGAGCATTGGATGGTCGTCCGGAATATTCCAGAGCTGGGCCAGCAAACGCAGCGCCGCCGCAGCATCCGCCGATCCGCCGCCAATCCCTGACGCAATGGGGAGGTTCTTGGTCAGCCGGATCGCAGCGCCCGATGATGGCGCACAGGCACTTTGCAATTGCGTAGCCGCCTGCATGATGAGGTTATCCGGTCCGTCGGATAGGTCCGCCGCGAAAGGTCCGTCTATGGACAGGCTGAGATCGGTCGTTGGACTGGCCTCAAGGACATCGCCATCCTCGCAAAAGGCGAACAGCGTTTCGATCCTGTGATAGCCGCCCCGCAGACGCTCACGGACATGAAGCGCGAGATTGATCTTGGCAAAAGCAGTTTCGCGCAATGCCCCACGCTCGCCGGTCATCAGGGTGAAGCGGTCTCGGCCGTCAAACCGATATCGAGCTTTTCGCGAATACGCGGAGCAGAATCATCCTCGGCCGAAACCAGTGCGGCCTGCCATGCATGCCGTGCTTCGCGGCGGCGGCCGGCCACCCAATAGGCATCGCCCAGATGTTCATTGATCGTCGGCTCAGCTGGCTCACCGATGGATGCCCGCTCCAACATCGGGATGGCGCGTTCGAGATCGCCTTGCACAAAATAGACCCAGCCGAGAGAATCGGTAATGGACGCGCTATCCGGACTCAGCTGACTGGCGCGCGTGATCAAGTCCCGAGCATGGTCGAGATCTTGACGCCTTTCGAGCAGCGCATAGCCCAGATAATTGAGCACAACGGCCTGATTGGGCGCGAGCTCAACTGCGCGTTCGAGGATAGGCCGCGATTCCTCCCACCGCCCCGCATCAAGCAATGCGCCGCCATAGAGCAGCAACGCGGTCCAGGGAGCATCTTCGCCGCCCGCCAGCGTAACCGCCCTGCCATAGGCATCCGCCGCCTCGTTATAGCTTTCCATTGCAGCATAGCGCTCACCATAGCGCTGCCAATCGGCGGCCGTCGCATTCGATGAATCTGCGCGCGACCGGGCGAGTTCCAATGCAGCCTCAGGATCATCTGTTTCCGCAAGAAGTTGAACGCGCATATCCTGAACATCGGAATAGAATGGATCGCGGGATCCAACCCCATCCAGAGCGGCCAATGCCGCCTCATCCTGATTCGTCTGAGAGAGGATGCTACTCGTTACAAACCAGCCAACCGAATTGTCGGGTGCAAGAAATGTCGCAAAGCGGCTGATCGTGAGAGCAAGTTGAGACGCATTTTGCCGGTTTATTTCACCAGCAAGCCGCACGAACATTTCGCCAATGCCTTCAGATGCGCTGTCTATCGCACCGGGCAGCGAACGCCGACGTTCGATTACGGACCGGGCAGAGACTTCGGCCCGGCTTTCTCCGGGTAACAGCGCCAAGGCTTCATCGCGCTGCCGTCCCTGCGCAAGACGCGCTGCGGCGGCCAATCTGAGGCGGAGGAAACGTGGCGGGCCAAGCTCGCTCAATGCCAGCGTGGCCACTATGCCCTCATCATATCGCCCCATGGCAAGTAAGAGAAGCGCGCGGTGCTCCCGAACATAGGCCGCAGCGATCCCGCCATCGGTTCCTGAGTCGAGTGTGGCCAGAGGATCCACATCGCCGGCGCCAAAGGCAATCCAGGCACGCATCACAGGCGCGAGCGAAGCAAACAGCCCTTGTTCCTCGATCCGGTCGACTATGCGGCGGGATTCTGCCCAGTCGCCTTCGTCCAAAGCCTCGATCAGGAACAGGAATTCTCCATCAGGCGGCAGTACACCCGCATCTTGCAGGGTTTGCGCTGCACGAAGCGCCAGCACACGATCTCCTGCTGCCACAGCCCTGCGATAGGCGCGAGCCGCAAGCGTTTCGTCAAATGGAGCATCGCTCAGCGCTGCGGCATATCCGCGCGCGGCAACGTCGATCTGGCCAGAGGCATCGGCGACCCGTGCGCGTGCATATTCGGAGTAAGGGTTGCTTGCATGTGCAGCGCCGGAAACTACCAGCGCGGATATTAGGGCCAAGGCCGTCCGGCCGCGGAAACGCTTACATATTGGGATAGTTCGGTCCTCCGCCACCTTCGGGTGTGACCCAGTTAATATTCTGGGTCGGATCCTTGATGTCGCATGTTTTGCAGTGAACGCAGTTTTGCGCATTAATCTGAAACCTTGGCTTTCCGTCTTCTTCGACCACTTCATATACACCAGCAGGGCAATAGCGCTGCGCAGGCTCGGCATAGAGGGGCAGATTATAATCGATGGGTATATCCGGATCCTTGAGCCTCAGATGAACAGGCTGATCTTCCTCATGATTGGTGTTTGAGAGGAATACTGAGGACAAGCGATCGAAGCTGATCACGCCGTCCGGCTTGGGATAGTCGATCTTCTTGACCTGATCGGCGCGCCACAGGCTTTCATTGTCCGGGTGATGCTTCATCGTGAACGGCATGCGGATACCGATATGTTCGGCCCACATCGTCATGCCTGCCAGCAAAGTACCCGTGAAATTGCCAAATTTCTCGACCAGAGGGAGCGTATTGCGGACTTTCCGCAGCTCTTTGTAAACCCAGCTATTCTCATAGGCCTGCTCATAGGCGCTAAGTTCGTCATGGGATCGCTCGGCCTGCACGGCCTCAAAGGCAGCTTCGGCGGCCATCATGCCGGTCTTCATCGCGGTGTGACTGCCCTTGATTCGCGGAACATTAACAAAACCGGCCGAACAGCCGATCAGCGCGCCTCCGGGAAACGCCAGTTTTGGCACCGACTGCCAACCGCCATCATTGATAGCGCGCGCGCCGTAGGAAACACGCTTGCCACCTTCCAGTATCTCGCGGATCGCCGGATGCTGTTTCCAGCGCTGCATTTCCTCAAACGGCGAGAGCCAGGGGTTGGAATAGTTGAGCCAAGTGACAAATCCGAGTGCGACCTGCCCATTTTCCTGATGATAGAGAAAACCGCCGCCATTGGCGTCATTCAACGGCCAGCCTTGCGTATGGATAACGCGGCCCGGGACATGCTTGTCCGGATCGATATCCCACAATTCTTTTATACCAAGACCAAAGACTTGCGGCTGAGAGTTCGCATCGAGTTCGAACTGCCGGATCAGCTGTTTGGAGAGGCTCCCGCGAACGCCTTCGGCAAAGAAGGTATATTTGGCGTGGAGTTCCATGCCGGGCATGTAATCGGGCTTCTTTTCGCCGTCCCGGCCGATGCCCATATCGCCCGTCGCGACGCCCTTTACCGAGCCATCCTCATTGTAGAGCACTTCCGCGGCCGCAAAGCCGGGAAAAATCTCAATCCCCAAACTTTCTGCCCGGCTCGCAAGCCAGCGGCAAAAATTGCCCAGACTGACCGTATATGTGCCCTTGTTGTTCATGAAGGACGGCATGGCGATGTGCGGGAATTCCCACTTCTTCGTCTCGCTAAGCACCCAGTGATGGTTTTCGGTAACCGGAGTCGTCAGTGGATTGTCGTCAAAATCGCGCCAATCCAGGAAAAGCTCGTCCAGCGCCTTGGTGTCGACCACAGCCCCAGACAGGATATGCGCGCCAACTTCGCTCCCTTTTTCAAGGATACAAACCGAAATTTCCTTGCCGGTTTCCTCGGCAAGCTGTTTGAGCCGGATCGCAGCGGCAAGCCCGGCTGGGCCAGCGCCGACAATCACGACGTCATAGGGCATGGATTCCCGTTCGGACATTTTCGCACTTTCTCCTTCGAAGGACCGCTCTTCGCTCATATCGTCGCGGCCAGCAACCAATCTATCAGATAGTCACTGCCCGGCGATTGACCGCGCCGTCAACCTTGGACTCTATGGACAGTCAAGCGAAGCAGGACGCGAGCGATTAGCAACGATATTGAAAATAGCATTGACTGGTGGCGCGATGCCGGCGTTGACGTGATCGTTGGCGACGAGCCGCGCAGTTGGCTTGAAGCGCCCAAAGCCCCAGCAAAAGCAGCGGCGCCCAAGAGCCGCACTGCGAAATCCGATGCGCCCGCCAAGCCCGTGCAACTGCCCGGAGACCTTGAGGGGCTGCGCAACTGGCTGCTGACGGCAGACACAATTGATGCGCCCGTATCAGACCGCCTCGACACGATTGGCGATCCGGCCAGCGGCCTGATGATTCTCGTTGATATGCCCGACCGGAGCGATGCACAGGCAGGGCAGCTGCTATCCGGCGATGCCGGGCTGTTGTTTGACCGGATGCTGGCTGCAATCGGGCGCGACCGCGCTTCGGCGTATATCGTTTCATTGTCGCCAGCGCGGATTACCGGCGGCGCAATCGACGAGAATAGCCTCGAAACCCTCGCCCGGATTGCGCGCCATCATGTGGCACTGGCGCAGCCGCAGCAGCTCCTCGTGATGGGAGACGCGCCGAGTCGTGTCTTTTGCGGGGCCAGCCTCAATGAAAGTCGCGGATCGCAACACAATTTTAACCATGATGGCGGCACTGTGTCGGTGACCGCCACTTTCCATCCGCGGTTCCTGCTCCAGCAGCCACGCCTCAAGGCGCAAAGCTGGAAGGACCTGCAGATGATGACTGAAGGAATGACCGCGTGAAACTGAAGCTTCTTGCCGCGACCGCCCTGATTGCCGCAACCGCCAGCCCGGCACTTGCCGATAGTGCCCGCATTCCGAGCCCTGGCCCGAGCGCCGCGATATCCGAGATGGACGCCGTTCTCAGCCGCAGCGAACGCGAAGCCTATCGCGAGATTTTCAGCGATATTCATAACAGCCGATGGGAAAGCGCCGCAGACCGCATCGAACGCGCACCGCGCGGCGTTCTCCGGCCCGTTGCGCTCGCCGAACTCTATCTTGCAGCAGGATCACCCCGTGTTGAGCTGGAGCCGCTCCGGGCTCTGCTGAACGATTTTCCCGATTTGCCAGACGCCCAGCGTATTCTGACACTCGCCCAGAGCCGCGGTCTTGATCATGCGCCAGCTTTGCCCGCCGCCCATGCATTGCGTCGCATGCCCGGTCCGTCACGCCGCGGAACGGCTCGGCCAGTCCGTAATGACAGCGCGGCGCGCGCTTTGGTTAACCGGGTTCAGCCACTGATCGTTAATGACAGCCCGCGTGAAGCGGAAAATCTGCTCAACGAATATGGCAGTGATCTGAGCCCTGAAGGTTTGACGGAGGTGCGCCAGCGCATTGCCTGGTCCTATTATCTGACTGGCGACGATCGCAATGCGCAACGGCTTGCGCGTCAGGCGCGCGCTGGCTCAGGCGAATGGGCGGTGTTTGGTGACTGGGTCGATGGCCTCGCATCATGGCGTGCCGGCGATTTTGACGGCGCTGCTGACGCTTTTGCATCTGTGGGCCGCCGTGCCCCGGATACCGAGAAAATGACGGCTGGGCTGTACTGGGCAGCACGCGCTGAAATGGCGCGCGGCCGCCCTGAAAATGTACAGAACCTGCTGCGCACAGCCGCCCGCATGAACGAGACATTTTACGGTCTGCTTGCTGCGCAGACGCTTGGCTCAGCCGACACGCCAGCACCGGGCGCGATTTTGTCTCCGGGATGGGACTCGGTCGCGACCCATTCGAATGCCCGGCGCGCTATGGCGCTCGTTGAAATCGGCGAACGTGATCTGGCTGGAACCTATGTCAGGCATGGCGCCACGATCGGCAATCCGCATCATCATGATGCATGGCTCGATCTCGCCAACCAGCTACAACTGCCCAACACAGAGCTGTGGATCGCGCGCAATGCGCCCAACTCGCATCATCCCTCAGCCCGTGATCGCTTCCCTGCGCCGGGTTATCAGCCCGTTGGCGGTTGGCGCGTGGATCGCTCGCTGGTCTATGCGCATGCCCTGCAGGAATCGAATTTCCGGCCAGACGTGGTGAGCCCTGCCGGCGCACGCGGCCTGTTGCAGCTCATGCCCGGAACAGCCCGTGATATTGCCCGGCAACGCGGAGAAACGGTCGATGCCTCACGGCTCAACGTGCCCGAGGTCAACATCGAATATGGTCAGCATTATATGGAACAGATGCGCGATTTCCCGGGCATGCAGGGCCTGCTGCCCAAGGTTATCGCTTCCTACAATGCCGGGCCGAGCGCAGTAGCGAACTGGGAAGGCCGACTGCGTGATCGCGGCGATCCTTTGCTCTATATCGAAAGCATCCCGTTCTACGAGACGCGCGGCTATGTACCGATCATCCTGCGCAATTATTGGATTTATGAGCGCAACGCCGGTGAAGAGATGACCAGCCTCAGCGCGCTCGCCCAAGGCATGTGGCCGCGATTCCCGGGAGCACCGGGTGCCGTAGCCGTTCGCCTTTCGGGCCAGGGAGGCTCGCGCATTGCCGATTGACGAAACCAAGCAATTTCAGCCCATCAAAATTGCGCTCCTGACGATTTCAGACACGCGCAATCTGGAACAGGACAGCTCCGGCGATATCCTTGAACACCGACTGACCGATGCCGGGCATATCCTGGGCGCTCGCAAAATTGTCCGCGACGAGATGTCGCAGATTGTGTCACGACTGCATTCCTGGATCGACGATCCTGAAATAGACTGTGTCATCACAACCGGCGGAACCGGCCTTACCGGCCGCGATATCACCCCGGAAGCGCTGGAGCGCGTTCAGGATAAACCGATACCGGGCTTTGGCGAACTGTTCCGCCAGCTCAGCTATGAGAAGATCGGAACCTCCACTATCCAGTCACGCGCCTGTGGCTGCGTTGCACGCGGCACCTATATCTTCGCCCTGCCCGGATCGAACGGTGCGGTAAAAGATGGCTGGGATGGCATTCTCGCCACCCAGCTCGACAGCCGCTACCGGCCCTGCAATTTCGTTGAGCTGATGCCGCGCCTTAATGAGGCGTAGAGATCCAGATTTCCCAGAGTTCAGCATCGGGCTGAGCGACCATGGTTTCGAAATAACTGTCGCCTTCCACACCAGTATAGTCACCGCCATGGCGACCTGCAGGTACCGTTAGCGCATTGTCTTGATTGGCACCGCTTATCGCCGACTCCGCGCGGAAACTATAAGCCTCAGGCGCGTCGGCAAAGGACACATATTCGCGGCTCTCATTGTCATAGCTGAAGCCGAAGCGGGCAGCGCCATAGGCCGCTACGGCATCCGCGATACTGGTTCCGGGGCCGACACCTTCCGCCGTGCGGCATTGATCGGCGTAGACGCCCATCGCGATAACTTCGATGTCGCCGTCATACTCTTCGACGTCATAGCTTTCAAAAATCACGCAGATCGCCTCCTCGCCGCCGGAGAGGGCGCATAACGAGCCGAAATCCACCATATAGGCGGGCTGGAAACTGATGGCGGTATCGGCCGGGAAAGTCTCCACGAAATCGTTCAGGGTGGCGGGGCTTTCGACCCCCGCTATGCCGGTTTCACTGATCAGGCATTCCGGATCAAACGAGACTGCCGAGCCGCTGGATGCAATCAGCGTCGCCCCGTCGCCCGCTTCGGTATCCAGCACCAGAGGATCATCCACCGCTCCCTCTGCCTCAGCGCCAGTCTCGATTTCGGCTTCCGCCGCATCGTCTGACTCGCCACCGCTCGAACAGGCTGCAAGCATGGCAATGGGCATCAGGATGGCCGGGGCAAGACTGATCTTCATCAAAACTCTCCATG
>CAJQMX010000211.1 GCA_905479515.1 uncultured Parasphingopyxis sp.
AAGCCGCCGCAGTCGGGGCTATACTGGCGTTTGTCGTCGCATTATTGCGCGGGAAGCTTTCCGGCGGATCGTTCTGGCGCGTGGCCGCTGAGACGACGCGTTCGACCTCGATGATCTATTTCGTTATTATTGGCGCACTACTCATCACGTTTTTTATGGCATCGACGGGCGTGGCTACCACATTGACCGGATATCTGTTGAATACCGGCCTGCCGCCCCTTTCCATCTTGTTTCTAATTGCAGTGGTCTTTGTGCTGCTGGGAAGCGTGATGGACAGCATGACTATCATGATGATTACCGCTTCGACGATGGCAGGCGTTGTCACAGGTCTTGGATATGATCCGGTCTGGTGGGGCATCGTGATGGTGATGTTGGTAGAGTTGGGAGTGGTTACGCCGCCCTTTGGCTTGAATCTATTCGTGATGAAAAGCGTCGCGCCAGACACAAAGCTTTCGGACGTCTACCGCGGCGTCATGCCGTTCGTATTGGCTGACATCATCAAGATTTCATTGCTGATCCTTTTCCCTGCACTCACGCTTTGGCTGCCGTCGCTAGGGCAGTGACTTATCAAACATCAATGAAAGAAGGCATGCAATGAATCTGATGGAGACATTCTCGGTTTTTGGACGGTCGGCTATCGTAACAGGCGCGGCAAGCGGCATCGGGCTGGCGTATGCCGAAGTCATGGCGGAGCAAGGCGCAGCGGTAACTATGCTGGATATTGACGAAGTATCACTGGAGCGCGAAGTCGCTCGTATGAAGTCAGCCGGCCATAACGTGCGCGGCACAAAGCTCGACGTGACAGACCGCTCTGCGCTCGATGCGATCTTTGACGATGTCGCTGCCCGCCATGGCAGTCTCGATGTTGTCTTCGCTAATGCGGGTATCGATCCTGGCCCCGGATTCGGAACGCTTTCGCCTGATGGCGAGCGCGTTGAAGCGCACCGTATTGAAGCTTCAGAAGACGGTACTTGGCTCAGAGCTATAGATGTCAATTTGAATGCCGTATATTATTCTATTCGGGCCGCTGCACGACATATGCGTCCATCAGGGGCAGGCAGCATAATTGTGACCACCTCGGTTTCTGGCATTCGTCCAGCACCGGCGCTGAATGCCAGCTATGCTGCTGCCAAGGCTGGAGCTGCACAATTAGTGCGTGCCGCAGCCATTGAACTGGCACATAGCAATGTCAGGGTTAATGCCATCGCCCCTGGGCCCTTTATTACAAATATCGGGAACGGCCACGTTCATGATCCCGAAGTACAGAAACGCTTTTCAGCAGGCGTGCCATTGGGACGGATGGCCTCAACTGATGAAATTAGGCCGCTGGCGCTCTATTTGGCCTCCGATGCTTCTTCTTTCATTACCGGCCAACAGATAGCCATAGATGGCGGCACCTCGCTGCTGTCCGCCCGCTTCTGATGGTAAGTTCGCCGATGAACAACGCGCCAAAAGCATCATTGGCTGGCCGGGTAACTCTCGTCACTGGCTCAGATACGGGGCTGGGCCTTTGTATTGTCGAGGCACTGGCGCGTGAAAAGTCGGATGTCGTGATACATGGTCTCGGTCCGCGCGACGCCGGAGAAGCAATCGCCGCAAGGATTGCCGAAGAGACGGGTGTCCGCACTCTTTTTTGCGGTGCGGATTTACGGAATGTCGCTGAGATCGAAGCAATGATGGCTGAGATCGACGATCAAATTGGTCCAGTGGATATTCTGGTGAACAACGCTGTCGTTAGGCATTTCAATCCAATTGAGGAGTTTACCGCAGAGGAATGGGATATGTCACTTGCCGTCAACGTCTCGGCTCCTTTCCACCTGTCGCGTCTGGTGGTGGCGGAAATGAAGCGGCGTGGGTGGGGTAGGATCGTCAATCTTTCGTCGATCTATGGCCAACGGGGTGTCGCAAATCGGATTGATTATGTAACGACCAAGACCGCAATGTTGGGCATGACACGCGGCCTTGCGATTGAACTTGCTCAGAGTGGTGTCACCTGCAACGCGGTGAGCCCTGGAACTGTGCCGACCAATTCTATTCTAGATAAAATCCGGAACCTTGCAGTGGAAACCGGCGTAACGATGGCTGAGGCAGAGTCTGCATATCTCGTGGGGCGTAATCCAACAGGACGATTTGTAGCAACGGAGTCGGTGGTAGCGCTCGTGGGTCTGATTTGCAGCCGTGCAGGCAATGATATCAACGGTGCAAATCTTGCGGTGGACGGGGGCTGGTCTGTAGCTTAGTCTTAGGACACCCAGACGAGCGCTTCCAATTTGTCGCTCATCCCTGGTATGTTAAAAATTAGATATATGAGGTTAGGCATTACAATGAGTCTTAAATTGCCGGCCAAACACGACATGAAAGCTGAGCGTGTCGCAGCACCCCTCAGACAAGTGGTCACCGAAAACATCCGGAACGCGATAGCTCTGGGGCATTTTGTGGGCGGTCAGAGGCTGCCCGAACGAGAACTTTGTGAACTGACAGGAGTAAGCAGAACACTCGTGCGTGAAGCCTTGCGGCAACTGGAATCCGAAGGATTGATTGAAATTGTTCCGCATCGTGGTCCGATTGTAGCGACATTGTCACTGAAGCAGGCCGAGGATATTTATCGCGTTCGCGAGGAACTTGAGGGGCTGGCCAGCGAACTCTTTGCGAAAAGCGCCGATGAAAATGACCGCAAGAAGCTAAAAAAAGCGTTTACCGAGATTAAGAAAGCCCTAAAGACCACCGACAAACTTGTACGACTTGAAGCTAAGAACAATTTTTACACTTGTTTGTTTGAAGGTTCGGGAAACTCTGCAATTGGTCCGAGCCTTGGCCATCTGAATTCCAAAGTAGTTCTCCTGCGTGCAACTTCACTTCAACAGCCCGGCAGGTTGGAAGAATCCGTTAAAGAAATAGGCAAAGTCGTTGATGCCTTGATGGAGCGTGATGGAGCGTCGGCTCGTCGTCTTGCAGTTGAGCATGTCAGAAATGCTGCGTTTGTCGCTCTCAAAAATATACCGAAGTAGACGGTTATCTCCATCGCAAGGATGAGCTTTTGCTTTGCGGTTAACTCTGCCCCATGTCTCAGGTCAGGCTTTGTTGCAGCTGATCCGGCAGGTTGATCTCGCGTCTCAGCCATTCGCGTCGTCGCATACCACCATGATATTGGAGATCTGAGAAAATCGCCGCCGTCGGCTTCTGGATAACGTTCGCAATGTCCGACATCGGCGTTTCATGCCCCCACTCCCGCCAGATGACTTACTTCTTCTGTTCGTCCATCGGTATTGGTTTTCGCGTCAGCACAGTTCTTCAAATCTAAAGGTCTACAATGTGTTGCGCTGGCCGCCTGAATCCATCCCCTGAACTTTGGGGGATTACCAAACGACTTGGATCCTCTCTGTACGTTTTATCTGAAGTTCTAAAAGAGTGCATGACACCCCGCGCGGTCACATTATTATGAATTCTGCGCCCCTACATTGAACAATTTGCGCCTTTGGCAAAACTTTGGGTAACTTTGAATATGGAGTGAAGATTGCGCCGTTATCGCGTGACCAATATTTTCCCTCGGAAAATCCGACGGTTCTGGTACCTTTCGTAGAATGTTGTTGGAAAATTTTGTATTTTTCAGCTTTTAAGATTGTCTTACGGTAATACTCTGATTACTAAGAAGAGGAGATTAAATCTCGCGAGGTGATCGCTGACGGAAGTGTGCGAAGTATAGGGAGGACATCATGAAAGAAGAAATCGGTTTTGTCGGTTTGGGCAACATGGGTGCGCCCATGGCGAAGCGGATGCTGGCCGCCGGTTTCCCGCTTGTCGTTTTTGATTCCAACCCAGCGGCCATTAAAGAATTTACCCGGAACGGCGCGGCTGCCGTAAACTCGGTCCAAGAAATGTCGGAGAGGGTGCAGACTATATTCCTGTCTCTGCCGACCCCGGATGTCGTCAAGCGGGTCGCAGAGGATCTGAGTGGGCAAGCGCTGGTCCGGGTAGTGGATCTTTCCACCACCGGACCCGAAGCATCCCGCCAGTTGGCGCAGGATTTTGCCAAGCGGGATGTGCGCTGGCTCGACTCCCCGGTCAGTGGCGGGGTCTCGGGCGCGGTGGCAGGGACCATTTCAGTCATGTTTTCGGGCCAGAGCGAAGATTTCAACGACCTGCGTCCGGCCTTGGAATCGATCGGCAAGCCGTTCTACATCGGTGGTTCTGCGGGTCTGGCCCAGATGATGAAACTGGTAAACAACATACTTTCCGCAACCGCGATGGCGGCGACGGCTGAGGCGTTGGCCATGGGGGCAAAAAGCGGCATCGACGCCGAGGTCATGCTGGACGTGATCAACGTCAGCAGTGGCCGCAACACCGCAACGATGGACAAGTTCCCGAACCGCGTGCTGACTGGCTCTTTCGATACCGGTTTTTCAACCGGCTTGATGTGCAAGGATGCGCGCCTTTTTGTCCAGACGGCCAAAGAGTCGGGCTTTGATGTGCCTGCCTGCGCCGCGATGCTGACGCAGTGGGAAGCGGCGGTCGAAAAACTGGGTGGAGACAGCGACTTTAGTCGTATCGCCGAGCTTGCCGAGCAGCGGGCGGGAGTCACGCTGCGCGCGAAAGAGGCCAAGCAAGCCTGAGGTGGGCGCGGAAGGAGATCGGCTGATGACACCCTACGAGATATTCGCCATCCGCTATGGGCATAATGCGAACGCGACCTCCGACGGGAATTTCCTTGGCGGGGACCCGCATGACATTGCGATGCCGCTGGACTACTTCATCTGGTTGATCCGAAACGAGCATCGGACCTATGTTCTGGACACTGGCTTTGATGCCGAGGTGGGCAGGAAGCGCAACCGTCAGCTTCTGCGCGATCCGGGTGAGGGGCTGCGTTGTCTTGGCGTGGATCCGGACACCGTCGAGGATGTGGTGCTGTCGCATATGCATTTCGATCATGCCGGGAATCACGGGTTGTTTCCGCGTGCACGCTATCACCTTCAGGACAGTGAGATGGGCTATTGCACCGGTCGGTGTATGTGCCACGACGCCCTGCGCTCTCCGTTCGAGGAAGGCGATGTCGTTGCGATGGTACAGAAGGTCTTTGCGGGTCGGGTCGCATTCCACGACGGTCCGACGGAGCTGGCTCCGGGGATTGAGTTGCATCACGTTGGTGGTCACAGCAAAGGTCTTCAGGTCATGCGGGTCTGGACCCGGCGCGGCTGGATGGTTCTGGCCTCTGACGCGAGCCATTTTTACGCGAATATGGAGCAAGGCAGGTCCTTTCCGATCCTGCACAGCTTGGCCGACACCCTAGAGGGCTACGACCGGATCTATGCGCTTGCGAGTCAAAGGGACGGGGTGATCCCCGGTCATGATCCGTTGGTCATGAAACGCTACCCGCCCGCCGGGCCGGGGCTCGAGGGCATCGCCGTCAGGCTAGATGCAGATGTGCTGCAATGAGGGACGACAGAATGACCGGCCTTAAGAGATACAGCCATTACATCGGCGGCGCGGATGTCGTCCCGGCAGGCGGGGAATGGCTTGAGGCATCGAACCCATTCATAATTAAATAGTAAAAGGAAACGCACATGGAAGATTTCTTTAAGCAAGATCTAGAGGACCTTTTCGAAACTGG
Organism: uncultured Parasphingopyxis sp.; assembly: GCA_905479515.1. The sequence continues at coordinate 5,606 of CAJQMX010000211.1, forward strand.
CCTAGCAAAGCGCAAATCTACACTTGGCCCCGAGTATGTCGAAAAGAACCTTGCGGCGGCGGATGATTTCACCCGTCCCTTTCAGCAAGCTATGACATCTTGGTGCTGGGGTTTTGGCTGGGGTGATGAGACGATTGATCCCAAGACGCGCAGCATGATGAACCTCGCAATGCTGGGGGTTTTGATGCGCTCGCATGAATGGGAAACCCATTGCCGCGGCGCGGTCCGCAACGGGGTGTCGAAAGACGAGATCCGCGCCATCATCCATGTTGTCGCAATTTATGGCGGCGTGCCCTGCGGCGTAGAATGCTTCCGGTTGGCCCGCAAGGTGCTCACCGAAGAAGGGCTACTCTGATTAACCGAACCGCTGGGCCACGCGTGGCCCGGATCGATAGCATCTTTTAGGGAGTAGTGGAGATGGATGATGTCATCGTCGTTGGCGGAGGACCGACAGGGTTTCTCAACGCGTTGGGCCTTGCACGGGCCGGAGTGAAAGTACGCCTGCTGGAGCGTGCGCCGGACATACCGGATTCGCCGCGCGCCATGGTCTATCACTGGTCGGTGCTTGAAGGGATCGAAAAGCTGGGCATCATCGACGACGCCTATAACACCGGTTTTAAAAAGCAGGATTACTGCTTTCTGGTGCAGAAGACCGGCGAGCGGATCGACTTTGGCCTGCAGGTGTTGGATGGCCATGTGCGCCATCCGAACAACCTGCATATGGGTCAGAACAAGCTGGCCGAGATCGCGCTGAAGCATCTGTCGACCTATTCCAACGCAACCGTGGAATTCGACACCAAGGTGACCGATCTGACGCAAGATAGTAGTGGCGTAACCGTCACTGCCCAGACGCCCGCTGGTTCTACCAAGTACCGGGCGAAATATATCATTGGCGCTGATGGCGCAGGCAGCACGGTGCGCGAGCTTCTGGGGCTGAGCTTTGACGGAATGACTTGGCCCGAGCGGTTTGTAGCCACGAATGTTTATTACGATTTCGAAAAGTTCAACTATGCCCGCGCAATGATGGTGATTGACGACGGCAGTGGCGCGATCATTGCCAAGATCGATAACGAGGGTCTTTGGCGTTGCACCTATATGGAGGATGCCTCGCTTCCCGAGGAGACCTTTTTGGAGCGGCTGCCCGAAACCTATTCTCGCATCTTCCCTGGCAATGATCCTTACGAACTCAAGGCGGCGTCGCCCTACAGGATGCACCAGCGCTCGGCCTCGACCTATCGCAAGGGTCGGGTCATACTCGCGGGTGATGCGGCTCACGCGACCAACCCGACCGGCGGTCTGGGGCTGACGTCGGGTCTGTTCGACACCTATTCGCTCTATCCGACGCTGGCGGCGATCATCCTTGAAGGTGCCTCGGATGAGGTGCTTGATCGCTGGAGCGCTGAACGCAAGGACAAGTTTGAAAACTACGCCTCGCCGCAGGCGGCTAGCAATAAGAAGCTGATCTATCATGCCAATGGCGGGGGTCAGGCGCTCGAGGCCGCGCTGGAGGGAATGCGCAAGTTGCCGGATCACCCGGAGGTCGCACTGGAGCGCGCGATGTTCACCAAGACACTGGAAACTGCCCCGCCGCTCGAAGAACCGGTGTGATGACCCGTTGCGCGCCGGGTTCTCTTGCGCACAGAGGAAAAGTTCAAATTGCGAGGAAACATGGTTAAATCTTATCGGCCTGCGGATTTGCATGCTCAATCTTCTGGTGACCTGAACCTTGCGGCGCAGGGGTTTTTCTGGACCGGGCTTCAACAGGTCGCCTTGCCCACAGGTATGGCGCTGCGCGGTCAGATGTATGTCGAATACTGGGTGCCTTCGGACCTGCGGCACAAGGTTCCAATTGTCATGATACATGGCGGTGGCGGGCAGGGACTCGACTATCTCGGCACGGCGGAGGGTGGCGAAGGCTGGATGCACTGGTTCGTCCGTCAGGGCTATGCCGTTTATGTGATAGACCGCCCCGGCCATGGCCGCGCGCCACATCACCCGGCTGTGCAGGGCGAAATGGGTCCGCCGCCAGTCTCTGCCTTTATCGAGAAGCTCTTTTCTCGGCCAGAGGCGGACCCCGGCCAATACCCCACCGCAAAATTGCACAATCAATGGCCGGGAAGCGGCGAACTGGGCGATCCGGCCTTTGACACCTTTTTTGCAAGTGCCGGCCCAATGTCTGTTGATATCGGGCAGAGCCATCTGGATTGTCAGACCGGCGGTGCCGAGTTGCTGGATATCATCGGCCCGGCGATCCTGATGACGCATAGTGCGGGCGCTCCGACCGGTTGGCTAATGGCGGACGCGCGTCCGAGCCTCGTGGCTGGGATCGTGGCTGTGGAACCCGTGGGCCCCCCCTTTGCGACGCGGCCGAGTGGCACGCTGAATTGGGGGATCACTGCCGCTCCGCTAACCTTCGATCCGCCCGCTGCGCGGCCCGAGGATATCGCGACGGAGGAGCGTCCGGCACCGTTCGAAGGTGCCGCCGCCTGTCTTGTGCAGAAAGAACCTGCCCGGCGGTTGCCCCATCTTTGCGGTTTTCCCATCGTCGTTGTGACATCCGAGGCGTCGTGGATGTCGATGGAGAACCACGGTATCGTTGATTTTCTGTCCCAGGCCGGTGCCGAAGTGGACCATCTGCGGTTGGAAAGCTTGGGGATTCATGGCAACGGCCACGCCATGATGCTTGAGAAGAATAGCGGGCACATAGCGGCGGCCCTTGATACGTGGATCAGAGACAAAGACCTGATCTGAGCACGCCGTCGGGAGGACCATGGCGAACCTAAAGAATTTCGACTTGAACCTGCTGCAGGTCTTCGAGGCGATCTACGACACGCGCAACACCCGCGCTGCCTCCGATTTGCTGCGTGTGACCCAGCCAGCCGTAAGCCACGCATTGCGCAGATTGCGCGACCAATTCGGTGACGAGCTTTTCGTCTTTCATCAGCGCAGCATGCAACCGACCGAGGCGGCGCACCGGATCATCGGCCCCGTGCGCGAGGTGCTACGGTTGGTGCGGTTCGACATTTTGGGATCTGCTCCTTTTGACCCTACAACCGCAAAGCGTGAGTTTCGTGTTGCGATGGCTGACATCGGTGAAATGGTCATGGCCGGGCCGATCATGAAACGCTTTGCCGCCGAAGCGCCCGGATGTGTGCTCCATTGGCTTCCGGTGCCCGCGCAGGCGACGGAGTACGATCAGTTGGACTTGTTGGTCACAAGCGAGATAGACGCCTCGCTGGTCGGGGATTACATGCAGCAACGGTTGTATACCCACGACATGGTAGGACTAGTGGCAAAGGGCCATCCGGTCGCGGCACATCCTGTTCTTGATACTTTGCGCCAGCATCCGGTGATTGTGCTGGCGCGCAGTTCGAGCGTCCGCGAACAGGTGATGAGTTGTTTGCGCGAGGCGGGGATACCACGCTATCACAACATGGTCAGCGGGCGGTCCCTGACATTTCTGACCGTTCTGGAAGGCATCGACGCTTTCGCGGTCGCGCCGAAAGCCGTTGCGCAGATGGCAATAAAGATCGGAAACCTCGCGGTCTTCGATCTGCCGGTCGCGGTGCCTGAGCTTGAGATCCTGCAATTCTGGCATCGCTCGCATAACGGGGATTCGTCTAGCATCTGGCTGCGTGGCCTGTTTGCGAGTGTGCTTCAGAACAACGATCCGACTCGCACAATGTCCTAGGATTTGTAATCAGAACAATAAGCAGGGCTCATTGAAGTCATGAGGCGTTTCTTATTCCATCGCTGTACTTGGTCGTCGAAAATGGTTGGGACAGCGATGACCGTCAAAGCTTAAGGGGGGGAAGACATGGACAATATCTTCATCAAACGTGCCTGGTATATGGTTGCTTGGGCGGATGAAATCGCCGCAGGTGACAAGCACAAAGTCATGGTTATGAACGCGCCAATCGTTCTTTACCGCGATACCAAGGGCGCGCTGATCGCGCTTGAGGATCGCTGCTGTCACCGCGCTGCTCCCCTGTCCATCGGGCGGATCGAAGGGGATGATCTGCGCTGCATGTACCACGGGCTGAAGTTCGGGCGCG
>CAJQMX010000212.1 GCA_905479515.1 uncultured Parasphingopyxis sp.
GTGCCAATTGAAACATGCGCTGACAAACATGAAAGCTATCACTTTGCCAATCTCACCGATTTGCAGTTAAAATATGCTGACGTAGAGCCGGTGCAAACCGTAATAGACTGGCTGGAGGCACGATAATGGCCGAGCTACAGAAAGCCGATCCGGACCTTTACGATTATGCTCCCTATCGCAGCCTAGCGCATCCGCGGCCCCGGATACAATGGCCAGAGGGTAAAAGCTGCGCGGTATGGGTCGCGCCCAATCTGGAATTTTACGAACTCGATCCACCCGCCAATCCGCACCGCAAAAGCTGGCCCAGACCACATCCCGACGTCACCGGATATAGCCACCGCGATCATGCAAACCGCGTGTCGCACTGGCGAATGGCAGACGTTATGAGCAAATATGGCTTTCCCGGATCGGTGAGCCTGTCGGTCGCCTTGTGCGATCACATTCCTGAAGTGGTCGAGGACGCCAACCAGCGCGGATGGGAATTTTTCAGTCACGGGATTTACAATACCCGATATTCTTACGGTATGGACGAAGCTCAGGAACGTGCGATTATCGAAGATTCCATCGCAACGGTGGAGCGCGCAACCGGTCAGCGGATCAGGGGTTGGCTGGCCCCCGCCCTGACCCACACACCGCGCACGCTCGACCTGCTTGCCGAATATGGCCTGGACTATACCTGCGATCTTTATCATGACGACCAGCCAACCGACATCAGGGTCAACAAGGGCCAACTTACCGCCATTCCCTACAGTCTGGAGGTCAATGACCATTACGGCTTTTTCATCTACAACATGAGTCCGCGCGAATATGCCGACACGCTGATCCGGCAATATGACCGTTTGGCGGCCGAGGGTGAATCGGCCGCTGGAGCAGGCGGGACGGTTATGTGTATTCCGCTGCACAGCTATCTGATCGGTCAGCCCCATCGCATTGGTCCGTTTGAAAATGTTCTCGAACATATTGCTGGTGACGGCCGCGCATGGATTACCAAGGCCGGTGACATCGTCGACAGCTTTCGCGCACAAATGAAGGGAGATGTGGCATGACGCTTGCGCCAGAATATATCCAGTACCCCAAACGCCGTCGCGGCATGGATCATGACTATTACCCTTATAGCAACATCTTTACCCGCAAGCCGATCGCTTGGCCCGATGGAGCGCAGGTAGCAATCTGGCCGGTGATCAGTCTGGAATATTTCCCGATGATACCCCATGACACGCCGTTTCGTGCACCCGGCCATATGCAGACTCCCTATCCCGACTATCGCCACTACACGGCACGCGAATATGGCACGCGGATCGGGATTTACCGGCTGATCGACGCCTTTGCCGGTATCGGAGCAAAAATATCGGTAGCGACCAACAGCGTCATTGCAGAACGCTATCCCGAGCTGATCGCGGATATCTTGTCAGCCGGTCACGAGATCATCGCCCATAGCACGGATATGAACGGCACGATTTCGAGTGACCTGGCTGAAGATGATGAGCGCGCCTTGATCGCAAATTCCTTCGATACGCTCGAACGCATCACCGGTACCCGTCCGCGCGGATGGTATTCCATTGCGCGCTCGCAAAGTTTTCATACCCCGCGCCTTTTGGCAGAGGCTGGCGCTGAATATATGTGCGATTGGGCCAATGATGAATTGCCCTATCGGTTCCGTTCCGGAGATCGGGAGATTGTAAACATTCCGCTGAACCATGAATTGTCCGACCGACAGATCATCAATGTTCAGCAACAATCGGTGGATAGCTATGCCCAGCAGTTCCGCGATGCCTATCAATGGCTCGCAACGGAAGCGCAAAGCTGTGGCGGACGGATGTTACCAATGCATTTAACCCCCTATATCATGGGCCTGCCTTACCGGATCGATGCGTTCGAGGAACTGGTGCAATGGCTGGCCGACCAACCCGGTGCATGGTTCGCACGCGGTGACCAGATTCTCGACAGCTGGAAGACGCAAGAATGAGCCCATTCTTCGTCGACCGGGCAAGTCGACAGTTTCTCAGGTAAAATGAAGACGGCGGTATTTTCCGCGAAAATATAGCAGCGGATCTCGACGGGGTTCAAACTTGACGCGCACCACCTCGCCAACCAGGATTATATGGTCACCGCCGTCATATTCCGCATATTTTCTGCATTCAAAATTGGCCAGTGCATTTTCTATAATGGGGACGCCAAGGCCCCAGACTTCCCAACCGGTTTCGGAAAACCGGTCCTCGGTTTTTGATGCGAACAGATTGGACACCTGTTGCTGGCCAATGTGCAGCACATTGACAGCAAAGCTGTCCGATTGCTGAAACACGGGCAAACAATTGAGGTTTTTGGCCAGACAAACCAGAAGCAACGGAGGATCAAGCGAAACCGATGTAAAGCTATTCGCGGTCATCCCGACATTCACACCATCGATGCCAGAAGTTGTAACAACGGTTATTCCCGTCGCAAAGCAACCAAGAGCATTACGCAATGTATAAGGATCGGAACCCGCCACAAATTCGGGAGCTTCGCGCGGACTGCGCCGCTCTAGAAAGTCGACCAGCACAGCATTGAATGTATCGGCCTGATCAACCGCTATGAGATGGCCGGATTCCTTGATTTCAACGGTTTCGGAACCCTTGATCAGAGCCGCAAGAGTGGCAATCGACTCCGCAGTACTGACCTTGCTGTCGGCACCGCGCACCAGCAAACTCGGTTGATTGAGATTGGCGGCGGCGAGCAGGACCCGACGTTCGACCTCTTGCAAATCGAGACCGTTTACAAATTTGGGATCAAATGGATGCCGCCCGGTTTCTTCATTGGCATGGGCTCTCAGTTCATCACCAACAAGCATTGCATGATCGAGGTCAATTTTCGCCGGTGAATCAACCAGAATAAGCCCGGCGGCCAATTCCGTATTGCTTTCTCCCAAAACAATGGTTGCGATCCAGCCGCCGAGCGAGGCTCCAATAATGACGGGTCGTGAAGACAATTGTCTCAATATTTCCTGCAAGTCTCCCACGAAAGCGTCAAGATCATAGCGGCCATCGCTCGCCCATTCACTTGCGCCATGGCCACGCAAATCCAGCGCGATAACATAACGCCCTGCCTGTGACAGGCTTTTTGCAGTAGCTGTCCAGCTATTACGGGACTGCCCACCACCATGAAGCATGAGCACCGCAGGTGCTTCCTCTGGACCAAATACATCGGCATGAAGTGTGATTCCGCCAAAACCCTTGAACTTTTTACTAGCCATGACTTTCCCCAATCGAGAAAAAGCGGCGCGACAGATCAGATTTACCCGTCCGCATCTCCTTCTAACTTTGTTTCCTAAACTCTACCGAAACAAGTAATCCGGTAGGCGTTACGATGATTAACCGATTACACAGAAGCATCGACGAAGAGTCGATGGCGTCCCGTATGGATGTATCTCCAAAATTTTCTAACTCTTCCGCAACAATAAGAACGAGCGGCAGCGTCTGTGTATCAACCAAATTGCCGATGGGGATTGCGAAGACTAAGATAAAGTCTTCAGGTTCAAAGAACCGAATTTGATTGCGGCCTGTCACTGAATGAGCATCAGCCATCGATAGCATATAAATATTCCGGATTTCTAACGGCCGAATAGAGAACGCAAATCCCGCGGGCTTCCGAGCTTTCAACAAACTTCCATGTGCTTCTATACTGTTATCAACACCGCTCATCCCCAACCGGCCCTCATATATCATAACATTATTATATTATAATATTATGATATATGTCAAGAAAGCTATTGGGGTCACAGCTTTCTTGGTAAAGAGAAGCGCCAATTTCCCGAATATTGTTCCAAAAAATATGCCGGAATTCTATCCTTGGCTGGATAAAGTGGACTATCCTGAATAGATCGAGTCCGTTTGCGGATGTGCATCCACAAACTCCTATCAGGTTTAAAGAAGATTGAAACTTTTGGCACCGGCAAAACGCCTTCCAGAGCTAGCGTACCCTCGTTCGCTAGCTTCAGTTTGGTCGGTGTTTATAAACCACGAAATCGCATCATTCTGAATATGAATTTAAATCCTAACCGCGGTAATATATCCAACCAGCCCATAGCCATCCCCCAATCAGCAAGGTCCCTCCAATGGGCGTTACAGCGCCTAGCCACCGTGGTGCGCCAAACGCCATCGCGTATAAAGTGACGGCAAAAACGGCAGAACCGACAAGAAGCACGATCGCGGGACCTCTAGCGACGCCCATAATCGCCAGTGCAGCAACGGCGTGGAGCAATTGATAAAGCCCGCCTGTTCGCAACCATTCCGCTTCCTGTTGTCCTGGTGCAGCATGAGCCCCGAAAGCACCTGCAGCAACAGCCACTGCTGCCGAAATCGCGGCAAATAATCCGATTAACACATTTGTTCCTTCTCTTTTCCAAACAAGGGAATCATGACTTCGGCCAGACGCCGCGTTTTTATTTGTGCGCGGCTTGATTGAGCCAAAGCGCTCGTGACTATTTTTCGGACTAGGCTAAACATCAGACTTAGATCATATTTTCCTAAGGGCAAAGCTCATATCCGCACACAAATGTCTGCAGGTCTATCACGTCAGGATATCGATGTTACACACGAATAATGCTGACAGCTAGGCTGATGCCGTCTAAAATCTGCTGATGTACAAAATCCTGACCAGAAAACATAAGCCCGACATCGCCATCGATCTCGGCACGGCCAACACCCGTATCATGACCGCTGCGGAGGGGATCG
>CAJQMX010000213.1 GCA_905479515.1 uncultured Parasphingopyxis sp.
CCCGCAAAGGCAATCGACGCTTGATCGGTCAAATTTCGTCCGATCAATGCCAGTTCCCAGCCGTCATCCACGTCACCGATGGCAATTCGGGCATCCAGTTTCACAAAGCCGTCCTGCCGTGCGAGAGGATCCGCGGTGAAATCTTGAATCGAGTCAGTCTGGAACCGTCCGGTAAGATTACCGGTGAAAACGAGGTTGGAGCCGATGTCCGCTGTGACATTCCCGGTAAGAGAGCCGGAAAATTCAGGGCTATAGATCAGGCGCGCGCCTGTCAGATCGCATGATCCTGGGGCGGAGCCGTTCGGTGTCTGGCCGGTGTAACATGGACCCGCCGTGTAAGTTTCATAATTGGCCTCAGGCACCCAAGCCATGTTTCCGGAAATCGAAAAGTTGGGTGAAAGTTCGAACGCCCCATCCAATTCTATTCCATAGGTTGTGGCATCGCCGGCATTTCCGGTGAAGAACGGAGCACTCAAACCATCTGGCGAGGGCAAGGCCACCGAAACCTGCAAATTGCTATACTGGGTATGATAGGCAGCAATATTGAGATAGCCGCGCCCGGGAAAGGCCATATGCGTTCCGACCTCAAACGACTCTGATCGCTCCGCATTGAACTGGAATGAAAACGGCACGGCATTTGAAATGGCTCCCTGGAAGCCGCCGCCCTTGGAACCACGGTTAAAGCTGCCATAGATCATGATATCATCGGTGATATCATATTGGATGGCAGCACCGGGATCCCAAAGCCCCTCACTTAAACTGTCCGTGAATGCAGCGACGACATTTCCCTGACGTTCCGGCAGGTAGGCTGCGGGACCTTGGAATCGCGTATAGGCGGCTTCTTTGGTTTCATGGGTAAACCGCAGATTGCCAACCACCCGGAATTGGTCCGTGAAATTCAGGGCTGCCTGCCCATAGATCGAGAAAAGTTCGCTCTGCTGATCAAAAATGCGATATGTGCTCGCTGGCGGCACAAACAAAATGCCGGTCGTTCGCTCCTCGTAGAGGTCGGCGACCTGATAAAGGCCCCCAATGGCAAACTCGAATGTCTCTCCCGTCGGCGATAGCAGCCGGACTTCCTGCGACATCTGTTCATAGTCAATGTCGAAATCGGCTGTGGCCAGATCGGCGAAATAGAAATCGGCATCCTCGCGCGTCTCGTTGCGGAATGCCGAATATCCGGTGATCGAAACGAAAGTGTAATCGCCAAATTCAACGGATGCCTCAAGCACCGCATTGTCCGTCGTGAGATTATCATATTCGTCCGAAAAATTTAGGCGCGATTCCTTTTGGTAGTCGAACGGCAATCCCCCCGCGACGGTTCGAACCTGAACGGGAACCCCGTCACCATTGACGTCCGCATGTTCAAACTTTGCGAACAGGGTAACCGGGCCTGCCTCGGCAAGCATTGAAATGCGACCGATAATCTCCCGCCGCCCGGGCTCATCCTGTTCTGTCAGAGTATTGAAAATATAGCCGTCAACATCGGAATACCGCCCAGCAACGCGAAATGAGACATTCGGCGAAACGGGAATGTCCATGGCACCGCTCACTGTGGGTCCGCCTTGAGACAGGTTGTAATCGGCCGTGACATAGCCGCCGAAATCCGTACCTGGACGTGCCGTGTAGATATTCACCGCGCCAGCACTGGTGTTTTTGCCGACAAGAGCGCCTTGCGGCCCCCTTAAAACTTCAATGCGATCCACATCGAAAAACGGTGCGGCAAATTGCCGCGAACTGCCGCCATAAATACCATCCACGAAAGTGACGACGGATTGCTCCAGCGAAGGGCTACCTGGGCCCGAGCCGATACCGCGCATCGCGATGATGTGTGCGCCGGGGGTTTTAGCAATTGTCAGGTTTGGAATAGTCGGTGCCAGCTCCTCAAAGCTGTCGAGGCCCTGACCCTGGAGATCATCGCCCTGCAATACGACCATAGAGATCGGAACATCCTGCAGTTCCTGAGCTCGCAATTGTGCCGTTACGATAATTGGGGCGTTTGCCCTGTCAGAATTTGTTGCCTGTTGTTCGGCATCTTGCGCCAGAGCGGGCTGCGACATCGCGGCCAATGCCACTACGGACGCCCCTGCAAACCATGAATGCGATATCAATCGATTGTTCAACATAACCCATCTCCCCGAACTAATTTTTGTTTCTCCAAGATTTACTCCGCGAGAAATTAATGTCAAGCTTGTTGACATATAAAAGCAGCATATTGCGTCTGAGACACACAGGCCGGGAGGATTCCAATCAATGCGAGCCTTAATCAGTGATCATCCGGGAGGTCCCGACACGCTGGTCTTCCGAGACATTCCACAACCAGTCCCCGCCCCCGGAGAAGTACGGATCCGAGTAGAAAGCTGCGGCATCAATTTTCCGGATACGCTCGTCATCGACGACAAATATCAGGCAAAGCCGCCCCGCCCCTTTTCACCCGGCGGGGAAGTCGCCGGAACAGTGGATGGGTTGGGGGAAGGCGTAACCGGCCTTTCACTTGGGGACCACGTGGCGGCACTCACCTATCTAGGCGGGCTCGCAGAAAAAATATGCACCGATCACAACAATGTTCGCCTGATCCCGGAGGGAATCGCCGGAGCGGATGCCGCAATCCTGATGTCCACCTATGCAACGGCTTTTCACGCGCTGATCGATCGCGGCATGCTGAAAACTGAAGACACGGTGCTGGTTCTGGGTGCGGCCGGAGGAACCGGGTCGGCCGCAGTCCAGATCGCCAAAGCATTTGGATGCCGCGTCGTCGCGGCGGTTTCTTCCGCACCCAAGGCCGAGCAAGCACAGAAGGATGGGGCAGATGACATCGTCCAATATCCCCCGGGCCTTCTTTCAAGTTCAGAGGCAATAACGGTTGGCCGTGAGCTGAAGAAAGTGATCGGCGGAAATGGCGCGGATATCGTGTTCGACCCGGTCGGTGGAGCGCTGGCCGAGTCAGCTTTGCGCGCCACGGCGTGGCAGGGCCGCTATCTGGTGGTAGGATTTGCTGCAGGCATTCCCGCAACGCCTTGGAATTTGGTGCTGCTGAAAGGATGCTCGATCATTGGCGTGCTCATGAACGAATTCGCGCGCCGCAGCCCCGAAACCGCAGCGGCCAACATAAAGCGGCTGTTCGACCTTCACCAAAGCGGGAAGCTGGCACCGGCGATCTCAGCTTATTATAGTTTCGATAATGCGCGGGAAGCCCTGGCAGCTGTCCACAACAGGCAAGCGATCGGTAAACTGGTTGTGAGGATCAATGACCGAACGAAGTGACACTGACCTGCATATATTCGAACCGGCATCATGGGGTAGCAGCAAGTGGAAACGACCATTTCTGCTCTCGCCGAGGCTACCAAGGCCTTAAGCAGGCTGTACCTCGCTACGGCCTAGAGATTAGATTATTAGTCAAGTATATTGACATTTATTTGGGGGCTGGCTAGCCACCTGATACCGGAGGGGTCTAAACGAGGGGAGTGCAGCTAGTGCTGGAATCAATAAGAATATTTCTCAGTACACATTATCCTATTTTGAAATTCGTCCATCTCACCGCAGTAATGGTTTGGGTCTGGAGCACTTCCGTCGCCTATGCCTATTATCTGGTGCCGGTTTTCAAAGCCTGGCGGCGCAATCCGGAAGACGCTGAAGTTATCGCTTTGCGGAACTGGGTTATGGAACGCTTCGACCATGGGGTGATATACGAGCACATCGCGTTTCCCATCGTGCTGATTACCGGCCCACTGCTCTATTGGGCTGGTGGTTTCGACACGAGTGTCGATTGGCTGATGCTGAAGCTGTTAATCGTGATCGGCCTGTTTCTTCCTGTAGAGATTGTTGACTATCACCTCTCCCATTTCGGCGGTGCAAAACACAAATTCAGGGGGAACGACGACTGGCAAGGCTATGAAGTCTCGGTGCACCGGCACTGGTGGTTTTTGTTGGTCACCAGCCCGCTGGTTATGATCGGCGGATTATTTGTCCTTTTCCTCGCCATTGTTAAGCCATTCTAGGAGCTGATCGTGACTGACAAAAAAAGCGAAACAAACATCGCGCCGAAAGCTGAGAATGTGTCGTCTGATAATGGCTCTGTCGCCCATATGGGCACGTTCTCGGGCACGCCTGCGCTGTACCGGAAATTGGCCATCTTTGGCAGCATCGGTGTGCATCTGTATCTGTTCGTCGGCTTCTATTTGCTGAAGAATTTCCTGGCTGGCGAACCCTGGCCGACAAATGCGGTGCCAATCGTTGCCGGGCTGATCTCGACACTATTGTTCACCTTTTTCTCCTATCGCTGGATCATGCGACTGGACGCGCGCTATGGTCGCGGTAGCGGGTGGGATCTTGTTTCGACGACCGTTAAATTGCCCTGGCAAAAAACGAAAACCTGAAAATTGGCAACTTACACTGTGCGAGAGGGAAATCCGTGAAACATGCGATACACCTGATAGCCGGCTGCAGCATTTTGGTCGCAGCCTGTTCGCAAACACCTTCGAGCGAAGGCAATGAGACCGCAGCAGACACGCCTGATGAGGCGAGCGCGCAAACCGCCGATCCGGAAGTCGCGCTCGTCAGTTTGACCGGCAATGCAGAGGCTGGCGAACGTGTATTCATGCGCTGCCAGCAATGCCACACACTGGAAGCTGGCATCAATCGGACAGGCCCTTCCCTGCACGGCATCGTCGGCCGCCCTGCAGCTTCGGTAACCGGTTTCAATTACAGCCCGGCCATGACAAGTTCAGGCCTGACCTGGGATCCGGACACGCTGTTCAGATATCTTGAGAATCCGCGATCGACCGTGCCCGGCTCACGCATGATATTCGCAGGAATTGCTGATCCCCAACAACGCGCAGACCTGATCGCCTATCTGGAAACGCGGGATTAGCAAAAACGACGCGCGGCCGAACTATGCCGCAGAAATTCTGCATCCTTGAAAGCAAGTCGGGTACGGTATGTATTGCCGCCATGCCCATTGCGTGGGTGGTTTCGCCACCCGCGCAATGACGTAAGCAGCGCTTTACATATCCATAAATTGGCGTATGTTCGTTCGAACGAATTATGGCTCAGCGACTCCTTCTCCAAACCGCCATTGATCAGTTTGGCACATCCGGCTTCGATGGCGCGAGCACGCGGGCCATTGCGTCTGCGTCGGGAACCGCAATGTCGTCGATCACCTATCATTATGGCGGCAAGAAAGGCCTGTATCTCGCCGCAGCGGATCATATTGCGCAAAGCCTGAACGAGCATATGGGCCCCATTCTCGCCAGCGCGCGGGAACGGGCAAATGCGTCGTGCCCCGATACGGTTGAAGCGCTGCTCATGATCCTCGATGGATTGGCGATGATGATGCTGAGCCCTGCGTCGGAGCCCTGGGCGCGTTTCATCATTCGCGAGCAGCAACAGCCGACCGAAGCATTTGAGCGGCTTTATCTTGGCGCGATGCGTGACGTAACCGAAACGCTGGTCGTGCTGGTAAAAGGCGCGCTGCCCCATCTCGACGATTTCGATGCGCGGGCGACTTCGATTTTTCTGCTGGGCCATGCGCTAACGCTTCGTGCAGGCCGGGCGGTGGTGCACCGTGTCCTTGGCCATGAGACGCTCGACGATGATATCTGCCAACAACTTCGCAAACGGCTGCGGTCTCATGCACTGAGCATATTAACCGAAGAGGAAGCGTCATCATGACCAAAAAGCGCGTGATCTTGCTCGCGATAGCGGCTGCCCTCGTGATCGCTATCATTGCAACAAGGGGCTTTGGGCTAATCGGGGACAATGGCCGAACCGCTCTGACGCTTTACGGCAATGTCGATATCCGCGAGGTCGATCTTGCTTTCCGTGTGGGCGGCCGAATTGAAGATATAAGCGTCGAGGAAGGCGAACATGTCGAGGAAGGCGCGCTGCTCGCCAGGCTCGATACACGGCCAATCATGAGCCGCGTTGCCGAAGCCAATGCCCGCATCGGCGAGGCACAGGCGCAACTTGCCCGGCTCCGCAACGGAAATCGGGCCCAGGATGTCAATCAGGCGCAAGCCCGCGTGACAGCAGCCCAGGCAGGCTATGAAAATGCGCGGCGTGATTATGCGCGGCGTGAAGACCTTGTCGAGACGGGCGCCATCAGCCGCGACCTATGGGACCAGACGGTGGCAGACTATCGCCGCGCCCAAGCCCAATTGACCGAAGCGCAGCAGGCATTGTCGCTGCTTCGCGAAGGCACGAGACGCGAAGATATTGACGCTGCGCAAGCACAGCTTACGGCCGCGCGCGCCGCGCGCGACAGCGTGTCGCTCGACGCCGATGACGCCATTTTACGCGCAGCAAGCGCCGGCACCGTGGTGACTCGCGCGCACGAGCCTGGTGCGATTGTTCAGCCCGGCCAAACGATCCTGACCCTCAGCATTGACAGGCCGATGCGGGTGCGCGCCTATATCGCCGAGCCCGATCTCTGGCGCATCGGCCCGGGAATGGCAGTCGAGGTCAGCGCGGACGGAAACCCGGCAACCTATCATGGCACCATCGGCTATATTTCTCCGCGCGCCGAGTTCACGCCGCGTTCGGTAGAAACCGAAAGCCTGCGCACTGATCTTGTGTATCGGTTGCGCATCATCGTCGACGACCCCGACGAGGCGCTTCGGCAAGGACAGCCAGTGACAATCCACATCCCTGCCGCTCGCACGTCGCGCGAGGACTAAGCGCCATGACGGATCATGTCGCCTGGGCGCAGGACATCGTCAAACGGTTCGGCAAAAACGAACCGGCGCTTAACGGCGCGTCGATAGCCATTGTGCCGGGGGAGATCACCGGGTTGGTCGGGCCTGATGGTTCCGGCAAAACCACGCTGATCAGGATATTGGCCGGATTGATGAAAGCGGATGCCGGTGAAGTCGACATCCTCGGCGGCCAGCCCGGGGAATTTCTCGACGATCTGGGCTATATGCCGCAGCGTTTCGGGCTCTATGAAGATCTGTCCGTCATCCAGAATCTCCGCCTTTACGCGGAACTGCGCGGATTGCCGAAAGACGAACAAGGGGCAGCCTTTGATCGGCTGCTGGAATTTACCGATCTCAAGCGCTTCCAGCATCGACTGGCCGGGAACCTCTCAGGCGGGATGAAACAGAAGCTCGGTTTGGCGTGCGCGCTCGTCAAAACGCCGCGGCTCCTGCTGCTCGATGAGCCGAGCGTGGGCGTCGATCCGATCTCACGCCGTGAATTGTGGTCGATGGTCAAAGAACTGACCGGCGAAGGCATCGGGGTTCTCTGGTCAACGGCCTATCTCGATGAAGCCGAAAGGTGCGACACGGTGTTCCTGCTCGGAGACGGTGAACTTCTGTTTTCAGGCAAACCCGGCGAACTCACCGGCCGGGTCCGTGACCGTGTTTTTCGCATATCCGATTTCGACGAGCGGCGACGGCGGTTGCTTACGCGCTTGCTTGATCGCGATGACATACTGGACGGAACGCTCCAGGGGCGCGCCGTCCGTGTCCTGATGGCTCCCGCATCGCGCAAACCCGGCCCGGACGATTTCGCCCTTCCGACCATCACCAAAATTGTTCCCGCACAGCCGCATTTTGAAGATGGCTTTATCGAGATCCTTGGTGGCGGCCCCAAAGGAACAAGCACACTTGCCGAGCGCTATCGCCACGTGCCGCCGGGCGATCGACCGGCTATCGAGGCGCGCGGACTGACGAAGAAATTCGGCGAGTTCACCGCTGCGCATGACATCAGCTTCGAAGTGCCGGCAGGGCGGATTTTCGGATTGCTCGGCCCCAATGGCGCAGGCAAATTAACGACCTTCAAGATGCTTTGCGGCCTGCTTACGCCTACTGGGGGCGATGGCGCAGTGGTCGGTCATGACCTGCGCTCGGCATCATCAGATGCCCGCGCCGCGCTTGGCTATATGGCGCAGAAATTCTCGCTCTATGGTGATCTGAGTGTCAGGCAGAATCTGGAATTTTTCGCTGGCGCCTACGGGCTGAACCGTGATGCAGCGCGCAATGCGATCGACAATGTTGTCGATATTTTTGAACTTGGTGAACGCCTCTCTGTCGATGCCGGAACGCTGCCGCTGGGTTTCAAACAGCGCCTCGCGCTGGCTTGCGCAGTGATGCACCAGCCGCCGGT